>NZ_JBIVJP010000028.1:0-125659 GCF_044750285.1 Streptomyces sp. NPDC088812 | reverse complement strand
CGAGTACGAACGCGACTGGTGGCGACAACAGGAAGCCACCCCGCAGTCCGCCTGAAACAAGATCGCCGGACTCTACGGAACTCGGGGCAGCTCACGGCTGCGGGATCTTCCCTCACGGGTCGGGGTCTACTTTCTGCTGGCGACGTGCATGTTCCCCGAGGTCGGCTATCGGCTCGTGTGGGCCAAGCTGACGGCCGGCCTGTCGGGGATGCCGGTTGTCCGCCCGAGCACGAAGGCACTCCGTGATCTGCGCCGCCGACTCGGCAGTGCGCCGGTGCGTGCGTTGTTCGAGGTGTTGGCCGGGCCGTTGGCTCGGCCAACCATGCCGGGGGTGCGGTTCGGCCCGTATCGGACGGTGTCGTTCGACGGCTGCAGCTCGATCAAGGTGCCTGACAGCGAACGCAACCGGGGCTGGCTGGGGCGGTGCCCGCACGGCGGGTATCCCCAGGTCGAGCTGATGACGCTGGTCGAGACCGGCACCCGGGCCGTCATCGCGGCGGTCTTCGGCCCCACCCGGGAGGGCGAAACCTCCTACGCCACCAGGCTGTTGCACCATCTGGGCCCCGAGATGCTGGTGCTGTGGGACCGGGGCTTCGACAGCAACGACTTCCTCACCGCCGCGCACGCCACCGGCGCACAGGTCCTGGGCCGCATCCGCCAGCGCCGCCGCCCACCAGTCCATCAAACTCTCGCCGACTCCTCCTATCTCTCGGTCATCGGCGGCGTCCCGGTGCGCATCATCGAAGCCCAGGTGAGTATCACCTGCACCGATGGCAGCAACTTCGAGGGTTCTTACCGTCTGGTGACCACGCTCCTGGACGCCCGCCGCTACCCCGCCGACCGCCTCGTGCACCTGTATCACGAGCGTTGGGAGCACGAGAGCGCCTACTACGCCTTGCGCCACACCATCCTGCACGGACGTGTCCTGCGCTCGCACGACCCGGCCGGCGTCGAGCAGGAGGTGTGGGCTCGCTCACCCTCTACCAGGTTCTGCGCCGCACCATGGTCCAGGCGGCGGAGTCCCAGCCAGGCACCGATCCCGACCGCTGCGGCTTCACCGTCGCCCTCCAGACCGCCCGTGACCTGCTGGTAGGTGCAGAAGGAGTCTTCGAGCAGGGCATCGGGGAGATCGGCCGACGCGTCCTGTCGGCGCTATCGCCCGCACGCCGGGGCCGCGTCAGTACCCGCAAGGTGAAGTCCCCCATCTCCCGCTACGCGGAAAGGAAACTGGACGGCCGCCCCGACGCCAGCAAGGCCGTGACCTCGACGGTGATCACTCTCCTGCCGCCGCCGGCGCCGGAGCCCGCACTGCCCACGACCACGGTCCCCCAGTACGTCGGCCCCGGCCAGACCAGCAACCGCATGACACGTGTCCTCACCATCCTGCAGGCAGAACCCGAACGGCTCTGGCGCTCAAGGGAGATCGCCGAACTCCTCGGCGACGTCACCCTCGTCGCCACCTACCGACAACTCGCCCGCTGGACCAAGAAGGGAATGATCAAGAGAGTCCGCACGGGACGCTACGCGGCAGTCGCACCGGAGACGACCCCCTTGCGTGACCTACAAAAACGCTAACTACCCGGCCTTGGGGAAACTTCACTACGCCAAGTTCCTGGCTGATGCGCGGAACCACGCCAACACCCTGATCGAAGACTCCATGCGGCGATGGGAGGAGGCGACGGACGATGATGATGCGGAGAGCGCCTTAGCGGGACCTTGGCCCGGAAATGCCCCGGAACTGCTGGTCAGAGCTGGGATACGGGTGGGAGAAATCGGGAGTAAGGGCGTGTTTCGACTCGCTGCTTAGATGTGCGCCGAGAAGGGCGCCTGCCGGGCATCTGCCCTGGTCAGGCGCCCTTTTTCTGCGTCTAGAAGAAGCCGAGCTTCTTCGGCGAGTACGACACCAGAAGGTTCTTGGTCTGCTGGTAGTGCTCCAGCATCATCTTGTGCGTCTCCCGCCCGATCCCGGACTGCTTGTACCCGCCGAACGCCGCGTGGGCCGGGTAGGCGTGGTAGCAGTTGGTCCAGACGCGGCCGGCCTGGATCGCACGGCCTGCGCGGTACGCTGTGTTGACGTCCCGCGTCCAGACACCGGCCCCGAGGCCGTACGACGTGTCGTTGGCGATCTCGATGGCGTCGTCGAAGTCGTCGAAGGAGGCCACCGAGACGACCGGTCCGAAGATCTCCTCCTGGAAGATCCGCATGCGGTTGTCGCCCTCGAAGACGGTCGGCTGGACGTAGTACCCGCCCTTCAGCTCGCCGTCGTACTCGGCCCGTTCCCCGCCGGTGAGGATCCTGGCGCCCTCCTGACGGCCGATGTCGATGTAGGAGAGGATCTTCTTGAGCTGGTCGTCGGAGGCCTGGGCGCCGATCATCGTGTCGGTGTCGAGGGGGTGCCCGGGCTTGATCAGCTCGGTGCGGGCGACGGCCGCGGCCAGGAAGTCGGAGTAGTTGCCGCGCTGGATCAGACCGCGGGACGGGCAGGTGCACACCTCGCCCTGGTTCAGCGCGAACATCGTGAAGCCTTCGAGCGCCTTGTCGCGCAGGTCGTCGTCCTTCTCCCACACGTCGTCGAAGAAGATGTTCGGCGACTTGCCGCCCAGTTCCAGCGTGACCGGCTTCAGGTTCTCCGCGGCGTACCGCATGATCAGCCGGCCGGTGGAGGTCTCGCCGGTGAACGCCACCTTCGCCACGCGCGGGCTGGATGCGAGCGGCTTGCCCGCCTCCTCGCCGAAGCCATTGACGATGTTCACCACCCCGGGCGGCAACAGGTCCGCGATCAGGCTCATCCAGTAGTGCAACGACACCGGCGTCTGCTCGGCGGGCTTGATGACGACCGCGTTGCCCGCCGCGAGGGCCGGCGCAAGCTTCCACGTGGCCATCAGGATCGGGAAGTTCCACGGGATGATCTGCGCGACGACACCGAGCGGCTCGTGGAAGTGGTACGCCACCGTGTCGGCGTCGACCTCGCTGAGCGTCCCCTCCTGCGCGCGGACCGCGCCGGCGAAGTACCGGAAGTGGTCGATGGCCAACGGGATGTCCGCCGCCAGCGTCTCACGGACCGGCTTGCCGTTCTCCCAGCTCTCCGCGACGGCCAGGGGCTCCAGATGCGCCTCCATGCGGTCGGCGATCCTGAGCAGGATGTCGGAGCGCTCGGTGGTCGACGTCCTGCCCCAGCCCGGTGCGGCCGCGTGCGCCGCGTCCAGCGCCCGCTCCACGTCCTCGGCCGAACCGCGGGCCACCTCCGTGAACGGCAGCCCGTTCACCGGGGACGGGTTCTCGAAGTACCGGCCCCGGACCGGCGGCACGTACGCGCCGCCGATGAAGTGGTCGTAGCGGTCCTGGTAGGAGACGATCGCGCCCTCGGTACCGGGCGCCGCGTAACGGGTCATGGTGCTGCCTCCCTGAGCGGTGCTGCCCGCCGTTGGACAGCTCTCCGCCGGAGGCTAGGGAAGCGGACGTTGCGAGGACGTTGCGTCGACGGCCGGGCCGGGCCGGGGCGGCCGGGCCGACGTGGACGGGCTGCCGTCGGTGGAAGCGCCGAACGACGCGGGCGAACCGGACGACGTGAGCCCCCGAGGACGGGAGGGGTGGGGCCCGGGTGGCCCACCGGGGGCCAGGAAACGCTCTGTGCGCGAACGTGCACAATCCGGCACCGGGTTCAGTACGCTCACCCTGACACGACCATGTTCCGTGCGAGCAGGCACAGTTCGACGGCGCGGCAGCAGTTCACAGGGGGCCCGGATGTCAGATCCGCGGAATGCCGGTGTACCGGTCATCACCATCGACTACGGCGTCGACGACGGGGAGAAGTCGTTCCTCGCCCGTACCCGCACCGCCGTCACCCACGTCACGCGGATCAGTTCCGACACACTCGCCCAGAACGTGGCCACGTTGTGCCAGTACGTGGGCGGTGTCTTCGAACAGGCCTCCACGGCCTCGGACACGCTGGAGCTGACCGGCCTGGAGGTGCACGTCCAGGTCACCGCCAAGGGCGAAGTCCGGCTCGTCGGCGCCACGTCCGCCGAGGTCAACGGCGGAATGAAGCTGATCTTCCAGCGGCGGGCGGGAGGCCCGTCGTGAACGTGGCGGTGGCCGTCGGCTGCTCCCGCTACGAGGACGAGGACATCGCGGATCTGCGTTTCGCGCACCGGGACGCGCTGCGGATGCGGGACACGCTCGCGGCGTCCATGGACATTCCGTCGGACGCCGTCTTCGCCTTCGCCGACGGGCTGGCGGAGGCGCTCCCGACCCGCCACAACGTGCTCCGTACGCTCTCGAAGCTGGCCACGCACGCCACCGGCCCCATCGACCGGCTTTTCTTCTTCTTCAGCGGCCACGGGTTCCACTCCACCGTGGACGGAAACGACTACCTCATCACGCGGGAGTCCATCACCTCCGCGCTCGAGGAGACGAGCCTCAGGTTCGACCTCCTCGTGCGGATGCTCCGGGGGACGGGTGCCGCCCACGTCGTCCTGCTGCTGGACGCCTGCCGTACGGCTGTGGCGGGCGGCAAGTCGCTCTACCCGGCCGCCACCAAGGTGGACGTGGAGAAGCTCTGCCCGCCCGGCATGGTGTCGTTCTGCTCGTGCGCACCCGAGACGAGTTCGTACGAAAGCGGCCGGCTGGAGTCGGGCATCTTCTCCCAGGCCCTTCACGAGGCGTTCGGCGACGAAGGGCGATGCGTCACCGTCGGACAGCTCGACGCCTATCTGACGGACCGGGTCCCCGGGCTCGCCCGGCAGTACGAGAAGCCGCTCCAGCGACCGTACTCACGCGTCGAACCGGCGGCACTCGTCGATCTCGAACTCGTCTCGCCCCGCAAACGCAACGAGTGGCGGGCCTCGGCGGGTGTGGGCGAGGAGATCAGGCAGCGGTCGGTCGTCCGGGGCGGCAACGCCGAGATCCCGGACCCCGCGATCTTCGCCATCGACTTCGGCACCACGACCTCGGTCATCGGGGTGCCGGACGGCGACGGACAGGTGCACCTCCTGCCGGCGGGGGACGGCAGGAAACTGGTGCCGTCCGTGGTCACCTTCCTCCCGGACTTGAGCTATCTGGTGGGCTCGCACGCCGTCGAGCTGGAGCACTTCTCCCCCGGGCGCACCGTGCGGGCCGTCAAGCGACACCTCGGCACGGACTGGGTCCTGTCCCTCGACGGCAAGGAACTGTCGCCGGAACTGCTGGCGTCGCTCGTCATCAGAAGCCTGCGCGGCAACGCCGAGGACGCCCTGGGCCGGCTCCCGCAGGACGCGGTGGTCGCCTACCCGGCCAACTTCAGCATCCGGCAGGCCAACAGCCTGCTGCGCGCCTTCGAACTGGCGGGGCTGCGGGTCACCCGGATGGTCGGCGAACCGAATGTCGCGGCCTATCTGCTGCTCGTGGACCGTCCCGACTGGGAGGGAACCGCCCTCGTGGTCGACCTCGGCGGCGGGACCCTGGACATCGCGGTCGTCGAGTCCGGCGACGGTGTGATCGAGGTCAAGTCGGTCTACGGCGACAACCATCTCGGCGGCCTCGACTTCGACGCGGCGCTCGCGGCCCGGCTGAAGCGGCGACTGTTCGCGTGGAACAGCGCGGTGGTCTTCGACACCGCGCTGGAGGCACAGATCTTCAAAGAGGCGGAGCGCGCCAAGCAGCTGCTGACCACGGACCAGTCCGCGGTGGTGGTGATCCGGGACATCGAGGTCGGGTCGCAGGTCGTGTCGCACCGCTTCACCGTCGACCGCGCCGAGTTCCGGGACGTCTGCGAGGAACTGACGGCACGGTTCGCGTACGTCGCGCGGACGGCCATCGACGACGTGTGGGGCCGCCCCGACATCGACGTCGTCCTGCTCACCGGGCAGGGGGGAAAGACGTTCACCGTCCGCGAGGCCCTCGAAAGGCTCCTGCCCGACGTCGAGTTCATCGAGCTGTACCAGGAGTTCGCCGTCTGCCACGGGCTGGCGATGCAGGCCGGGGTGTTGCAGGGACTGCAGAAGGACGTGCTGCTGCTCGACATGAGCCATCGGGGCATCGGCATCCGGTGCACGCCCGTGCACGGGCGCGGACCGCTGGGGACGGGAGACGGGCAGGGGCCTCACCGGTTGCGCAAGGCACCGGTCGCGGACGCGAGCAGCCACGTGCTGGTCGACAGGCTCACGACGATCCCCACGAAGCGGACCGAGCACTTCACCTTCGAAGGCGCGCGCGGCGCCGATGTCGTCATCCCGGTGATCGAGAGGTCCAAGACGTCCCGCGACGACGTCGAGATCTGCACGATCACCCTGCCCGCCCGCCAGAAGGCGGTGGCCGTCGAGCTGACGGTGGACATCGACGCGAACAGCATCATGGTGCTGCACGTGGCGGACAGGACGAACAACACGTACCGGCGCTTCCAGCTGAACCACCACTACCGGCAGTCCCGTTCCACTCCTCGCTTCGACTACGAGGGAGTCGACCTGATGCTGGACGGCTGGGCCGTCTACGACGTGGAGTGGGCCGACACCACCACACGCTCGTCCGAGGAGCGTGCCGCCGCCACGCCACGGACCCTGACCGGCCCCGTTGTCGCGGAGGTGATCGCCAGGCTGGACGAGGACCAGGCCGGGGGCGCGATCGCGGAGTGGAACCTCCCCGTCCATCTCCGGCGCAAGGCCCGCCTCCTCCTCGTCGCCGACCGGCGCGACGACGCGGCCCGGGCACTCGCGGAGTCCGTGCGCCGCCGAGCGTCCAGCCCCGAGTACGACTACCAATGGGAGGCCCTCACCGTCGACCTCGATCTCGCCCACCGGGAATTGCACGGCACCCCCGCGCTCGCCCTGGTGCGAGACGCCGTACAGGGCCTGCTCGCCCACGACAGGCGGCCTGGACCGCTGCGGGCCCCGGCTGTGATCCGGGCCCTGGAACGCGTCGGCGCCCGTGAGGAGGCCCGTCACCTCGAACGGCTCACGGTCGGCTAGCCGGTCCCTCGGGGACCGCTGATCGCACAGCTGCCTGCCGACGTCTCTTCGCGCCGCCCGGCCGGTCAGCGCACCGACCTTCGTGATCACGGCCCCACCTCCGCGCCCACGAGGGCACCGACATCCACCGCCGGCGGCCGCCGAACGCAGAGAACACGCCCGCATCCGAAGCCTCGAAACATCCGCCGGGAGGACGCCCCTCGCGACCGCGACCGCGACCGCGACCGCGGGCTGACCCGGCGCAACCTAGGCGCTCACACCACCAGGAGGCGGCGGACTGTCGCTGCGGGGGCGGTCCGGCGTCAGAGGGCCGGACCGGTGGATGCCGGGCCGTCGGCCCGGCCGTCCCGGTGGTACCGCCAGCTCCGACTCCAAGGCCGCCAGACGGGCCCGGACCGCCGCCGTCGGGCGGGTCGCCGCCAGTGCCCGCCACACGTCGACATCGTCCTCGCCCCACGGCGCGTGCGCCCAGTCCGCGAGCAGGTCCGGGTCGGCGCGCGCGATCAGCGCGGCACGCAGGGCGTCGGCCGTGCGGTGCCTGAGCCGCACCACCGCCGGTGCCCGTGACGCCGGCAGCAGGGGCCCGGCGTACGCCGACGCCGCCGCCGTGACCGCGCCGGACGCCAGCCGGCGTTCGACGGCGGAGACGTCCGACTCGACGGGAACGGTGAGCCGGTAGGGACGCGAGGCCAGCAGTCCCGGCCCCAGCACCCCGCGCAGCCGGGTGAGTTCGGCTCGCAGCGTCACCGGCGTCACCGACTCGTTCTCGTACAGCGCGCACGACAACTCGTCGCCGCTCAGGCCCTCCGGGTGCCGGGCCAGCAGGACCAGGATCTCGCTGTGCCGCCGGCTGAGCCGGAGCCGGCGGCCGCCCATGGTCACACATGCCTCGTCCCGTCCCAGCACGGCCAGCACCGGCGGGGCGGTGTCCGCCGGCTCGGGGGCGAGCAGCGCGAGATGGGACTCGGCCGCCCGGGCGACCGCCTGCACGAAGCCCAGACTGTGCGGGTGGGCGAGCCGGTCCCCGCCGGTGATGTCCACCGCACCCAGCACCCGCCCGGTCCGCGGATCGTGCACGGGAGCCGCCGCGCACGTCCACGGCTGCACCCGCCGGATGAAGTGCTCGGCCGCGAACACCTGCACCGGCCGGTCCACGGCGACCGCCGTGCCCGGCGCGTTCGTCCCGACCGCGCTCTCCGCCCACCGCGCACCGGGCACGAAGTTCATCCGCCCCGCCTTCCGCCGCGTCGCCGGATGACCCTCGACCCACAGGAGTCTGCCGTGCGCGTCGCACACCGCGACGAGATGCTCCCCGTCGGCGGCGAACGGACCCAGGAGTTCACGGAACAGCGGCATCACCCGCGCCAGTGGGTGCTCGGCCCGGTAGACGCCGAGATCGCCGTCCGTCAGCTCGACACTCGCGGTGCCGTCGGGCCCGACGCCCGCCCGCGCCGAGCGCCGCCACGAGTCGGCCACCACGGCCCGCACCGGCCTCGCCACCGTGCCGGCGGCGGTGAACGTCTCGTGCGCCCGCCGCAGTATCCGTACGCGCTCGGCAGGGTCGGCCCACGGCTCCAGGGCCACCCAGGGATCGGTCAACTCGGCCTCCCGGAAGGCGATGCGACTGGGGACATCGTCACTCCGGGCGTGCCCGCCGACAACCGTTCGGACCGGGGTCGCGCCGAAGGCGGATCGGCGCGTCCGCCCGTCGCGTCGCTACGGCCGGACGGAGGCGACGAGTCTGAGATAGCGCGCCCAGTCCCAGTGGCGACCCGGATCCGTATGGTCCGTCCCGGGCACTTCGCGGTGGCCGATGATGTGGGTGCGGTCCTTCGGGATGCCGTAGCGGTCGCAGACGGATGACGTCAACAGGGCGGACCGCTCGTACAACGCGTCGGTGAAGTAGGACGGCTCGTCCACCCAGCCCTCGTGCTCGATGCCGATGCTGCGCGTGTTGAACTCCCAGTTGCCCGCGTGCCAGGCGATGTCGGTCTCACGCACGCACTGCGCCACCTTGCCGTCGGCGGAACGGACGACGTAGTGCGCGGACACCTTCTTCTTCGGGTTCTGGAAGACGGCGAGGGTCTTGGAGTAGGTGGTCTGTGTGACGTGGATGACGACGCGGTCGACGGTGTGGGCGGCGGGGCGGTTCGACGCGGTGTAGTTGGAAGGGGTCGCGGGCTGCCACTGGGCCGAGGCGTAGTCGACGGTCGCGTCCTCGGCGCCGGCCCGGGCGTCCGGCAGCAGGGCGTAGGGGACGGCCGCGAGGACGGCACCCTTCAGGATCCGTCGCCTGCCGTGCAGGAGTCTTGCTCGTTCCACGATGTGATGCCTTTCTGGGGAGCTGGGAGCTGGGAGCTGGGAGCTGGGAGCTGGGGAGAGGGGAAGCGGGGAAGTGGGGAAGTGGGGGAGCGTTCAGGGGTGTGATGCCGGCCGGTCGCGGGGCCTCAGCCGCGAGGCGTCGCCGCGGACTTCGTCGGCGGAGCCGCGGTGTCCCGCCGTCGCGCATGTGGTCCGCGGTCCGTCCGACGCGCCGCCCGCCCGTGCTTGCGGAGCCCGGCCACGCATGGGTCGGTGGTGTCGCACATGGTGTGCCAACGAGAACTCGGCCGTCGGGGTTGCGTACCCCAGTTCACGTACGGGCTATGGGAGGGGTCGCGGGTGTGATCGGTTCCCGGCGGCGCTTCCGGCGCGCGGTATGGCCACGAGTCGGGGCCGGCTGTGGCGAGCCGCCGAACGCCGGGGCGGTCCCCGGCGGTTCGGACCGCGTGGTCATGCTCCGTGAGGCGGTCGTGACGCTGAAGTCGGTCATGCTGCACGGCTCCGTTCAGGGGACGGCTGGTGGAGGCGGGGACGAGGGCGCGGGCGTGGACGGTTGCGCGGAGGGGGCCGGTGTGACGGGGAGGCTCGGCTGCGCCCGCGTGATCACGTTACGGCGGCCGGCCGGCGTACGGGGGCCACCGCCGGGTTCGGTGGACGAGCGCGGAACTGTGGACAACTCGCTCACCCGAACGGGGAGTTCCGGTCGGTTCGGCCGTGCGGGTGCCTCCGGCCGCCGCGGTCGCGGAGCCTCCGCGCCGGCCCGCCGGCGCACACCGCGGCGGCCGTCCGAGCCGAGGGAACCGCTGACGCCACGTCCGTTCACCGGCCGGGCGCCGGGAAACCGCAGGGCTCAGCCTCGCCCCGCCACCGCCGCCGGATCGTCCAGCACGGTCCGCACCACGGAGTGCGCCGCCCCGAGCAGCGGACCTTCGGGGCCCAGTCGCGACACGGACACCGGACAGGGCGGGCCCGCCGTGCGGCGGGCGAGTTCGGCCTCCAGGGACGGCAGCAGCCAGGGCGCGAGGCCGGACAGAGCGCCGCCGAGCACGACGCTCTCGGGGTCCAGGAGATTGAGCGCCCCGGTCAGGGCGATACCGAGGGCCGTTCCCGCCTCGCGCAGGGCCCGTCGTACGTCCTCGTCGCCGTCGGCCGCACGGTCGGCCAACAGGCCGACCCGGCCCTCGCCCGGCGCGAGGCCGGCCGCGCGCAGGACCGCCTCCTCACCGGCGTACTGCTCCAGGCAGCCGCGTCCGCCGCACACGCACCGGGGCCCGTCGGGACGGACCGGGACGTGGCCGAGCTCGCCGGCGAAGCCGCGGGTGCCGCGCAGCAGACTGCCGTCCACGACGAGTGCCGCGCCGATGCCGATCTCGGCCGACACGTGCAGGAAGTCGCGCGGGGTCCCGGACCCCAGCCAGAGTTCGGCCAGCCCGCCGAAGTTGGCCTCGTTGTCCACGGCCAGCGGGAACTCCCCGGGCAGCAGCGCGCCGAGGTCGACGTCCTGCCAGCCCAGGTTGGGGGCGCGGACGACGGTGCGGGCGTCGCGGGCCACCAGACCGGGAACGGCGACGGCGAGGCCGGCCGGCCACAACCCCTCGGCCGCCGCCTCCGCGGCGACCTCACGCACCAGCCGGGCGAGTTCCTCGACCACCGGCCCGGGCGAGCGGCCCCGGTTCGTGCCCTGCCGTTCGGCGCGCACCCGCACGTCACCGCGCAGGTCCACGGCACAGACCGCGAGGTGGTCGACGCCGACCTCGGCGCCGATCCCCGCCGGGCCGCGGCCGCTGACGGCGAGCGCCGACCCCGGCCGGCCCACCCGGCCGGGCCGCTCGGGGCCCAGCTCCTCCAGCAGACCGGAGCGTATGAGCTCGTCGACGAGGGTCGACACCGCCGCCCGGGTCAGACCGATGCGCGAGGCGACCGCCGCCCGCGAGAGCGGTCCCTCGGCGCTGACGGCGTGCATCACCCGGGCCAGGTTGCGGCGGCGCATGCCCTGCTGGGTGTCGGGCAGCGCACGCCCCGGCCCGGCCGGGCGCGCCTCGTGCAGCGGTGCGGTCATGCCGTCGGTCGACTCTCAGTGGGTGTCCGTGGCCCGCTCCAGCAGCGGGGCCGCGTCGGAGAGTACCCCGGCGATCCTGGCCAGCGTCGCCTCGTCCCGCTCCACGGCGTCCAGCACCGGGCCCCGCGTCGTGTTCCAGCGCCGGGCGACGGACGCCGGGTCCTCGCCGGTCAGCAGCCCGGCCGCCTGCGCCGCCGCGCCCAGTGCGACGAGCTCCTTGGCCTCGGGGATCTGCACCGGCCGTCCCGACAGCCGCCGTACGGTCTGCTGCCAGGCCGTGCCGCGGGCACCGCCGCCGATCAGCAACAGGGGGGCGGAGCGGTCCGCGTCCTCGTCGAGGACGAGGTCGAGCGCGCCGAGCAGGGAGTGGACCGCGCCGTCGTAGGCGGCCTGGAGGAGCTGCCCGGCGGTGGTGTCGTGGCGCAGGCCGTGCAGGAGGCCGGAGGCGTTCGGCAGGTTCGGGGTGCGCTCGCCGTCCAGGTAGGGGAGGAGTGTGAGCTCCGCGGCGGGCTCCACGGCCTCCCGGTCCAGGCCCAGCAGGGCCGCGACACGGTCGACGGCGAGCGTGCAGTTCAGCGTGCAGGCCAGGGGGAGCCAGTCGCCGTGGGCGTCGGCGAAGCCGGCCACGGTGCCGGTCGGGTCGGCGGGGCGGCGCTTGGCCACCGCGTACACCGTGCCCGAGGTGCCGAGGCTCAGCACCGGTGTGCCGGGGCGCAGGCCGAGGCCCAGCGCGGCGGCCGCGTTGTCGCCGGTGCCCGGGGCCACCAGGGTGCCCTTGGAGAACGGCAGGCCGTGGCTGTCGCGCACCGTGCCCGCCACCTCGCCGGGGCGCACCACGCGCGGCAGCAGCGCCGGGTCGAGGCCCACATGGGCGAGGATCTCCTCGTCGTACGCCTCGGTCCCGGACGCCCACCAGCCGGTGCCGGAGGCGTCACCGCGGTCGGTCGTGCCCTCACCCGTGAGGCGCTCGGTGAGATAGTCGTGGGGGAGGCGGACGGCCTTCGTGGCGCGCAGGGCCTCCGGCTCGTGCTCGGCGAGCCAGGCCCACTTCGTCACAGTGAACGAGGCGGCCGGGACCGAGCCGGTGCGCTCCGCCCAGAACGCCGCGCCCCCCAGCTCCTCGGTCAGCCGACGGGCCTGCGGGGCCGAGCGCACGTCGTTCCACAGCAGCGCCGGACGCACCGGCTCGCCTCGATCGTCCAGCGTCACCAGCCCGTGCTGCTGTCCGCCGATCGACACCGCTGCGGCCTCGTGCGCCGCGTCACCGCACTGGCGCAGCGCCTCGCACAGCGCGTCCCACCACTGGCGCGGGTCGCTCTCCCGGCCGGCGCCCGAGGACACCGTGTGCGGCGCCTGACCGCTCGCGACGACCTGCCCGGTGGCCGCGTCGACGACCAGCGCCTTGGTGGACTGGGTGGATGTGTCCACGCCGACGACGAGCGGACCCTCGGCTGCTGACATCGGGCTCTCCTCAAGTTTTTCCGCGGCTCTGCGGGATCTGTCTTCCCAGAGATGCGTCCGCATACTAATTTGTAAACGGCCATGACGAAATAGTCGGCAAGACAGTCTTCAAGCAAGGAGCCGTGGCATGAGCTACCAGCCCACCCCCGACGACAGGTTCACATTCGGTCTGTGGACCGTCGGCTGGCAGGGACGGGACCCGTTCGGCGACGCCACGCGGCGCGCCCTGGACCCGGTCGAGACGGTGCAGCGCCTGGCCGAGCTGGGCGCCTACGGCGTGACCTTCCACGACGACGACCTGATCCCCTTCGGCTCGTCCGACAGCGAGCGCGAGGAGCACATCAAGCGCTTCCGCCAGGCGCTGGACACCACCGGCATGACCGTGCCGATGGCCACCACCAACCTCTTCACCCACCCCGTCTTCAAGGACGGCGCGTTCACCGCCAACGACCGCGACGTGCGCCGCTACGCCCTGCGCAAGACGATCCGCAACATCGACCTCGCCGCCGAGCTCGGCGCCAAGACCTACGTCGCCTGGGGCGGCCGTGAGGGCGCGGAGTCCGGTGCCGCCAAGGACGTGCGCGTGGCCCTCGACCGCATGAAGGAGGCCTTCGACCTCCTCGGCGAGTACGTCACCTCCCAGGGCTACGACCTGCGCTTCGCCATCGAGCCCAAGCCGAACGAGCCGCGCGGCGACATCCTGCTGCCCACCGTCGGCCACGCCCTGGCGTTCATCGAGCGCCTGGAGCGCCCGGAGCTGTACGGCGTCAACCCCGAGGTCGGCCACGAGCAGATGGCGGGCCTGAACTTCCCGCACGGCATCGCCCAGGCGCTGTGGGCGGGCAAGCTCTTCCACATCGACCTCAACGGCCAGTCCGGCATCAAGTACGACCAGGACCTGCGCTTCGGCGCCGGCGACCTGCGCTCCGCCTTCTGGCTGGTCGACCTGCTGGAGAGCGCCGGCTACACCGGCCCGCGCCACTTCGACTTCAAGCCGCCGCGCACCGAGGACCTGGACGGGGTGTGGGCGTCGGCCGCGGGCTGCATGCGCAACTACCTGATCCTGAAGGAGCGCGCGGCCGCCTTCCGCAACGACCCCGAGGTCCAGCAGGCCCTGCGCGACGCCCGCCTGGACCAGCTGGCCCAGGCCACCGCCGCCGACGGCCTGGAGGCCCTGCTGGCCGACCGCTCCGCGTTCGAGGAGTTCGACGTCGAGGCCGCCGCCGCCCGTGGCATGGCCTTCGAGCACCTGGACCAGCTCGCCATGGACCACCTCCTCGGCGCCCGGGGCTGACCGCACGCGCGCGGGGGTGTGAGGCCCGGGCCCGTCTCCGACCGCACCCACGCGGGCTCGGAGGCGGTCTCCGGCGCTCCCGCGGGCACACGCAGGTGCTCGTGCGCGCGGGGTTGTGCTCGCACCCGCGCGGTGCCGCACGCGCGCGTGGCGTCGGCCTCTGCTCCGCTCCGGCGTCGGACCCTGTTTCGTCCTGGCGTCGGCCTCTGCTCCGCTCCGGCGTCGGCCTCTGTTTCGTCCTGGCGTCGGCCTCTGCTTCGATGGCGACCGCGTACCGTCGTGGTGGCGGTCCCTTCATCGGACACGCCGGAATCGTCCGCTCCATGGCATGGAGGCGTATCAAGTCCCGTAAGGGGGTCGCGTCCTGGGCGGTCGCGGGCGACGCTGGACACCATGGCCATGCCGCCCGTACCGCCCCAGCCGCCCGGACCGCCGGGTGACACGCCGCCTCCGGGCGGCTTCGGACCGCCTCCCTCGGGCTCCGGCTCCGATCACGGCACGGGAGGGGGCGGTTGGCCGCCTCCTCCGCCCTCGTCGCCGCCGGGCCCGCCCGGTGGCCCCAGGAGGCGCGGAAAACCCCTTTTCGTGGTGCTCGCGCTCCTGGCGGCCGCCATTGCCGTGGTCGCCGTGGTGCTGATGGCCTCGGGTGGCGACGACTCACCGGACGAGGACCCGCCGGCGGGCACCAGCTCCTCTCCCGCGCCGTCCCTCAGCCTCCCGACCGAGCTGCCCAGCGGGTTCCCCAGCGACCTGCCCACCCGGCTGCCCAGCGGACTGCCGACGGAGCTGCCGACCGCATTGCCCACCGAGCTGCCGACCGCACTGCCCACCGAAGTACCCAGTGATCTCGAGTCGCTCCTGCCGTCCCTGGACGCACTGCTGCCGTAGCGGGGCCGCAGGGCCGTCGCGCGACACACCGGCGTGAGGGTCATCGTGAGGGAACCCGGGACTCCACAGATGGTTCGGCCCCTCTCGCAGACCCTCTCGCACAAGCGGAGCGGATCTCCTCACGCGCGGGTGTGTGTGCCGCACGACGCGTCCCCGAGGCCGTGGACCGGCCGACCGACGTCACAGAGCCCGCGGCAGCCGCACGTAGGTCACCGTCGTCTCGACGTCGCTGTCGACCAGCCGGCCCTGTGCGTCGAACGCCTCGGCGCCGTCCGTCATCCCGAAGTCGTTGTCGTTGATCAGGGCGAGCGTGTCGCGGTCCACGCGCGCGACGCCCTCGATCTTCCCGGGCACCCCGGCGACCGTGCCCAGGTCGACGACGAGCCGCTTGGACAGGACCGGCACACCCAACGCGGCGGGATCGTCGAGCTGCTCCAGCGAGGGCGACGTCGCCTCGTCGTCCCAGCGGCCGCCGAGGATGTTCGCCCGGCGGTCCAGCCGTACCAGGTGCAGGCGCGCCGCCTTGTCCGTCCGTTCCTCGACCAGCAGCCGGTCGCCACCCACCGCGATCACGGACGAGATCTTGAGCTCGGAGGTGTCGTCCTCGCTCGGGTCGACCACGTTCACCGCATCGAAGCGGTACGCGTACTCGGCGGTGACCGCCTTCTTCCCGGGAGAGAACCGCAGCAGACGCACGGTGCGCGAGGCCTCGCCCGCGTCCTCGTCCGGCAGCGACAGCGGGCTCTGCACCGCCAGCACGAGGTCACCGCCCGGCAACTGGGCCAGTCCTTCGAAGCCGCGGTTGATCTTCCGGTTCAGCAGGACCGCGGGCAATGCCTCCACGACCGGGTAGTCGGCGCCCTCGAGATGCAGCCCCTCTGGCACGTAGCGCGTCAGGACCTTCCCGCGCGCGGAGACGTGCACCAGCGACGGCCCGTACTCGTCGACGAGCCAGAAACTCCCGTCCGAGGCCCGCACGATGCCCTCGGTGTCCAGCCCGTCCGGGTCGTACGACAGCGGCGTGCCCGCGTCGTAGGAATAGGGCGCCTCGTCCCGCCCCGCCTGGTTCGGTAGGCCGGTGACGGGCTTCCCGGACGACGTGGTCAGGGGGATCGCCCCCAGGACCTTCACCGTGCTCCCCGTGACCCGGATCCGCACGATCGCCGGGTCGAAGCCGGGCACGGGGAACGTGCGGCGCTTGGTTCCGTCCACCTTGATCTGACCATTGGGGCCGCGGTCCGTGACCGTCCAGAACTCGCCCACGCGGTCCGCCGGGTAGATGTCGCTGCCGATGCCGCCGAGGTCCACCCCGCGGTCGTCGGCCACCGTGCCCGGGAGCAGCGAGTTGCTGAACGCCCCGAGCGGGACGTCGCCGAGAGTCGCCGTCCGGGTGACGTACGCCTCCCCCGACGGTGTGTGCGCGGCGGCCGGTCCGGCCGTGGCCAGTGCGGCCAGCACCGCGAGCGGTACGCCCGCCGCGACGGATCGGTGGACGCGGCGCCGGCCGGGGGCGTGCGGGGACATCGGGCCTCCTGAGGGGCATGTTCGGTGACAGCCGCCAGGCTTGGGCCACCCGCGGAACGCCGCACGACGCGCCGGTGAACGCCGGGCGTCGGCCATCCGTCGGCCTGGGCGCCGGCACGTCCAGGCCGAACGCGCGCCCAGCGCGGCCGAGTGGTCCGATGGTGGGGGAGCAGGCACTCTCAGGGGCGTCTACGGGTGCATGTCAGGGACGTCTCAGGGACGCCGGTGGAACCGTGCGCCGCGTGGACCCGTTTTCAGAGCAGAGAGCGGCAGTGGCCGCGAAGGAGGCGACGCACATGTCGAGAAACGCGAAGATCGCCGCAGGGGGCGTGGCGGTAGGTCTCCTACTGCTGATCTGGCTGCCCTGGTGGGCTGCTCTGCTGATTGTGCTGGGTGTTCCGGCGGCGGCGTACCTGGCGCTGGATCCCTCACAACGGCGCAGGCTGCGCCGCGTCACACGCAAGGAGCTCGGTCGCTGAGAAGGCGGGGGCCGGGCCGCGGCCCCCGCCCTCCGCGGCGCTCGGTCCCGTATGCGCGATGCGGCAGCCACCACGCGAGTGCGGCACGGCTGCCACGGCACGACTCGGCACGGCGGCTCAGCTGGGCCGGACCGCCATCTTGTCGAGTGCTTCCAGCAGGCCTGGCAGCTCGGGGCCCCGGCCGACGGGAAGCACCTCGCCGGGCTCGTCGTCGAGCAGCACGAACGCGATGTCGTCGGTCCGGGCCACCAGCGACCAGCCGGGGCCGTCGGCCCGCAGCGTGCGTGCGTCCCCGGGTGCGAACGACGAGCGCACACGGCCCAGCGGGGGCGGTGACTCCACATAGGCACGCGCCTCCGCGAGGACGCGCCGGATGCCGCTGTGCCCCCTCGGACCGCCCTTGCCGTCTTCGCCGCCCCCGCCCGAGCCTGCTGCCCCCGCGCCCTCGCCCGTGCTCGCCTCGCCGCCCTCGCCCGTGCTCGCGCTTGCACCCGGTGCCCCGCCCCCGGAGGCCTCCGGGCGAGCCGTGAACGCGGCGTCGTCGATCTGCTCGCGCCACAGCGTCCACTGGAGCGCTATCTCGTCCGCTCCCAGCCGCCGCTGTGCGGGACCCCAGGTACTCGTGTCCGGTGGGGACAGCGTGGGACCGTCCTCGCCCTCGGGGGCGGGGTCGTGCGGGGAGGGTACGCCGGGGGCCGCGACGGCCACCTCCAGGGGCCAGCCCGGCAGGGCGGCGACCACCGTGCGCTCGTCGGGCGAGAGGTCGTACTCCATGCCGCAGTCCCACGACGCGACGGCCACGGCCACCAACGACACGTCGTCGATGACGACCGTCCACCGCGCGCCCGCGCCGTCCTGGCCCAGCACCAGACCGTAACCGTCGGCGAACGGCGCCAGGCCGAGCGCCGCGCAGGCCTCCGGGTAGTCGTCGCCCAGCACACTCGGGAACTGCGCCGGAGTCAGCACCACCGCCGTGAGCACGTAGAGCGCGTCGTCCGCGGCGGCGGCGTCCTCGTCCGTCCCGGCCATCTCAGCCTCCCCACAGGTTCGTCCAACGGCGCGCACCCTAGTGCGGCGACAACGCGGTTGTCACGACTCCCCGACACACTCGGAGCTGCCGTTTTCCGGCCGTACAAGGCCGAACCGCCTCGGTTCGCCCGCCCTCGGCGCTCAGGCGGCCGGCAGCCCGAGGAGCGCGCGGGCGACCGTCCGCGGCGACTCGTCGCGCTCCCGCGCGAGCGCGATGACCGCACGGCAGGCCAGCTCGTTGACCCCGAAGGAGAGCGCCTCCGGCGACACCCAGCCCGCCGCTTCCTCGATGCCGTCCTGGTCGTCCTCCGCGCAGGCCGAGACGTACTCCGCGGCCGCCTCGAAGAGGTTGTGCCGCCTGCCGCCCTCGGACCCCCGTCCGTCGGCAGCCTTGTCGCCGCCGAAGACCGGGCTCCCGCCGGCGGACCGCTCCCCACGGGTGCGCGCCGGTGCGCGCACCGCGCCGAGCACTCTCTCCCACGCCCTGCGCACCTCGTCGACCATGCCGACCACCACCTTCCCCCTGCGTGATTCCCCTGCCGGGCACTCGTCTCCCGCTGACGACCGTAGAGTTGGGATTCCGCTGACAGAAGGGGGACGGCGCGGTGAAGCGCTTCGACCGGCTCGCATGCATAAGGACGATGGACCCCTACGAGCAGGCCTCCGAGATCTACCGGCTCACCGCGGCGTACGAATTCCCCTGGGACTTCACCCGAGCCCTGGAACTGGCTCTCTACCGCACGTACGCGGTGCCGAGCATCGGCCGGCTGCTGGCGCGCACGGCGGAACTCACGGACCGCACCCAGAAACGTTACGACGACACCTCGCTGCTCCTCGACGCCGTCGTGGAGCACGGCTTCGACAGCGAACAGGGCCGTACGGCCGTCCGCCGCATCAACCAGATGCACCGCAGCTACGACATCGGCAACGACGACATGAGGTACGTGCTCTGCACGTTCGTCGTGATGCCCAAGCGCTGGATCGACTCCTACGGCTGGCGCAGGCTCTCCCGCCACGAGACCGTCGCCTCCGCCGTCCACTACCGCACCCTCGGACAGCGCATGGGTATCAAGGACATCCCCGATACGTACGAGGAGTTCGAAGCCTGCCTCGACGCCTACGAGGAGGCCCACTTCGCCTGGGACGAGGGCGCTCGGCGTGTCTCGGACGCCACGCTCGACCTGATGGCCTCCTGGTACCCGCGGCCGCTCGCCCCCGTGCTGCGCACCGCGACCCTCGCCCTGCTCGACGAACCGCTCCTGAAGGCCTTCCGCTACCCGCCTCCGGCCCCCGCCACCCGCTCCTTGGTCCGCCGGGCGGTACGCGCGCGTGGACGCGCCGTCCGGCTGCTGCCACCGCGCCGGGCACCGCACTTCGCGCGGCAGAACTGGGAGATCAAGAGCTACCCGGACGGCTACCGGCTGCAGGACCTGGGCACCCGCCCGGTGCCCGGCGCGGGCGGCTGCCCCGTACGGCATGTCGACGGTTCGGCCTCGTGGTGAGCCGGGACCCCGCGCCCGCTTTCGCCCGCTTTCCAGGCGAGCCCGGCGGTGAGTCCGCGGGCGCCCGAGCCCGGCGAGCGGTGGTCGGGCACGACCTTCACACCTCCCGGACGGCCAGGGCCAGGAAGCGGGTGTCCTCGTCGACGTACGAGGTCAGGCGCCATCCGGAGCCGGCCAGCAAGAGGCGGAGATTCGGCTCTGCACGAAGGTCGTCCGGGGTGATCCGCCGGCCCTGGCGTGCCGCGAGTGCCGCCCTGCCGATCGGATGGAACAGCGCGAGGGTGCCGCCCGGGCGCACGACACGGGCCAGCTCCCGGAGGTTCTCCGCCGGGCGGGGCAGGTGGGAGACGAGCCCCGCTCCGAACACGGCGTCGAAGGCCGCCGAGCCCAGGGGCAGAGCGGCCACGTCGGCGAGCACCAGCCGCCCGTCGCGGTCCCGTCCCGCCCGCACGGCCGCCTGCAGTATGGCCGGGGTCAGATCGACCCCGACGACTTCGCCCGAATCTCCCACGGCCGCACGCAGGGGCGTCAGGGCCCGTCCGGTGCCGCAGCCCGCGTCGAGCACGCGATCGCCCTCCCGCAGACCGAGTTCGGCGACAGCGGCCGCGTAGGCGGGACCGTCGTCGGGGAAACGGCTGTCCCAGGTCGCCGCGCGCGCGGTGAAGAACTCCTGGACGTGTGTGTGGTCGTCGCTCATGTGCCGCATGATCCCTCACCGGCACGGAGGACGTCGCGGTGCACACGTTCGAGCGCGAGCCGATCGGTCCGGCGCACTTCCCCGTCAATTTGCGGCACCTTTCGAAATGCGCCCCCTTTGTGCCCCTGTGCCCCCACTAGCGTCCCGGAGCCATGGGACACCTGGACCACGCGGCCTTCGGCTGGCTGACCCCCGTGCTGTCGTACGGGATGGCCTGCATCGGCGCCGCCCTCGGACTGCGCTGCACCGTCCGCGCGCTGGGCTCCACCGGACGCTCCCGCCGCAACTGGCTCGTCACGGCGGCCTCCGCGATCGGCACCGGCATCTGGACCATGCACTTCGTGGCCATGCTCGGCTTCGGCGTCGGCGGCACCGACATCCGCTACGACGTCCCCCTGACCGTGCTCAGCCTCCTCGTCGCCATGCTCGTCGTCTGCGCCGGCGTCTTCGCCGTCGGCTACGGCCGCGACCGCACGCGCGCGTTGCTGCTCGGCGGTCTCACCACCGGACTCGGCGTGGCGAGCATGCACTACCTGGGCATGGCGGCGGTCCGGCTGCACGGCGACGTGACCTACGACCCGGTTCTGGTCGCGGTCTCCGTTGTGATCGCCGTCGTCGCGGCGACCGCGGCCCTCTGGGCGGCGCTCAACATCGAGTCGCCGGTCGCGGTCACCCTCGCCTCGCTCGTCATGGGCGCGGCCGTCAGCAGCATGCACTACACCGGGATGCTCGCGGTGGACGTACGCGTCACACCCTCCGGCGCAGCCCTGCCCGGGGCCACAGCGATGCAGTTCGTCTTCCCCCTCGCCGTCGGCCTCGGCTCCTACCTCTTCCTGACCTCGGCCTTCGTCGCGCTGTCGCCCACCACGGGAGAACGCGCGGCGTCCGCCTCCGCGCAGCAGCCGGCGGAGCACGCCGCAAGCCGCCGACCGGCCCGCACCGTGTGACGGGCCCGGACGGCACGCCCCCGAACCACTCCCGAGCGAGGAGGCCATGCGTACACCCCGGAGGACCCCCACGGACGGCGCCAGGACGCCGCTCCCCGTGCGCGGGCGACGTGCCCACGCCGGACCACCCGCCGACGAGGGACCGTACGAAGAGCCGGGCACGACGGCGGACGCCTCACCCACGCGCGCGGGCCGCCGACGGATACGGCCGCGCACGGTGCGCGCCAGGATCGTCTGCCTGCTGATGGTGCCCGTCGTCTCCTTGCTGGCCCTGTGGGCGTACGCCACCGTCAGCACCGCACAGGACGTCTCCCGACTGCGCCAGGCGCACCGCGTGGACACCGAGGTCCGTACTCCGGTCGCGACCGCGGTGGCCGCGCTGCAGACCGAGCGTGCGGCCGCCGTACGCCATGCCACCGATCCGGCTGCCGGACACCAGGACGACCTGCGGGAGCTCGGCGAACGCACCGACCGCGCGGTGTCCGCACTGCGGCTCGACGACGACAGCACCGTCGCCGACGCCCAGGACCTGCCCGGCGAGGTCGCCCGGCGCCTCGAGGTGTTCGTCTCCGGGGCCGAGGAACTGCGCTCGCTGCGGCCCACGGTGCTCGACGGCACGGCGGACTGGGCGCAGACGTACGACCGGTACACGCGGACGCTCGCGGCCGCCTTCGCCGTCGGCGGGTCGCTCTCCGGCATCCAGGACGCAGAACTCGGCTCCGACGCGCGCGTGCTGCTCGAATTCGCCCGCGCGGGCGAGGCTTTGGCGCAGGAGGACGTCGTACTCGGCAGCGCGCGCCTGGCCGGGCGCCTGGACGGGCCGCGCCTGCGGCTGTTCACCGGCGCGGTCGCCTCCCGCCGTGCTCTCACCGAGTCGGCCGCGGCGGACCTCCGCGGCTCCGAACGCACCGCCTGGCGACAGCTGGCCGCGGGCAGCGCCTACGCCGCCGTGAACGCCGTCGAGGAGAAGGTGCTCGCCCACGGACCCGGGACCAAGGCCCTCGCGGCAGCGCCGGAGACGACCTGGAGCACGGCCCACGCGCGCGTGCAGGACGGCATGCGGACCGTCGAGACGGACGCGGCACGCCGAACCGCCGACCGCGCCGACCCCTTCACCCGGGGACTGTTCACCCCGGCCGGAGCGGCACTGCTGCTCGGACTCGTGGCCGTCGCCACCTCGCTCGTCATCTCCGTGCGCATCGGCCGCGGACTCGTCGTGGACCTGGTGGGCCTGCGCAACGGCGCCCTGGGGATCGCCCGCCGCAAACTGCCCGAGGCCATGCGGAGGCTGCGCGCCGGCGAGGAGATCGACATCGAGGCCGAGGCACCGCCCGGACCGTCCGCCGAGGACGAGACCGGCCAGGTCGCCGAGGCCCTGGGCACCGTGCACCGTGCCGCCCTGCGGGCCGCCGCGGAACGCGCCGAGCTCGCCAGCGGCATCTCCGGAGTGTTCGTCAACCTCGCCCGCCGCAGCCAGGTCCTCGTCCACCGCCAGCTCAGCCTCCTGGACAGCATGGAACGCCGCTCGGACGACCCGAACGAACTGGGCGACCTCTTCCGGCTCGACCACCTCACCACCCGTATGCGGCGCCACGCGGAGAGCTTGATCATCCTCTCCGGAGCCGCCCCCGGCCGGGCCTGGCGCATGCCCGTCCCGCTGACCGACGTGGTCCGCGCCGCCGTCTCCGAGGTGGAGGACTACGCGCGCGTGGAGGTCCGGCAGCTTCCGGAGGCCGCCGTCATCGGCTCGGCCGTGGCCGACCTCACCCACCTGCTGGCCGAACTCGTGGAGAACGCCGCCCAGTTCTCGCCGCCGCACACACGTGTGCGGGTCACCGGCGAGCCCGTCGGCAACGGCTACGCCGTCGAGGTCGAGGACCGGGGCCTCGGCATGGGCAAGGAGACCCTCGCCCGCGCCAACCGGCGCATCGCGCAGTCCGAGGCGCTCGACCTGTTCGACAGCGACCGGCTCGGCCTGTTCGTGGTCAGCAGACTCGCCGCATGCCACGGCGTCAAGGTCCACCTGCGCACCTCGCCCTACGGCGGCACCACGGCGGTCGTCCTGCTGCCCACCGCCCTGCTGCACGGCGCCACGCCGGAACGATCCGCCGACGAGCCGGCGCAGGCGCCACGGCCGGCCGAACGGGCGTACGCGCGCGTGCCCGCCGCCGACCGGAACCAGGACGCGGTACCCGCCAGAGCCGACCGGCCGGCCCTGGTCGCTCCCGTCCGGGCCGCCGCCGAACCGGCGGCGGCCGACACCCCTCCCCCCGGAGTCACCGCCTTGCGCCTGCACCGCCCACCGGACGACCTCGACGCGTCGGACGACCTGCCGCGCCGGACACGGCAGGCACACCTGGCCCCCCAGCTGCGCCATGCCCGCCCCGAGGAGCAGGCCCCGGCGTCCGGCCCGCGCGGCGACGACGGGCGCACGCCGGAACTCGTACGGGACCGGATGGCCGCGTACCGGGAGGGCTGGGCGCGCGGGGGCGGACGGCAATCCGGTCGAGGCGCCGCCCCGGATCCCGCACCAGGCGGCGACAGCAGTGAAGGAGACCCCGCATGATCCAGGACCCGAGCACGAGAGCGGCCCAGGCTTCCGGCGAACTCGACTGGTTGCTGGACGACCTGGTGACCCGCGTGAGCGAGGTCCGGCACGCCGTGGTGCTGTCCGGCGACGGCCTCGCCGTCGGCGCCTCCACCGCCCTGGGCCGGGAGGACGCCGAGCACCTCGCCGCCGTCGCCTCCGGATTCCACAGCCTCGCCAAGGGCGCCGGCCGGCACTTCGGCGCCGGCGGTGTCCGGCAGACCATGGTGGAGATGGACGACGGCTTCCTGTTCGTCGCCGCTGCGGGCGAGGGCTCCTGCCTCGCCGTCCTCACCGCCGTGACCGCCGACATCGGCCTGGTCGCGTACGAGATGGCACGGCTGGTCAAACGCGTCGGCGAGCACCTCCACGCGCCGCCGCGCCGCTCCGCACGACCGCCTGCCGCAGGATGAGGCGCGAGGTGACCCGCGCGATGACCGAGGACGTGACCGACGCCTCCTGCCGGCCGGGCAGCCAGTGGTACGACACGGACGCCGGACCGCTCGTCCGCCCGTACGCCGTGACGGGCGGACGCACCAGACCCGGACCCACCGGAGTCCGCTTCGACCTGATCGCGCTGGTCGCCCTGGACGCCGGCGCCCCGGAAGCCGACGGCGCCGGACTCGGCCCGGAACACCGCGCCCTCATCGGCCTGTGCCGTGCGGAGACCCAGTCCGTGGCGGAACTCGCGGCGGGCTGCGCACTGCCCGTGGGCGTCGTGCGGGTGCTCCTGGGCGACCTGCTCGAACGGGGCTGCGTCACCGTGAACCGCCCGGTGCCCCCCGCGCAACTGCCCGACGAACGCATCCTGCGCGAGGTCATCGACGGGCTGCGGGCCCTGTAGATGAGCGTCGGATCCCCCGCACCCCCGTCGACCGGTTCCCCGAACTCCCGAGAGAAGTGATCCATGGTCTCCGAACACGTGCACGCCACGGGCGGCGACACGTCCTTGCTGGCGTTGAAGATTCTGGTCGCCGGCGGTTTCGGCGTGGGCAAGACCACCCTGGTGGGGGCGGTCAGCGAGATCAAGCCGCTGCGCACCGAGGAACTGCTCAGCGAGGTGGGCCGGTCGGTGGACGACACCGACGGTGTGGACCGGAAGGTCACGACGACCGTCGCCATGGACTTCGGCCGCATCACCATCCGCTCCGGCCTCTCCCTGTACCTCTTCGGCACCCCGGGCCAGGACCGCTTCTGGTTCCTGTGGGACGAGCTGTCCCAGGGCGCTCTGGGTGCCGTCGTCCTCGCCGACACCCGCCGTCTGGAGGACTGCTTCCCCGCGGTCGACTACTTCGAGCACCGGCACATCCCGTTCGTGGTGGCCGTCAACTGCTTCCCCGGAGCGCGCACCTACAGCGCTCCCGAGGTCGCCCGTGCCCTCGACCTCGACCAGGGCACCCCCGTCGTCCTGTGCGACGCCCGCGACCGCGCCTCGGGCAAGGAGGTGCTGATCCGGCTCGTCGAGTACGCCGGGCGGGTGCACACCGCCCGGCTGCTCGACTCCGTGAGCTGAGCCGTCACCACCGTCGGGTCAGTCCGCGATCGCCTTCTCGGCGAGCACCCTGTCGATCCCGACGCGAACGAGCAGTTCTCCCGGAACGCCGTTGCGGGCGCCGAACTCCTCGGCACGTTCCTCGCCCATGTACCGCGCCGCGATCCGGGTCGCCCAGCCGCGGACCTCGTCCAGGTCCTCCGAGACGTCTGCCACGCCCTGCACCACCACGTAGTCGAACGGCGGCCGGTCGTCGTCCACGCACAGGGCGACCCGGCCGTCCCGGGCCAGGTTGCGTCCCTTCACGGTGTTCGCGCCTGTGGTGAAGACCACCTCGTCCCCGTCGAGCAGGAACCAGACTGGTGTCACGTGCGGACGTCCGTCCGCACGCACCGTCGACAGTTTCCCGGTGCGCGTGCCCTGCGAGACGAACGCCCGCCATTCCTCATCGGTCATCTTCTGTGCCATGCCCTCATCCTCCTTGCCCGTCGGCCGGTGGTGGGGAAGGCTGGCGGACGGAGCCACCCGTCGGACGGAGCCACCTGACGGACGAAGCCACCCGACGGGCGGAGCCACCCGACGGGCGGGGACAGCACACGGGGAAACCTCACACGGGGAGGGAACATGGCGCAGAAGCAGACGCTGGGGTGGCTGCTGGACGACCTGACCGAACGCGTCGACCACGTACGGCACGCGCTCGTCCTGTCCAACGACGGGCTGGTGGCGGGCGCCAGCACGGGGCTGCGCCGGGAGGACGCGGAACACCTCGCCGCCGTCTCGTCCGGCCTCCACAGCCTCGCCAAGGGATCCGGACGCCACTTCGGCGCGGGTCAGGTCCGCCAGACGATGGTCGAATTCGATGACGCGGTGCTCTTCGTCACCGCGGCCGGCGCGGGCAGCTGCCTGTGCGTGTTCAGCGGGGTGGACGCCGACATGGGCCAGATCGCCTACGAGATGGCGCTGCTCGTCAACCGGGTCGGGGAGCACCTCGCGGTGGACGCCCGCCACCCGGAGCGCACTCCACTAACGGACCTCTGACCTGCGCTTCTGTCCCGTTCCATGGAGTTATCCACAGGCTTGCCACGGGATCCGCGAATCCGGCTACGGTTTTTCCGAGGTCCTCGCGGACGGCGCGGGGCCCACCACTCCACGGGGGAGACCGGCCATGTCAGGCGACACCACCACCCGACCCCACGCCCCTTTCATGGCCTTCGGCCGAGCGGCGAGGGAACTGGGCATGAAGCGGAGCGAGTTCGAACTCGCCGTGGACCTCGGCCGGATCAGGACCGTCCCCGACGAAGGGGGAGGGGGACGCCGGGTCCCCCGCACCGAGCTCGACCGGCTGCGCGCCGCGCCCGGCTTCCCCGAGGCGCTCCGCAGGAGCGTCGAGGCCGTCGGCACCGCCGAGGGGGCGGCCGTCATGGAAGTGGCGCCCACCCGGTTCACGCGTCTGGCGCGCCTGGGTCTGGTGGTACCTGTGAGGTTCTATCTGAACCGCTACCGGGCCGTCGTCTGGCTGTATCTCGCCGAGGAGCTACGACAGTTCGCCGCCGATGAGGACAATGCCCCGCTGCTCACCGGCCGGACGCCCCAAGCCCTGCGGCAGCAGGTGGCCGAGGGTCTCGACCTGCGCCCCCGCAACTGGCGGGGCCGCCGTCTCGGTTTCCTGCTGCGGCAGGCCGACGGCCCCTGGCAGCGGGCGGCAGCCGTGGCCTCTCTCCTCGATGCCGCCCACATCGCCGAGATCGTCAAGGACCCCTACGACCGCTCCCATCTGAACCGGTTCCGCCCGGGGCCGCCGGCTCACGGAGCGCCCGGCTCCCCGGCGGCTCGTCTCATCGAGAAGACCGTGACGGCGGACGCCCCCGACGAGATCGACTGGCTCCGGTCCGACCTGCTGCAAGCCCTGGACGAGGCCCGCGCCCACCAGCCCGCGCCACGGCCCTCGCCGAAACCGCAACCGCAACCGCTACCGGTACCGAAGCCGCAGGCGCACGGGGTGGGGCGTTTCCCGGTCTCTCCGCGGCCGACGGCGGACCCGCACCTGACGCTGGACGCGCACCTGACGCTGGACGCGCGCCCGACATCGAACCCGCGGTCGTCGGACCGGCACCGGTCCCACCGGCTCATGAGCGGTCTGTTGGGCAGGCTCCGCCGCAGAAGCACCTGAGGCACGTCTCCGGCGGACCCACCGGTCCTACAGCGTCCGGAACAGGCCCTCCTGGACGACCGACACCAGCAGACGGCCGTGCACGTCGTAGATCCGCCCACGGGCCAGCCCACGGCCACCCGTCGCGATCGGCGACTCCTGGTCGTACAGGAACCACTCGTCCGCGCGGAAGGGCCGGTGGAACCACATGGCGTGGTCCAGCGACGCCATGTCGAAGTTCCGCGGACCCCACAGGGGCTCGACCGGGAGACGGACCGCGTCCAGCAGCGTCATGTCGCTGGCGTACGTCAACGCGCAGGTGTGCACGAGCGGATCGTCGCCGAGGGGACCGACCGCCCGCATCCACACCGCGCTGCGCGGCTCGGCGTCCTTGATCTCCTCGGGGCTCCAGCGCAGCCCGTCCGCGTACCGGATGTCGAAGGGCTGCCGACGTGCCATCCGCTCCAGCTGCTCGGGCAGCCCGCCCAGATGCTCCCGGACCTCCTGGGCGACCGTCGGAAGCGTCTCCGGGTCCGGGACCTCACGGGCCGGCGGCAACTGGTGCTCGAACGGACCTTGCTCGGGCTTGTGGAAGGAGGCGGTCAGATTGAAGATCGTGCGGCCCTGCTGCACGGCGGTGACGCGACGCGTGGTGAACGACCGCCCGTCGCGCACCCGCTCGACCTGGTACACGATCGGCACGCCCGGCCGGCCCGGACGCAGGAAGTACGCGTGCAGCGAGTGCACGGGCCGGTCGCCGTCCGTGGTCCGGCCGGCCGCGACCAGCGCCTGGCCCGCCACCTGGCCGCCGAAGACCCGCTGCAGGGACTCCTGCGGGCTGCGGCCGCGGAATATGTTGACCTCGATCTGCTCCAGGTCGAGCAGGTCGACTAGGCTCTCGGCCGGGTTCGTCATCGGTGTGTTTCTCCTGTGCCTGCTTCTCTGCCTCGGCCCGTACTCACAACTGGCCGACGTCGGTGACGCGGACGACCGCGCGACCTTCCGCGTCGGAGGCCGTGAGGTCCACCTCGGCGCTGATGCCCCAGTCGTGGTCACCGTTGGGGTCGTCGAAGATCTGGCGGACGCGCCACAGCGCGTTCTGCGGCTCCTGCTCGATGACCAGCAGCTTGGGGCCACGGGCGTCCGGACCGGTACCGAGGTCGTCGTACTCGTCCCAGTACTTGTCCATCGCCTCGCCCCACGCGTCGGCGTCCCAGCCGGACTCGGCGTCCATCTCGCCCAGTTCGTCGACCTGGTCGAGCGCGGCGAGCTCCACACGGCGGAACATCGCATTGCGGACGAGGACGCGGAAGGCGCGCGCGTTGGTGGTGACCGGCTTGACCTCGTCGGCCTTCTCCTGCGCCTCCTCGGCGGTCATCTCCGCCGGGTTGGCGAGCTGCTCCCACTCGTCCAGCAGACTGGAGTCGACCTGGCGCACCATCTCGCCCAGCCACTCGATCAGGTCCTGCAGGTCCTCGGACTTGAGGTCGTCCGGAACCGTGTGGTCGAGCGTCTTGTAGGCGCCGGCCAGGTACCGCAGCACGATGCCCTCGGTGCGGGCCAGCTCGTAGTGGGACACCAGCTCGGTGAAGGACATGGCCCGCTCGTACATGTCCCGGATCACCGACTTCGGCGACAGCGGATGGTCTCCGACCCACGGGTGGCTCTTGCGGTACGTGTTGTACGCGTGGAAGAGCAGCTCCTCCAGGGGCTTCGGGTAGGTGATGTCCTGGAGGCGCTCCATACGCTCCTCGTACTCGACACCGTCCGCCTTCATCGCGGCGACCGCCTCGCCGCGTGCCTTGTTCTGCTGGGCGGCGAGGATCTGGCGTGGATCGTCGAGGGTGGACTCCACGACCGAGACCATGTCGAGCGCGTAGGACGGAGACTCCGGGTCGAGCAGCTCGAACGCGGCCAGCGCGAAGGTGGACAGCGGCTGGTTGAGCGCGAAGTCCTGCTGGAGGTCCACGGTGAGGCGGACGATCCGGCCCTCGGCGTCCGGCTGGTCGAGCTTCTCCACGATCCCGCCGTCCAGCAGCGAACGGTAGATCGCGATCGCGCGCCGGATGTGCCGCAGCTGCTGCCTGCGTGGCTCGTGGTTGTCCTCGAGCAGGTGCCGCATCGCCTCGAAGGCGTTTCCGGGGCGCGCGATCACGGACAGCAGCATCGTGTGCGTCACCCGGAAGCGGGACGTCAGCGGCTCCGGCTCGGACTCGATGAGCTTGTCGAAGGTGTTCTCCGTCCAGCCGACGAAGCCCTCCGGCGCCTTCTTGCGCACCACCTTGCGGCGCTTCTTCGGGTCGTCACCGGCCTTGGCGAGAGCCTTCTCGTTCTCGATGACGTGCTCCGGCGCCTGCGCCACCACGAAGCCCGCCGTGTCGAAACCGGCACGTCCGGCCCGGCCCGCGATCTGGTGGAACTCCCGCGCCCGCAGCGTGCGCACACGGTTGCCGTCGTACTTGGTCAGCGCCGTGAACAGCACCGTCCTGATGGGCACGTTGACACCGACGCCGAGCGTGTCCGTACCGCAGATGACCTTCAGCAGACCGGCCTGGGCGAGCTTCTCCACCAGACGCCGGTACTTGGGCAGCATGCCGGCGTGGTGGACACCGATGCCGTGCCGCACGTAACGCGACAGGTTCCGGCCGAACTTGGTCGTGAAGCGGAAGTTGCCGATCAGCTCCGCGATCTGCTCCTTCTCCTCCCGCGAACACATGTTGATGCTCATCAGGGCCTGCGCCCGCTCCACCGCCTGCGCCTGGGTGAAGTGCACGATGTAGACGGGAGCCTGCTTGGTCTCCAGCAGATCGGTGAGCGTCTCCGTGAGCGGTGTGTACTGGTACGTGTAGGACAGCGGTACGGGCCGGGTCGCCGAACGGACCACCGCGGTGGGGCGGCCGGTGCGCCGGGTGAGGTCCTTCTCGAAGAAGGAGACGTCGCCGAGCGTGGCCGACATCAGGACGAACTGCGCCTGTGGCAGTTCCAGGAGGGGGATCTGCCAGGCCCAGCCGCGGTCGCCCTCGGCGTAGAAGTGGAACTCGTCCATGACGACCTGGCCGACGTCCGCCGCCTTGCCGTCGCGCAGGGCGATCGACGCCAGCACCTCGGCGGTGCAGCAGATGACCGGGGCGTCGGCGTTGACGGAGGCGTCGCCGGTCAGCATGCCGACGTTCTCCGTGCCGAAGAGCTTGCACAGCTCGAAGAACTTCTCCGACACCAGCGCCTTGATCGGCGCCGTGTAGAAGGTGACCTCGTCCCGGGCGAGGGCCGCGAAGTGCGCACCCGCCGCGATCATGCTCTTGCCGGAGCCGGTGGGCGTCGACACGATCACGTTCGCGCCGGACACCGCCTCTATCAGCGCCTCCTCCTGGTGCGGGTAGAGCGTGAGACCGCGCTCCTGGGCCCAGGACTCGAAGGCGTCGTAGAGGGCGTCGGGATCTGCGGTCGGCGGCAGCTGATCGATGAGGGTCACGACCCCATCTTGCCTGCCCCGGAGCCCGAGGGGGGAATCGGCTGCCCGGCCGAAGATCACGACCGCTACGCTGGGGCGCCGACGGAGCGTCATCGCACCCGGTCAACTGGACAGCGGCGAACGAGGAACAGGGCGGGCAACGGCCATGATGGGACCAGCACATTCACTGTCGGGCGCCGCCGCCTGGCTCGGCGTCGGTGCCGCGGCCGCCGCGGCCGGGCACACGATGCCGTGGCCGGTGCTGCTGGCGGGTGCGCTGATATGCGCGGGTGCCGCGCTTGCCCCGGACCTCGACCACAAGGCGGCCACGATCTCCCGGGCCTTCGGCCCCGTATCGCGCTGGCTGTGCGAGATCGTCGACAAGCTCTCCTACGCCGTCTACAAGGCCACCAAGAAGCAGGGCGACCCGCGCCGCTCCGGGGGGCACCGGACGCTCACGCACACCTGGCTGTGGGCGGTCATGATCGGCGCGGGTGCCTCGGCGCTGGCGATCACCGGTGGCCGCTGGGCCGTCCTGGCGATCCTCTTCGTGCACATGGTGCTGGCGATCGAGGGTCTGCTGTGGCGGGCGGCCCGCGGTTCCAGCAGCGACGTACTGGTGTGGCTGCTGGCGGCGACGAGCGCCTGGATCCTCGCCGGGATCCTCGACAAGCCCGGCAACGGCGCGGGCTGGCTGTTCACGGACCCCGGCCAGGAGTACCTGTGGCTGGGGCTGCCGATCCTGCTGGGGGCCCTGGTGCACGACATCGGGGACGCGCTGACCGTCTCCGGCTGCCCGGTCCTGTGGCCCATCCCGATCGGGCGCAAGCGCTGGTACCCCCTGGGACCGCCCAAGGCCATGCGGTTCCGCGCGGGCAGCTGGGTCGAACTGAAGGTGCTGATGCCGGTCTTCATGGTCCTCGGAGGCGTGGGCGGCGCGGTCGCCCTCAACGTCATCTGAATCCCGCCGTGGGCGGAGGCGGCTCAGCTCGCCGTGCCCTCTCCGCAGCGGCACTCGGAGCCGACGACGGCCCTCCGTACGGGCCCCGCCCGTTGTGCTCCCCGTGCGGTGGGGGCGGGCGGGACGGACCGGGGAGGACCGGCTCAGCCGGGCAGGGAGTCCTCGTCGACGATGTGCATCGCGGCCTCCTCGGCGGAGGCGGCCGCTCCGTCGATGCCCACATCGGTGGCGACCAGGGCGCTCTCCTCGTCCTCGTGAACCCCCTCGTCCGGTGCCACCAGCCGGCCGGAGCGGACGGAGCCCACCTCGTTGTCCAGGAGTTCCCCGTCGGTGCCGTCGGTGTCTCCGAGACCGTCGCCGTCGGGGGCGGCGAGGTCGGGCAGTTCCTCCGCGAGCCGCTGGTCGAGGGTCTCGCCCTGCCGGCGCTCCGCGGCCGTCACGCCGGTGTGCTCCACGGCCCACGGCCTCTCCGGCGGCGACCAGCCCCGGTCCAGCGGGTCGTCGACACCGTCGTCCACGAGCGTGTCCTCCGCGTCGAGCAGGCCCGCGTCGTCCTGGATCTCGGACGCGTCGGGCTGGTAGACGTCGTCCCCCCATCCTTCGGAGCTGTTCACGGGTTCCTCCAGGGGATGACGGGCCCGTCCTCACCACGGTCGGCGATGGAACACCGCCGCTCGGGGCGCGGGCCGGGGTCGGCAGAGCATGGACGGATCAGGACGTTCTCGGACGGACCGCCCCGCTGCCGTCCGCACGGCTGCCGTTCTCCAGCGTTCCACCCCGCTTCGGGGGCGCGCAACGGCAGCCGGGGAGGGCGGGCCGGGCCGGGGTGCCGGGCGCGGCCCGGCCGCCTCGCGCCGACCACCTTCCGAAGCCCGCTGCGCCTCGGGCCCGGGACGGGTGCACCGACCCCGGCCGCCGCCCCGTCCCCGCCTCCGGCACCACCGTTCCTTACGTACCGCCGGACGGCGCATCCGGTGCCACGGCCCTCACCCGTGCCAGGACCGCCACAGGGCCGCGTAGGCACCGTCCGCCGTGACCAGCTCCGTGTGGCTGCCCAGCTCGCTGATGCGGCCGTTCTCGACGACGGCGATGACGTCGGCGTCATGGGCGGTGTGCAGGCGGTGGGCGATGGCGATGACGGTGCGGCCGTCCAGGACGCGGGCCAGGGACCGCTCCAGGTGACGGGCGGCACGCGGGTCGAGCAGCGAGGTCGCCTCGTCGAGGACCAGCGTGTGCGGATCGGCCAGCACGAGCCGGGCCAGCGCGATCTGCTGGGCCTGCGCCGGGGTGAGCGCGACCCCGCCCGAGCCCACCTCGGTGTCCAGGCCGTCGTCGAGCGCCCGCGCCCAGCTCTCCGCGTCGACCGAGGCCAGGGCGGACCACAGCTCGGCGTCCTCGGCCCCCTCCGGGGTGTCCTCGCCGGGGTGCAGCCGGGCGTGCGGGAGCGCGAGACGGAGGTTGTCGCGCAGCGAACCGACGAAGACGTGGTGCTCCTGGTTGACCAGCGCCACGTGCGAGCGGACGCGTTCGGCGGTCATCCGGGACAGTTCGGTCTTGCCCAGGGTGACCCGGCCCTCGCGCGGCGCGTAGATGCCGGCGAGCAGCCGGCCCAGTGTGGACTTGCCGGCGCCGGAGGGGCCGACCAGGGCCAGTCGGGTGCCGGGGGCGACCTCCAGCGACACCTGGCGCAGCACGTCGACGCCCTCGCGGTAACCGAAATGCACCCGGTCGGCGAGCACGTCCCGTCCGCCCGGCTCCAGCGAGGAGTCCCCGGCGTCAGGCTCGATGTCGCGCACGCCGACGAGCCGGGCCAGCGACACCTGCGCCACCTGCAGCTCGTCGTACCAGCGAAGGATCAGGTTCACCGGGTCGACGAGCATCTGGGCGAGGAGCGCGCCCGTCGTCAGCTCGCCGACCCCGATCCAGCCCTGCAGGACGAAGGCCCCGCCCAGCATGAGGACCGAGCCCAGGACGGTGACGTGCACGAGGTTGATGACCGGGAAGAGCACCGAGCGCAGCCAGAGCGTGTACCGCTCCCAGGCCGTCCACTGCTGGATCCGCAGGTCCGACAGCCCGACACGGCGCTCGCCGAGGCGGTGGGCCTCCACGGTGCGCCCGGCGTCCACGGTCTCGGCCAGGGCGGCGGCGACGGCGGCGTAGCCGGCGGCCTCCGAGCGGTAGCCGGCCGGCGCCCGCCGGAAGTACCAGCGGCAGCCGGCCACCAGCAGCGGCACCGCGACGAGCACGGCGGGCGCCAGGGGCGGTGCCGTGACGACGAGCCCGCCGAGCAGCAGCACCGCCCACATCACACCGATGGTCAGCTGCGGCACCGCCTCGCGCATGGCATTGGCCAGGCGGTCCACGTCCGTGGTGATGCGGGACAGCAGATCGCCCGTCCCGGCCCGCTCCAGCACGCCCGGCGGCAGCCGGACCGACCGGACGAGGAAGTCCTCGCGCAGGTCGGCCAGCATCCGCTCACCGAGCATCGCGCCGCGCAGCCGCACCTGCCGGACGAACGCGGCCTGGACGACCAGGGCGAGCAGGAACAGTGTGGCGGTCAGCTCCAGACGCAGGTCCCGTGCCCCGTCCGACAGCCGTTCCACGAGGTCGCCCAGGAGCCATGGACCGATCATCGAGGCGATGGTGGCGATCGTGTTCACGGCGACGAGGACCAGGAAGGCGCGCCGGTGCCGGCGGAACAGGTCCCCCACGTAGGCCCGTACGGTGGCGGGGGCGCCGACCGGCAGTGTGGTGGCCGCGGTCGGTGCCGCCGGGTCGTACGCCGGGGGCGCCACGCCGATCATGCGGTCTCCTCGATCTCTTGCAGCTCGTTCTTCTCGAATGCAGTGAGCGCACCGCTGAGAGCGGCTTCCTCGTCGGTCTCCCGGGTCACCACGGCGCGGTAGCGCGGTTCGGTGTGCAGCAGCTCGCGGTGCACACCGACCGCGGCCGCCCGGCCCTCGTGCACGAGGACGACCTGATCGGCCCGGTCCAGCAGCAGCGGGGAGGAAGTGAACAGCACGGTGGTGCGCCCGGCGCGCAGTCCTCGCAGGCCCTCGGCGATCCGTGCCTCGGTGTGCGAGTCGACGGCGGAGGTGGGTTCGTCCAGGACGAGTACCTCCGGGTCGGTGAACAGCGACCGGGCCAGGGCCAGCCGCTGGCGCTGGCCGCCGGACAGCGACCGGCCGCGTTCGGTGATCCGCGCGTCCATCGGGTCCTCGGCGTCCAGCGACCCCTGGACGAGCGCCTCCAGCACGTCCCCGCACTGGGCGGCCGCCAGCGCCGCCGCCGCGTCGACGTCACCCGAGGCGGGCACGTCGAACAGGTCGCGCAGCGAACCGGACAGCAGCACCGGGTCCTTGTCCTGGACGAGGACGGCGGTGCGGGCGCAGTCGAGCGGCAGTTCGTCGAGCGGAACCCCGCCGAGCAGTACCGACGGACCGTCCTGCGTGGCGTGTCCGCCCAGGCGTTCCGCCAGCCGTCCGGCGGCGTCCGGGTCGCCGCACACCACCGCGGTGAGGCGGGCGACCGGCGCGAGCAGCCCCGTGGCCGGGTCGTACAGGTCACCGGTGGGGAGGTCCGGCGGGCGGGTTCCGGCAGCGTCCGTGCCGCGTTCCAGGGACAGGACGCGGGCGGCGCGTCTGGCCGACGGGCGGGAGAAGGAGTACGCCATCGCGATCTCCTCGAAGTGCCTGAGGGGATAGGTCAGGACCGTGACGGAGCTGTAGACGGTGACCAGTTCCCCGACGGAGATCCGGCCCTCGCGGGCGAGGCGGACGCCGTGGAAGACGACCGCGATCAGCAGCAGCCCCGGCAGCATCACCTGGATGGCGCTGATCAGGGACCACATGCGGGCGCTGCGCACGGCCGCGTGCCGGACCTCCTGGGAGGCGTGGCGGTAACGGTCGAGGAACAGCTCCTCGCCGCCGATGCCGCGCAGCACCCGCAGGCCGGCCACCGTGTCGGAGGCCAGTTCGGTGGCGCGGCCGGCTTTCTCGCGCTGGAAGTCGGCCCGGCGGGTCGCGCGGGGCAGCAGGGGCAGCACCGCGACGGCGAGGACGGGCAGGCCCACGGCGACCACCAGCCCCAGGGCCGGTTGATAGACCACGAGGCCGACGCAGACCAGCACGACCGTGAGGGCCGCGGCGGTGAACCGCGACACGGCCTCCACGAACCAGCCGATCTTCTCGACGTCACCCGTGGAGACGGACACCACCTCGCCGGCGGCGACCCGCCGGCTCAGCACGGAGCCCAACCGCGAGGTCTTGCGGGCGAGGAGCTGCTGGACGCGGGCGGCCGCGGTGATCCAGTTGGTGACGGCGGCGCGGTGCAGGAAGGTGTCTCCGACGGCGGTGGCGGTACCGGCCAGCGCCATCAGGCCGCCGGCGAGGGCGAGCCGGGAACCGGAGCGGTCGACGACTGCCTCGACGGCGAACCCGACACAGAACGGCAGCGTCGAGACGGCCACGAAGTGCAGCAGCCCCCAGGCCAGTGACTTGAGTTGACCGCCCGACTGATTGCGGCCGAGCCACCACAGGAAGCGGGGCCCGGAGCGTACGTCCGGTACACCCGGGTCGGGGTACGGAAGGTCTTGGATCTGCATGACGTCCCAGTGGCTCGTGTCAGGAGAGGAGGGGCAACGCGGACCAGGGGAGTGTCCGCGAGAGCGGCGGCAGCAAACCGTGCAAGGTTCCCGTCGGAGGCTGGTCGGAATCAACCGGTTTTCCGCGGCACCGCATGGATCCGGACGGCCCGCACAGACATGCGTCCCGCGTCCGGGGCCGAGCCGCCGACGGGCGCTCCCGTCCGTCCTCCGAGCCCGCTCAACAGCGTGGAGCCGCGGTCCCGTCGATGAGTGTGTCCAGCAACTTCCCGAGCACCGCCCGCTCCACGTCCGTCAGCGGTGCGAGCATCTCCCGCGCCGCCGACTGGCGGGCCCGGCGCAGCTCGCCGAGCGTCTCGCGGCCCGCGTCCGTCAGCTCGATCCGTATCACCCGTCGGTTCGTGGGGTCCGGTACCCGGCGCACCTTCCCGCTCGCCTCCAGCCCGTCGACGAGCGTGGTCACCGCGCGCGGCACGACCTCGAGGCGCTCGGCGAGGTCGGTCATGCGCGGTGGCTCACCGAAGTGGGCGAGGGTGCGCAGCAGGCGGGACTGCGCCGGGGTGACACCCATGTCGGAGTGCTCCAGGTGGCGCTTCTGGATGCGGTGGACCCGGCGGGTGAGCCGCAGCAGCTGCTCGGCGAGCAGGCCGTCGGGATCAGGGGTGGTCATGCGGGAACAATATCAGGATGCCGTTCATTGTGAATATAGGTAACAATGAGCTACGCTCCACGAGATCCTCCCGCCCGACCTCCCCGAAGGAGCCCATGCACCCCGACACGCCAGACTCCTGGACCCCGCCCGTCGGCGCCGAGCAGCAGCCGCGGCAGGTGCGCCGCATCCTGAAGCTCTTCCGCCCCTATCGCGGCCGGCTCGCAGTCGTCGGCCTACTGGTCGCCGCCTCCTCCCTGGTCTCGGTGGCCACGCCCTTCCTGCTCAAGGAGACGCTCGACGTCGCCCTCCCCCAGGGGCGTACGGGCCTGCTGAGCCTGCTCGCCCTCGGCATGATCCTCAGTGCCGTCCTTGCCGGGGTCTTCGGTGTCCTGCAGACCCTGATCTCCACGACGGTCGGCCAGCGTGTCATGCACGACCTGCGCACCGCCGTCTACGGCCGTCTCCAGCGGATGTCGCTCGCGTTCTTCACGCGTACGCGGACCGGTGAGGTGCAGTCGCGCATCGCCAACGACATCGGAGGCATGCAGGCGACCGTCACCTCCACCGCCACCTCCCTGGTCTCCAACTTCACCAGCGTCGTCGCCACGATCGTGGCCATGGTCGCCCTCGACTGGCGGCTGACCGTCGTGTCCCTGCTCCTGCTGCCGGTCTTCGTGTGGATCAGCCGCCGCGTCGGGAACGAACGCCGGAAGATCACCACCCAGCGTCAGAAGCAGATGGCCGCCATGGCCGCCACCGTCACCGAGTCCCTGTCCGTCAGCGGCATCCTGCTCGGCCGCACGATGGGCCGCGCCGACTCCCTCACGCAGTCCTTCGCCGGAGAGTCCGAACGCCTGGTCGACCTCGAGGTGCGGTCGAACATGGCCGGCCGCTGGCGCATGGCCGTGATCGGCATCGTCATGTCCGCCATGCCGGCCTTCATCTACTGGACCGCGGGACTGGCCCTCCAACTCGGCGGCCCGGACGTCTCCCTCGGCACCATCGTCGCCTTCGTCTCGCTCCAGCAGGGACTGTTCCGCCCGGCGGTCAGTCTCCTGTCGACCGGCGTGCAGATCCAGACCTCGCTCGCCCTCTTCCAGCGCATCTTCGAGTACCTCGACCTCCCCGTCGACATCACCGAACGAACGAACCCGCTCCACCTCGACAACGTCAGGGGCGAGGTCCGCTTCGAGGACGTCACGTTCCGGTACGACGGCAAGGGCGGACCGGTCCTCGACGGCATCGACGTCACCGTGCCGGCAGGCGGCAGCCTCGCGATCGTCGGCCCGACCGGCGCCGGCAAGTCCACGCTGGGGTACCTGGTCCCCCGCCTGTACGACGTGACGGGCGGCCGGGTCACCCTCGACGGCGTCGACGTCCGCGACCTGGACTTCGACACGCTGGCGCGCGCGGTCGGCGTCGTCTCCCAGGAGACGTACCTCTTCCACGCCTCGGTCGCGGAGAACCTGCGCTTCGCAAAGCCGGACGCCACCGACGAGGAGTTGTACGCCGCGGCGCGGGCGGCCCAGATCCACGACCACATCGCCGCCCTGCCCGACGGGTACGACACGGTCGTCGGCGAGCGCGGCCACCGCTTCTCCGGTGGGGAGAAGCAGCGCCTGGCCATCGCCCGCACCATCTTGCGGGACCCGCCCGTCCTCATCCTCGACGAGGCGACCAGCGCCCTGGACACCCGCACCGAGCACGCTGTCCAGGAGGCCATCGACGCGCTCTCGGCGAACCGCACCACGATCACCATCGCCCATCGGCTGTCCACCGTCAGCGGCGCCGACCAGATTGTGGTCCTCGACGCCGGCCGGGTGGCCGAACGGGGGACGCACGAGGAACTGCTGGCGCGGGACGGGCGGTATGCGGCCCTGGTGCGGCGGGACGCCCGGCTGGAGCCGACAAGATGACGATACGCCAGGTTATGCCGATTTCCTGACGATATGCGGGTTACCGTGCCCGCATGCAGATGAACACTCCGCCACGGAGCACGATTCGACTGACGCGTCGGGGCCGTCTTGCCCTCATCGCGACCGGAGCCGTCGTGGCCGGCACCGCCGTGGCGGTGCCGCTGCTGAGTCCGGACAGCCACGAGGAGAAGAGGCCGACCTCCCTGGTGATCCCGGAGGGCTGGCGGGCGAACCAGATCTACGCGGCCGTCGACAAGGCCCTCGCCCTGCCCGCCGGCACCACCAGAAAGACCGTGCCCACGGCCAACCTGAGGCTCCCGATCGACGCCGAGGGCAACCCGGAGGGTTACCTCTTCCCGGCGACCTATCCGCTGGACAGGAAGCCGACGCCGCAGGCGCTGCTGACGCGGATGGTCGACGCGGCGAACGAGAAGTTCGACGGAGCGCCGATCGCCGCCGGAGCCCAGCGCAACGCGATGAACGTGTACCAGGCGGTGACCATCGCCAGCATCGTCCAGGCCGAGGCCGCCACCAAGGCGGACATGGGCAAGGTGGCCCGGGTCGTCTTCAACCGCCTGGAGCGCGGTATGCCCTTGCAGATGGACTCCACCGTCAACTACGCGCTGAACCGCTTTTCGGTGAACACGACGGAGCGGGACACCCGCATCGAGAGCCCCTACAACTCCTACCAGCGCATGGGTCTGCCCCCGACGCCGATCGACAGCCCCGGCCAGGACGCGATGCGTGCCGCGATCAACCCGACCCCGGGCGACTGGCTGTACTTCGTCACGGTCAAGCCGGGCGACACGCGTTTCACGTCGGACTACGCGGAACACCAGCGCAACGTCGCCGAGTTCAACCGACACCAGCAGAGCGCACAGGTCTCGACGAGCCCGTCGAAGTCCCGGTGACCACGCGCTCCGGCGACCCGGCGGTCCCGGGAGCGGGCATCGGGGAGCGCGACGGACCTCAGGCGGCGGCCGGCTCCTGCGAGCGTCCGGCGAGCAGTCGTCCGATGTCGCGTACGGCGGCACGACCGGCCCGGTTGGCGCCGATCGTGCTCGCCGACGGGCCGTAGCCGACGAGGTGGACACGAGGGTCGGCGACCGCGCGCGTGCCCTCGGCCCGGATTCCGCCGCCCGGCTCGCGCAGCCGCAACGGCGCCAGGTGATCGATGGCGGGTCGGAAGCCGGTCGCCCACAGGATGACGTCCGCGGCCACCCGCCGCCCGTCGCGCCACTCCACGCCGTCGGGGGTGATCCGGTCGAACGCGGGCAGCCGGTCGAGCACCCCGTCCGCCAGCCCCCGCCGGATCGCGTCGTTCAGCGGCAGCCCGGTCACGGAGACGACGCTCCGCGGCGGCAGCCCCTGGCGCACGCGTTCCTCCACGAGCGCGACCGCGGCACGGCCGGCGTTCTCGTCGAAGGGACCCTCGCGGAAGACGGGCGGGCGCCGTGTCACCCAGGTGGTGGCGGCCGCGAACGGGGCGATCTCCAGCAGATGCTGCGTACCGGACGCCCCGCCGCCCACCACGACCACCCGCTGCCCGGCGAACGCCTCCGGGCCCGGATACCGCACGGTGTGCAGCTGACGTCCGCGGAACCTCTCCTGGCCGGGGTAGCGCGGCCAGAACGGCCGGTCCCAGGTGCCGGTCGCGTTGATCAGGGCCCTCGTGGCCCATGGACCGTCGGAGGTCTCCACGAGCAGCCGCCCGTCGTCCCCCTCGCGTACGGCCTGTACGTCCACGGGGCGCCGTACGCGCAGGTCGAAGGCGTGCTCGTAGCGGTCGAAGTACGCCGCGATCACCTCGGACGACGGCCGCTGAGGGTCCGCGCCCGTCAGCTCCATACCGGGCAGCGCGTGCATCCCGTGCACCTTGCCGTACGTCAGCGAGGGCCACCTGAACTGCCAGGCGCCGCCCGGGCCGGGCGAGTGGTCCAGCACCACGAAGTCGCGCTCCGGCGCGAATCCGGTACGTCGCAGGTGATAGGCGCCGGCCAGTCCCGCCTGGCCGGCGCCTATCACCACCACCTCGACCTCACGGATGTCGTTCACGCTTCTACCAACAGCGCCGGGGCGCGGGATCTTCCGGCGGGACAGCGCAGACAGGGGAGACAGCGGGGACAACAGGACAGCGGGGACGGTCGCCGGGGTGTGGGGACCGGTGCGTGGGTCAGGATGGGAGCATGTCAGACGCGTTCACCACCCGAGTACTGCACATCGCCTCCGGATCCCGGGAGCGGGTCGTCGACCTCACCCGTGACTGCGAGGCCTTCCTCCAGGACGCCGCCGCCGGCCGCGACGGCCTGCTGAACGTCTTCGTCCCGCACGCCACGGCCGGCATCGCGGTCATCGAGACCGGCGCCGGCAGCGACGACGACCTGCTGGCCGCGCTGCACAGCCTGCTCCCCGCCGACGACCGCTGGCAGCACCGCCACGGCAGCCCCGGCCACGGCCGCGACCACGTCCTGCCGGCCTTCGTCCCGCCCCACGCGACCCTGCCGGTCGTGGGCGGGCGGCTGGAACTCGGCACATGGCAGTCGGTGTGCCTGGTGGACACCAACAAGGACAACCCCGAGCGCAAGGTGCGACTGAGCTTCCTGAGCTGACCGGCGTCGCCCGGCGTCGTCCCGGACGCCCCGCGTCCCCGGGGGGCGCCGGGCGACTCGTCACCCGTCCCCCGTCAGCCCAGCGCCCGGTCCAGGTTGAACGCCGCGCTGATCAGCGCAAGATGAGTGAACGCCTGGGGGAAGTTGCCCTGCTGCTCCCCGGTGTGGCTGATCTCCTCGGCGTACAGGCCCAGATGGTTGGCGTACGTCAGCATCTTCTCGAAGGCGAGCTGTGCCTCGTCGAGCCGGCCCGCGTGCACGAGTGCCTCGACGTACCAGAAGGAGCAGATGGAGAAGGTGCCCTCGGCGCCGTGCAGTCCGTCGGGGCTGGCCAGCGGGTCGTAACGGTAGACGAGGGAGTCCGACACCAGGTCGTGGGTGAGCGCGTCCAGCGTGGACAGCCACTTCGGGTCGGTCGGCGCGATGAACTTCGTCAGCGGCATCATCAGCACGGCCGCGTCCAGCACCTCCCCGTCCTCGTGCTGCACGAAGGCCCGGCGGCTCGGCGACCAGCCCCGGGAGTGGATGCGCCGGTAGATCCTGTCGCGGCACTCCCGCCAGCGGGGCAGGTCCGCGGGCAGGCCGCGCCGGTGCGCCATCCGGATGGCCCGCTCGATCGCCACCCAGCACATCAGCCGCGAGTACAGGAAGTTCTTACGGCCGCCGCGGGTCTCCCAGATGCCCTCGTCGGGCTGGTCCCAGTGGTCGCAGACCCACTCGACGAGGGCGCACACGTCGTCCCACTGGTCGCTGGAGACGGGCCGCGCCCACTTGTCGTAGAGGTAGATCGAGTCGATCAGCGCCCCGTAGATGTCGAGTTGTAGCTGGTCCGCGGCGGCGTTGCCGATCCGCACCGGCGCCGAGCCGTGATGGCCGCCGAGATGGGTGAGCTCGGACTCCGGAAGGTCCGTGCGCCCGTCGATGCCGTACATGATCTGCAGCGGTCCGGAGGGCTTTCCGTCACCCGGGCTGATGTGCCGGGTCACGAACTCCATGAACGCCTCGGCCTCGCCGGTGAAGCCGAGCCGCAGCAGCGCGTACACGCAGAAGGCGGCGTCGCGCACCCAGACGTAGCGGTAGTCCCAGTTGCGGTCGCCGCCCAACTGCTCCGGCAGGCTCGTGGTCGGCGCGGCGACGATCGCCCCCGTGGGCGCGTAGGTGAGCAGTTTCAGGGTGAGGGCCGAACGGTGCACCATCTCCCGCCAGCGGCCCCGGTACCTGGAGGCGGACAGCCAGTGCCGCCAGTACGCCACCGTGGCGTTGAACTGCTCCTCCGCCTCGGCCCGCGCGCATCCGCGCGGGGGCACCTCGCCGCCGACCTGGTCGAGGGCGAACACCGCCGACTCGCCCTCGACGAGCTTGAACTCCGCGTGAGCGTCCCGCCCGTCGGTCTCCATGGCCACCGTGGCGGTCAGCGCCAACGACAGGCCGTCCGAGGCGAAGACCGCCACGTCACCGGTCATCCGGAGGGTGTGCGCACGGGCACCGTAGGCGAACCGCGGTGCCACGCGGACCCGGAACGGCAGGGAGCCGCGCACGCACACCACCCGCCGGATCAGCCGGTGCCGCTCCGCCTCGACGTCGTCCCGGCCGGTCACCGGCATGAAGTCCTGGACCTCGCCGACCCCGTCCTCGGTGAAGAACCGGGTGATCAGGACATTGGTGTCGGGGAAGTAGAACTGCTTCGTCCGCGCGGGAACCGCGGCCCCGAGTGCGAAGGCCCCGCCGCGCTCGGTGTCCAGGATCGAGGCGAACACGCTCGGGGAGTCGAAACAAGGGCAGCAGTACCAGTCGATCGTGCCGTCCGCTCCCACCAGGGCCACGGTGCGCAGGTCGCCGATCAGCCCGTGCTCGGCGACCTCCGCGCAACGGGCGTCCCCGCGCGGGTACCGGTCGCTCGACGCATCCGTCATCGCAGCCTCCCTGGCCGGCCGGCGAGCACGACGCCCGCGGCGGCCGCGAACGCCTGGCGAGGCTTCCAGCCTAAGCTCGCTCCCGCGGGACCGCCGTAGGAGGAAAGGGCGGTGCCATACGGCTGTACGGCACGGCCCGCGGGGAGGCGCCGGCGCTCACCCCATGCTCTTCGCCCCGTCCAGGGACTCCCGGATGATGTCGGCGTGACCGGCGTGCTGGGCGGTCTCCCCGACGATGTGCAGCAGCACCCGGCGGGCCGACCACCGCGCGCCGGGCTCGAACCAGGGGGCCGACGGCAGCGGGTGCGCCGCGTCCAGGTCCGGCAGGGTGGCGACCAACTCGTCCGTACGGCCGGCCACCCGGGCGTACTCCGCCAGGACCCCGGCGAGCGTCTCGCCGGGCAGCAGACGGAACTCGTTCGCGCGCCGCTCCCAGTCCGCCTCGGTCATGCTGCTGAAGTCGCCCAGCGCCGACGGACCGTCCAGGATGAAGTCCGCCCAGCCCCGCTCGACCGAGGTGACGTGCTTGATCAGACCGCCGAGGCACAGCTCGCTCACCGTGGTGCGCCGCCCCGCCTGCTCGTCGGTCAGGTCCCGCGTGGTCAGACGCAGGAAGCGGCGGTGGGCGGCCAGTGACTCCAGCAGGTCCGCCCGCTCGCCGGTGACGGCCGGCAGGCCGCCGGTGGGGGCGGCCGCGGGCGCGGCGGCGGACTCGGTTGTGGTGGCGGACTCGGTTGCGGACTCGGTTGCGGTGGCAGGCGTGGTCGGCTCGGCGAGGTGCTCGGGCGTGTTCATGTTCTGCGTCTCCGTCGGTCGTCTTCCGTGGACGAGGAACACGTTAGGAGCGATAGAGGACAGATCCTGACCTAGAGGGGCGGGCGGGCCGATGTGGCGTCGGCATCGGACCCCGTCCACGGGGATCCGGCTCGCGTCGGCGGCCGCCGGCCTCATGCGTCGTGGACGGATCCGCCCCATGCCGCCGCGCAGAGCGCACGTTCCACCTCCTCCGTGTAGAGCGCGGCGGCCAGCCAGGCGCGGGAGAACCGGTCCGTGTCCGCCGGGAGCAGACGCCCGAAGACGTCACGGGAACGGTCCGCGGCGGCCGTGTGCAGCGCGTCCAGGAGATCACCCGCCGTGGCCAGGCCGCAGCGGCGCAGGCGCGCGCTGTCGCCCGCCCCGCTGCTGCCGGGGAACGCCAGCACCCGGCGGCCCCCGGACACCGCCTGGTGGACGCGACGGCGCAGAAGGTGCAAGGGAGCCTCGTCCACCGCGGGTGCCGACGCGTCCGACGGAGAGGCCGTCGCCGGGGGCAGGTCCGCGTGCTGGAGACGGTCCAGTCCCAGATCCACCCGGGCGGTGGGGTCGCCGGGGTGTTCGGCGGCGAGCAGCAGGGCGCGGGGGAGCGGCCCCGGGGCGAGGCGGGCGACGATCCGCAGCCGGCTGCCCCCGGCGGCGGCCAGGAGACGCAGGTTGTCGCGGCAGGGGAGAGCGGGATCGTCATGAGCCGTGACCAGGCGGAGGGCCAGTCCGTCGCAGTCGGCCAGCAGGCAGTCGCCCGCCGTCTCCCGGACCGTGCCCCGGAGCGTCACATCGAGGAACAGCAGGTCGTGGCCGTCCCTCAGGGCCCGGGACACCTGCTCGGGGACGGGGACGGACCACAGGCGATCCAGGGGCTCGCCGTACCACGACGCGCCGGCCGCGCGCACCGCCCGCACCCCGGCCCCCGCGCCGAGCCGGCCCGTCGGCGAGACGGTCGCGCCGGACACCGCGAGGCCCGCGCGTGACAGTTCGCGGTGGGTCAGGGCGGTGTCGCCGATGCGCACGGCCCGGTCGGCGGCGCCGGTCGCGCGCGCCGGGCCGCCCGGGGCCACGTCGGAGACCGTGTAGAGGCCTCCTTGGGCGTCGGCGGTCCAGCTGACGGCACCCGCGTACCCGGTCGCCGTCAGGACGGGCTCGGAGAAGAGGCCGTACAGACGCAGGGAACCGTCCGGACGGTACGGCTGCCGCACCGTGCCCCGCAGGCCGGCCAGGTCGGGGCCGCCGGCCCGCGGCAGCCGGTGGGTGAGGTCCAGGACCTCGCGCACGGCGGCCGACAGGTCCGCGAGACGGTACGCGGGGTCGGCGGAGCGCGCCGCGCGTACCCCGGTGACCACGGAGACCGCCGCGGCGGAGGCCCGGGGCAGGCCGGCCAGACGAGCGGTGTGCGCGGCGCGCAGCAGCTCCGCCTGGAGCACGGCGCCGGTCCCGTCGGTGCCCGCTTCGAGGACGGCGGCCGTCGCGTCGTGCACGGCCCGTGCGGCGGTGCGCTCGCCGTCGGTGGCGGTCTCGGCTTCCGCCCGCTCCTCCCCTCGGGCGTCCGGGGCGCTCGCGGCCCCTGCTTCCTCCTTCCGTCGGTCCTCGGCCTCCGCGGCGATCGCGGCCGGAGCTCCGGCAGAAGTGCCGGCACCGGCGGCGACGGGCGTGTCGACGGGGGCGCCTGCCGTGGCCTCGGCCACCGGAGCGGCCGAGGCCGCCGCCGCGCGGTGCAGACAGTCCGGGGCCAGCAGGCACCCGCACCGGATCGCGTCCGCGGCGGTCACCGTCCCGCCGGGTGCGTGCAGCACGAGGTCGGTGTCGTCGTCGACGGCGATCCGTACGGTGTCGCCCGCACGGACGACCGGCCGCGCCGCGAGCTTGGCCACGCCCGCGTCCAGCCGCTTGCGGAGCCGGGGGGAGAGCGCCCCGACGAGTTCGGCGGTGACGGACGGATCGACCGGTGGCAGCCCGGAGCCCGGCCCCTCCGCAGGCGGCTCCGGAAGGGGCGCGTCCGTCGGCGCGTCCTGAAGCGACGGGTCGGTCGGCGGGCCCGGAGCCGACTGGTCCGGGGACGGGCCCGGAATCGACTGGTCCGGAGCCGACTGGTCCGGGGATGGGCCCGGAATTGACTGGTCCGGAGCCGACTGGTCCGGGGATGGGCCCGGAATCGACTGGTCCGGAGCCGACTGGTCCGGGGATGGGCCCGGAGCCGACTGGTCCGGAGCCGATGGGTCCCGATCCATCCGGTGCGAAGGCGGCGCCGGAACCGTCCGGTCCCTCGACTCCCTCGACTCCCCCGACTTCCTCGACTCCCTCGACAGGTCCTGGCTCATGCGATCTTCTCCCCTACCCAGCGGGCCAGTTCGAGCGGACTGAGGGCGGCGACGGGCATGCCCGCGGCGACGAGCCGGCCCGCGACGCCCGTGGAGTAACGAGGCCGGCCCGTGTCGTCGAGGCTCGCGCAGCCCAGGACGTGGCAGCCCGCCCCGACGAGTGCGCGGACCTCCGCGAGGAGGCCGCCCAGCGGGTAGCCCTCCTCGAAGTCGCTGACGACCACGACGAGGGTCCGCGAGGGCACGGTGACCAGCTCGCGCGCGTGCCGCAGCCCCGCCGCGATGTGGGTGCCGCCGCCGACGCTGACCTCCAGCAGCAGCGACAGCGGGTCCTCCACATGCCCGGTGAGGTCGATGACCTCTGTCGAGAAGGCCAGGAAGTGCGTCGACAGGGTCGGCACCCCCGCCAGCACCGAGGCGGTCAGCGCGGCCCACACCGTGGACGCCTCCATGGAGCCGGACACGTCCGTCACCAGGATCAGCCGCCAGTCGGCGGCCCGCCGTGCCCGGGTACGGAAGACCGGGTGTTCGGGGACGACCTGGACGGTGCCGTCCGGGCCGCGGCGCGCGGTCGCCAGGTTGGCCCGCAGGGTGCGGGCCAGGTCGAGGCCGCCACCGGGCCGCCTGCTGGGGCGGGGGAGGGCCGTGCCGTGCAGGGCGGGACGCAGCCGGGTGGCCAGTTGCCGGGTCAGGGCGTCGACCAGTCGCCGGACGAGCGGGCGCAGCACGGCCAGCCGGGCCTCGGGCAGCCCGCCGGCGTGGCGGAGCACGGTCCGCAGCAGATCCACCGAGGGCCGCACGCTGTCCGCGTCCAGCTCGGTGAGGACGTCCTTGCGGCCCGCGGCGGCGGCCGCCGCCAGCACCTCCTCCCTGATACCGGGCCCGAACAGCGCGGCCAGCTCCTGCGACCACTCCCGCACCCCCGGGTACGGCACCTCCCGGCCGCCGCCGGGCCCCGCCCCGGTGAGATCACCTCTGCTGCCCTCCCCGCGCCCGCTGCCGTACAGCTCGTCCAGCGCGGTCGCCAGCGGCGCCAGAGACGCCGGCAGGCGGTCGGCACGGCGGCCCAGGACGAGCCGCCACCGGTCGGCGGGCGCCAGGCGGCGGTCCTCGCCGGCCGACGGCACGGCGGCGCCTTCCGCGATGGTGCCGGCCTCGACACCCCCCGGTGCGGGCAGCAGGCCGAGCGAGCGCAGGGTGCCGCGGGCGGCGAGGTCCGCACCCGTCCACACCGCGAGCGCGGCCGGGTCGATCCCGTCGGTGTCGGCGACGCGCGCGGTGTCGAGACGCTCCTCGACGGCCGCCAGGAGGCGGTCGCGCGCCGCGGGACTCAGGGTGTCGAAACCGCCCCGCAGTGCCGGAAGCCGGTCGAGGAACTCCCGGTCGGGCAGTTCCGCGACCCGGTCGAGCAGCGGCTCCAGCGCGGGCGCCGCCGCCTCCAGCAGCGGGCCCGCGGCGGTGAGCAGCCCGCCGAGCCGGGCGGTGAGCGCGGCGCGGGAGTCGGGGTCGACGGCGCCGTCCACCCAGGAGGCCACCCGGTCGCCGAGGACGCGGGCGTCCTCCTGCCCGAGCAGGACACGGACGGCCCCGGCTGCCCCGCGCATCAGGGGCGAGCCGTCCGCGGCGAGCCGGGCGAGGGCGTCGGTGAGCCGGATGCCGCCCAACAGGTCTGCGCGGTGCGCCAGTTCGAGCAGGGCGTGCGCGTCGGCGGGGTCCTCGGACCCGGTCAGGCCGTCCACCTGCCGTACCGCCGCGGAGGTGAGCAGCTCGGCGGTGGCGGCCGCCCGGGCCGTGCGGTCCGCGTCGGCGCCGAGGCCGGGGACGTGACCGGCGCGCAGCCGGTCCACCAGGCTCAGACCGGCGAGGAGTTCGGGGAGCGTGCCCGCCGGGGGCAGGGACTCGGCGACGTCGTCGAGACGCTCGTCGGTGAGCGCGGGCAGACCGCACTCCGCCGCCCGCGCGAGCCCTTCCAGACACTGCGCGGCCGTCGGGCCTCCCTCGTCCCGCTCCGCGCGCCGCCGGTCCCGCAGCACGCCCTCGGCGGCCTGCGCCGGGGTCACACCCCGCACGGCGGCCGCGGTCAGCATGGCCGCCGTCGCGGGCGTCCAGCGCACCTCCCAGCGGGAGGTGAGGGCCTCGGCGCCGCCCGCGCCGGTGACCTCTCTGGCCTGCGCGTACGGCACCCCGCACACCGTCAGCCGGCGCAGCAGCAGCTCACGGCGCCGGTCGAGGTCGGACCGCAGCGGGTCCAGGCGCAGGTCACGGGCCGTGCCGGGACCGCCCGTCGCGGGGCCGGGCAGGCCCAGCTCCGCCACCTCGGCCTCCACCGCCGGGGCGAGACCGCTGCGCGGCGCCCGAGGGGCGGGGCGCCCGGTGCGCGTGCCGACGAGCACCCGCTCCATCGCCCGCGCCACGGCCCGCCCCCGCCCGTACGGCTCGCCCTGGGCCAGCACCGTCTGCACGGCCTCGACCAGTTCGCCCCGGCCCGCCGCGGGCAGCCCGCGCAACCGGGCGAGGTCGGAGGCGAGCCGGGTGATCTCGCGAGCGTCGGCGGGCCCCGACGGATGACCGAGGCTCCGCAGTTCCGCGCAGATCTGCACGGCGGCCCGGGTCAGCGCCTCCTCCAGCGCCGTCGGATCGCCCGCCGCGCGCAGCACCCTGTCCTGCCACTCCGGATCCCGGATGCCGGCCGGGTAGCCGGAGCGCTCGTCGAGGAGGGCGTAGGCGTACGGGATCAGCGAGGTCGTCCAGACGGTCCGCTGCCCGTCAGGGGCGGCTGCGTCCTCCTCTTCCGGGAACTCTCCCACCAGCGCCGGGGCATGGAACGCGCCGACCACCATGGCGGCCCGCTCCCCGCGCGCGGTGGCCTCGGCCAGCCGGGCCCGCATCCACCGCTCCCGCCGCAGATCCAGTGCGGGCACTCCGTCCGAGACGGCCGCGTCCTCGCGCAGCGCCCACCCGGTCAGCAGGGCCGCCCGGCGCAGTGCCTCGGGCGGGGAGCCGGGGGCGGTGGCCTCGACGAGCCGGTCCCACAGGTCGTCCCCGGGACGGCCGGTCAGCCCGGCCCGCAGGGCGGCGGTGAGCCCGGGACCGCCGGCGCCCCGCGCCGCGGCGCGGCGGCCCTCACCCCACGCCCGGTCCGCGAGCGGCAGGTCGCAGGCGATCACCGGCACACCGTGCCGGGCGGCCCAGCGCACGGCCGCCAGTTCCGGCGAGAAGTCCGCGAACGGATAGAACGCCGGCCCGCCGCCCCCGTCACCCGGGGCCGCGGCGAGCGCGACCGGGGCCTGTGTCTCCTCGTGCCCGAGCCACGGCAGCCACTCCTGCATCTCGTCCGGCAGCTCCACGAGCAGCACGTCCGGACGTGCCCCGTCGAGCAGCGCGGGCATCGCGGCGGCCAGCGACGGCGCGTGGTGCCGTACGCCGATCAGGTAGGGCGCCGCCGGACCGGTGAGGGCGGCCAGGGCCGCGTCGGGCTCACGCAGTGCCCCGCCGGGCAGGGCGGACCCGTCGTGAGGGGACCGGGGGGAAGGCGACACGTCACCGGGCGGGCCGGGTACGGCGGCCGGTGCGTCGGCGGAGGTGCCGGGAGACCCGGTGCTGGGGATGAGGGGCACGGCCGTCAGCCCTCCAGGACCGCGCGCAGGTCCCACAGGGTGCGCCAGGTGGCGGAACCCTGCTCGGCGCGGCGGCGCACCGGGCCGTCCCAGTAGCCGCGCAGACGGGCCGCGTCGGCGGGGTCGTCCTTGCGGACCACCCCGAGCAGATGCCCCGGCAGCAGGCCGAGCACGTCACGGTCCCCCGGGAAGTACGCCGCCGAGAGCGCCAGCGCGCCCGCGACGGACACCGCCTCCGCGGTGCTCATCACCGTGGACGGCCGCTCCACCTCCCAGCCCTCCGCCGACCGGCCCTCCCGCAGGTCCCGGAACGCGGTGACGAGGGCCTCCAGCACGGCGTCGTCGACCTGGAACGGCGCCCCCGCCCGCTCCACGGACGCCCGCGCCTGCCCGCGCACCAGCGCGGTCTCCGCGTCGAGGTCCGGAATCGGGCCCACCGTCTCGAAGTTGAACCGCCGCTTGAGGGCGGCGGACATCTCCGAGACGCCCTTGTCCCGCAGGTTGGCCGTGGCGATCAGGTTGAACCCGGGCGCCGCGTGCGCCAACGCGTCCTCCGTGCCCGCCAGTTCGGGCACGGCGATGCGCCGCTCCGACAGCAGCGACACCAGGGAGTCCTGCACCTCGGGCAGACAGCGCGTGACCTCCTCGACCCGGGCGACGGCGCCCCGGCGCATGGCGGTCAGCACCGGCGACGGCACCAGCGCCTGCGGGCTGGGGCCCTGCGCCAGCAGCAGGGCGTAGTTCCAGCCGTACTTGAGCTGGTCCTCCGTGGTGCCGGCGGTGCCCTGGACCGTCAGGCCACTGGTGCCGCACACGGCCGCCGACAGCAGCTCCGACAGCATGGACTTCGCGGTGCCCGGCTCGCCGACCAGCAGCAGACCGCGCTCGCCCGCGAGGGTCACCACACACCGTTCGACCAGCGCCCGGTCGCCGACGAACTTGCCCTCGACCGCCATGCGGCGCGGCACGCCCTCGGGCACCTCGGCTCCCTCGGGCAGCTTCAGTGCCCGGCCGTCGCTGCCCATGACGAACGTGACGACCGCGCGCGGGGTGAGGTGCCAGGCGGGCGGGCGCGGCCCGTCGTCGTAGGCGGCGAGGAAGGCCAGTTCGGCGGCGTGCCGCTCCTCGGGCGGCACGATCTGGCGGGCGGGGGACGGGGTGAGGGTGGTGGTCATCGACGTGGTGTCTTCCAGGTGGGGCGGGACGGCGGTCATCGGCGGCGGCCCTTGCGGGTGGCGCGGGTGGTGAGTTCCTCGTAGGCCGGGGCGTCCCCGGAGCGGACGCGGTCCCACGCACGGGTGAACAGCTCCGGCACCGGCATCAGCGGCACAGCGAGGGAATGGTCGCGGACGGGGTACAGGCCCTCCTTCCAGACCTCCACCGGCAGCGCGGGCGCCTTGAAGTCGTACCAGCCGCACGGCAGGAACAGGGTGCGTCCGGCCCGCGGCCGCTTGGCCTGGACGACGAGAGCGGTGGCCGCGAGTTCGGTACGCGCCTTCTTGACCCGGGCGGGCTTCCAGCCGGTCCAGCGGGCGCAGTTGCGGTCCGTGGGGTCGGGCAGGGCCAGCAGCTGGAGGTACAGCGCGGCGGCGTCCTCGCCGAGGCCGTGCGTCACGGCGACCTCGGACACCAGCTCCGGCACGCAGACCGTGGGGTCCTGCGCGTACCCGGCGGGCCCTTCGGTGCCGCCACCGGCGGCGAGGGCGCGGGCGAGATCGTCGCCGAGGAGCGTCCGCAGCGCCCGCAGACCGTCGCCGCGACCCGCCCCGGTCAGCCCTTCGACGAGCCCGAACACGGTGTCGTCCGCCCCGGTGAGCCCGGCCGGGCGCACCAGGACGGCCTCCTGGTCCTGGTACCAGGGGCGCAGCACGAGGGCCTCACCCAGCCGCGTCAGACCGTCCGCGCCGGCACCCCCGGCGGCCGGCAGACCGTACGCCCCGCGCAGCTGGGCCGCGGTCGTCCCGCCGTTCTCCGCCCAGGTGACGTCGAGGTCCAGCAGCAGCCCCGGGTCGGCGACCCGGCGGCGCAGCGCGGCCAGGCCCTCCGGCAGGGCGGCGCGCAGCGGGTGCCCGTACGGCAGGGAGTAGGCGAGCCCCGCCAGTGCGGCCACGCCGCGCGTCAGGTCGTACCGTCCCGGCAGCGCGCCGGGATCGTCCGGGACCAGGTCGCCGTCCTTGTCGGGGCGCTGGACCGTGGTGCGGCTGAGCCAGGAAGTGCGTGCGGGGTTGAGGACCTGTTCGGCGGAGACCGTGGGAAGGCCGGCGAGGGACAGCTCACCGGCGAGGTCCTCGGGCAGCCGGACGATCCCGCCGAGCCGCTCCTGCCACACTCGGCCCGCCGCGTCCGTGTCGGGTCCGCGGGTCCACAGGTCCCCGGGGGTCTCCGGCAGCAGGGCGCCGGTCAGCGCCGCCAGGTCGCCGGCCGGGAGCGAGCCCAGCAGCGCGTCGCCCAGGCTCTTCTGACGCGGCTTCAGACCGGTCGCGGCGATCACCTCGTCCGTGAGCTGTGCCGGCTTGCCCGCGAGCAGCAGGGCCGCCTGCACCAGCCCCAGCCCGCCCCCGGTCACCGCGGCCAGGGCGTCGGGCGCCTCCGCCTGCCAGGGCGCGGCCCCCTTCTCCCGTACCAGCCGGGTCACGGCGGCCAGCGCGTCGGCGGCGAACACCGGCGGGTGCGCGGTCTCCTTCTCCAGCGTGAAGTGGGCGACCGCGCCGAACACGCCCGCCGGATCGTGGTCCAGGGCGAGCCAGTGCACGCGCCCGCCCTGCGTGTCGACGTTCCGGCAGTCGAGGACGACCACGGTGCGGCCGTCCCGGCGCAGCACCTGACCGGACCGCTCCTGTCTGGGCAACGGCTCGCTCAGCACGATCTCGCGCAGGGCGCCGCCCGGTGCGGCCAGCGGCCCCTCCGTGATCGCCTCGAACAGCAGCAGCAGCGCCTCCCGGTGCGCGTCCGTGACGGTCGGGGAGGCGGCGCGGTAGGCGAGCGGGCGCAGCACGTCCAGCACGGACGGCCACATCAGCCCCATGCCCGGCACGGTGAAGTCGTCGCTGTCCCACCCGTCGGCGGCCGGGGTGAGCCTGGCCCCCGCGGGCAGCGGCCTGCCGTCGGCGGGCTTCCCGGACAGCACGTGGTTCACGGCGCGGATCTGCCGTAGGACGGCGTGGCGCGGGTTGCTGCCCGCCCAGCCGTGCAGGTGCGCGAATCCGCCCGCGGCCTCGCGCAGGGTCTGGTCGTCGCCGTTCTCGGGGCGGTAGTCGCCGAACATGCCCTCGGTACGCCGCCGGTCGGCCTGCGGCCGTTCCACCGGAGGCGCCACGAAGGCGGCGGTCGACTCCTCCAGTCGCACGACGGCACGGACGAGGGAGGCGACACCGGCGAGCAGGTGCGGTTCGGTGAGCGCGGGCAGGCAACGGGAGAGGGCCTCCTGGAGCATCGTGTCGGCGCTCGGGACGGCCGGCTCGGCGTCCGCCGTCCCCGTGGCCGTCACCCGCACCGCCGGCGTTCCCACGGCCGACGTGCCGGCAGCCGCGCCCGTCGCGGCCGGAGCCGCGCCCGCGCCCGACGCCTCGGCCGCTGCCGCCACCAGCGCCGCCCGCTCCGCGAGGGCCTGGGCGCCCGCCCGCAGCAGCTCCCCGGCCCGGTCGTCGCCCAGGGCTCGCAGGAGCGCCGACGCCTCCTCGTCCCGGGGCCGCAGCGCGTGCCAGAAGTCGACCGGCGGCACCAGGCGCGTACCGGCGGCGAACTCGCCGCCGCGCTCCAGAGGCGTCACCCGTCCCCACTCCAGTGCGCCGGCGGTCTCGTCCGCCGTGTACAGGGCGATGTGCCGGTGCCGGGCGACCACCATGGGCTCGGCGCCGGGCAGGCGCAGCGCGCCGAGCGGGACGCCCGCATCCCGGCCCTGGCCCGTCGGCAGGCTCACGGTCCGCCCGTCCGGGGTGCCGGCGGTCGTACGGGCCTCGGTGCCGGTGCCCTCCCGGCGCACCCAGCGGCCGAGGACCGTGCCGTCCGTGCCGAACGGGCTGTGTTCCAGACCGGGCTGGAGCGGCAGCACCGCGCAGTGCTGCTGGAGCAGGGTCGTGTCCTCGCGGATCCCGGTCCGCAGGAACGCGGGCAGCGAGGCACGTCCGTGCGTGCCGGTGGCCGGGTCGTACTCCAGCCACACGCGGCGGCGGCCCTCCCTGCCCTGGCGCCAGTACGAGGTGCCGTCCCCGAGGACGGGACGGTCGGGCGGTACGACCGTGTCCCCGGCGTGCAGGGTGCGGCCGCCGGTGGCGCGGCCGCCCCCGGGCAGCGGGATCGACGGCTCGCCCGCGTCGCTGCTGCCGTACCAGTGGGGGAGCTGCTCGCCGCCGAGCGGGAACACCTCGGACGGGCGGGCCGACCAGTAGCCGAACTGCTTGCTGCCCTGCCGCCACATGACCAGCAGTTCGCCGTCCGTGTAACGGAAGACGGGACGCTGCCAGCGGTCCAGCTCCGCGGGCAGCCGCAGGTCGTGCTCCAGCAGGATCTCCTGCGGGCCGACGACGATCGCCTTGTGCCGGCGGGAGAGGATCAGCGCGGGCCAGGCCTCCTCCACGGCCAGGGTGTCGTCGCGGCCGCGAAGGGTCTCGGCGTCGAGCCGTGCCAGCGCCTCCTCCAGGGCGGGCCAGCCCAGCTCGTCCGGGATCCCGGCCCGCAGGGTGCGGCCGAGCAGCGGCGCCGCCCGGTGCGCGGCGACCTTGGCGACGGCGGCCGGGCTCACCCGGGCGGCGACCGTCCGGAACGGACGCAGCCGGTCGAGCGCCGTACGGGCCGCGGGCAGGCCGGCCGCGGCGGTCAGCTCCTCGGCCGCGTCGTCCAGCCACTCGCGCAGCACGTCGGCGAGGACCGGCTGCCCGGCGAGGCCGTCCAGCAGCTCCGGTTCGGGGCGGTGGCCGCTCAGGGTGCCGACGGACACGTACAGCAGCCGCCGGTGGCGTGGGTCGGCCGCGATGGCCGTCAGATCGCGGCGGCCGGGCCGGGTGTCCTGCAGCCAGCGGTTCAGCGGGAGGAAGACGTCCTGGCCGGCCGCGGGCGGTGCCAGAGGTATGCCCTGAGCGACGCACAGGTCCAGCAGGTCGAGGTCGGCGCCGGCGTGCCAGCGGCCCGTGAAGAGGTCCACGGCGCGGCCCCGGGCGCGCAGCCGCGGCGCCATCCGCTCGACGAGCGCGAGCGTGGACGGCGAGCGGTCGGAGACGGACGAGCCGTGCTTGCGGTGCAGGGACCAGCGGCTGAGCCAGTCCGCCGGGTCGACACCGGCCGCCGGGTCCTCCCCGCCGTCCGTCGCCCCGGCGTCCCCGGTCAGCAGCAGGTCGGCGCGGGTCTCCGCGAGCAGCGCCAGCCAGAACTCGTCGTCCTCGGTGGAGCGGCCCAGGCCCGCCGGCATGATCTCCAGCAGCCGGGCCCGTACGGTGGGCTGCCGCTCGGCCAGGACGACGAGGGCCGCCCGGTAGGTGTTCCAGAAGGACGCGGGCGCCCGGACCGCCGCCGGGGAGGCGAGCAGGTCGGCGACCAGGGAGCACTCCTCGGTGACGCGGTCGAGCCCGGCGGCCTTGATCAGCCCGCGCGCGTCCTGGGGCAGCGAGGCGTACGGCGGCATGCCGGCCGCGCAGCGTTCCACGGTCAGCTGCCGGAACTGCGTCCAGGCGTCGGCGGGGCTGAGCCGTGCCGCGAGGGCCTTCACGTGTTCCTTGAGCGCCTTGACCGTGAGTGCCCCGGCGAAGGCGAACTCCAGGAACACGGCCCGCTGGCGCTCCTCGTCCACGGCCAGCGCGTGCACCCGCTCGGCCTCGCGGGCCTTGCCGAAGAAGGCGGCGGCGTAGGTGGTGTTCTCGTGCTGGAGGAAGACCCGGGCGGCCTGCTCGTAGAAGGTGGGCAGGAAGTGCGGCACGGCCCGGCCGAGCCTCGTGCCGAGCGCTTCGAAGCCCTCCTTGGCCGTGCCGGGGCGGGACTTGGCCTGCTGGGCGAGCCGCTCGACGTCCTTGACCAGGGCCAGCGCGTGGTGTCCGTTGGCCGGGTCGTTGACCAGCGCCCAGGCGGGGAAGCCGAGCGTCTCCCGGCGCACCTGGCCGACCTCGGGGGTCTCCGGCTCGCGGACCAGCCCCAGGAAGTCCAGGGCGAGGTCCTCGGCCTCGCCGAGCGTGCCCGCGACGAGCCGCACGACCTGCCGGTCGTCCAGAACGGGGTGCGTGTACGTGCGGACGGTGAGGACGTCGGCGTCCTCCCGGCCGGTGGTGCCCGGCGGCAGGACGGCGCCGGCGTCGAGCAGGGCGGTCGTGGTGGTCTCGTCGTACGTCATGCCGCCTGCTCCTCGTCCTCGATGTCGCGGCCCGCGTACAGCGCGGCTGCCATGCGCATGCCCTCCGACCAGGCCACCGGCCCGACCTGACCGAGCTTCAGCGCCCGCCCCGCGCCGTCGGTGAAGACCAGCGGGCCGGTCTCCGTCTCCTCGTAGCCGTCGTAGTCACCGACCCACACCCGGGCCTCGACGCCGCGGCCGTCCTCCAGGACGGAGCACACGGCGTGGCCGCCGCGCACGCGGTAGCCGAGCTGCGCCGCCCGGCCGTGCAGGAAGCGCAGCTGCTTGAAGAGCCCGCCCGCGTAGTCCTCGACGGAGGCGGCCTCCGCGTCGAGTGCGGCGGGCCGGTGCCACACCTCGCGGAAGAGCTGCTGGGCGCGCTGCTCGACGCCGAGTTCGACGGCGAACTCCCGCAGCTCCTCCAGGTCGTCGAGGAGCACCGGGTGCGGAAGCCGGACGAGGTCCGGTGCGATCCGTACGGTGTCGCCGTCCAGGTCGACCAGACCGAGACCGCGCTCGGGGTCGGCGTCCCGCAGGAAACCGGCCACCTCGCCGTCGGCTCCCATGACGACGAGGTCGCGCAGGGCGGCCCGCCAGGCCGGGTCGGGCCACACCCGGGTGAGGACCGTGAGGGGTACCGGCAGCGAGCGCACCATCCACCGCTCGACGTCGGACAGGCACCGGCGCTCGTGCCGCTCCAGCCACTCGACGAGCTGACGCAGGCCCACCACGGCCGGATCGTCCGCGATCTTGGGCGGTACGGACTTCAACCGCCGCCCGGCCGCGTTGCGGCACACCACCTTGCCGTCGTCGAGGGCGACTTCGTAGCCGCCGGCCGACACCCACCCCATGTGTGCCTCCCGCACCCGCAGTGATCAAGTGATGGGAACTGTAGAACAGGCCACTGACAACGGGTCCCGGGCCGAGGCGGTGGCTCGGCGCTGCGCGGCACCACCGGGACGAAAGCCCAGGTCGACGACGTACGCGCGTCCGGCTCGAGGAGCGGACAGCCGCCCGCGGAGGGCTCGTTCCGGTCACGGGCCGCTCGCTCCGCCCGGCGTCCCGGCGATGTTCCGCCGACGTTCCGACGGCGGCGTCCTGACGACGTTCCGGCAGTGCCAGGACGCAGCCACGCCGCCACGCCGCCACGCCGCCACCACGACGGCGTCCCGGCGGCGTCCCGACGGCGTGGCTCGATCCGCCGGGGGCGGTAGATACCGAGGGCGTGGCTCGGTCCGCGGGGACGGTCGATGCCGGGGGTGGGGAGCGCCGTCAGGGGGCCGCTGTCGCTCGGCACCACCGTGAGGCGGGGAAGGCGGGCAGCGGCCGGCCCGGCAGACGCGCCGGACGGCGCGGGACGGCATGCGCCTCGATCACCGAGGCGATCGACAGGCGGGCGGCCCGATGCCGACGCCGACGCCCGCCCGGGACACCGACGCTCCGGCACACTCCGGGGTCGCCCGCACCTCCCGCGGCCGGCATCCGGTCGCACGGGTGGGACGGCGGGCACACCGACCGTGTCCGCCCCGGCTCCACCGGGGCCGACGCGACACGGAACGTCCGGCCGGCAGCCCGGCCGGGGCGCTCAGCCCTCGACCCAGCCGTGATTCTTCGCGAACTGGGCCAGCGAGCCGCGGACCTGGAGGATCTGCTCGGCGGTGAGCGAGGGCGCAGCCGTCAGCAGGGCCTCGGTGACGTCCCGGGTGAACTCCTCCGTGCTGAGCACATCGCACAGGACGTCGTCGTCGGCCGCCAGCGGCTTGCCGTCCGCGCCCCGCGCCAGCCGGACCCCGGACGCCTTCGGCCCGCGCTCTCCGTCCTCGATCTCGAACTCCACGACGATGCCCCGCCGCACCTGCGACTCGGGCATCAGCATGTCGTTCACGTGCAGGAAGACGTCCTCGCCGCCGTCGTCGGGCGCGATGAACCCGTAACCACGCTGGCTGTCGAAGCGCACCACACGACCAGCAACCATCCCGACCCCCAACAACCTCGAAACACCCACGTCGGTGAACCTGACCAGATCGTAGTCATCCCGACGGCCCCCGAGCGACTCCCGGGGCTCACTGCGCACGGTACAGCGCCGTGAGCAGCTCCATCCCGGCCTGGGTCGCCGGACGGGGATCGTCGCGCCGCCACGCCAGGCGCACGGCGACCGGTTCGGCGTCGCGGACGGGAGGGTGGATGATCCCGGGCCGTGGGTACCGGTTCGCGGCCGACTCGGCGGTCATGCCGACGCCGGGGCCGGTGGCGATCACGGTGAGCCAGTCGTCGACGTCGTGGGTCTCCTCGGTGGCCGGCCACGCGTCGGCAGGCCACAGTGCAGGGGTGGTGGCGCCGGTGCGGCGGTCGATCAGCAGCGTCCGTCCACCGAGGTCGGCCGGCCGCACGGACCGCCGCCGGGCCAGCGGCTCGCCGGGGTGGCCGTCATGGTCGGCAGTGGGCTGTCCCACCAGACCGGCGCGGCGATCCGCTCCCTCGCCTTCCCCGTGTTCGGCCCCGTGGGCGTCGTGGCGGTACGCCAGTACGTCGCCGCACTCGCCCTGCCGGCCGTCGGCCGCCCTCGCCTGCGGGCGCTCACCCGGCACCAGTGGGGGCCGGTCCTGCTGCTCGCCCTGGTGTTCGGGACGATGAACCTCTCCCGCGGCCGGGAACCGTCGGCCGCGAGCCGTGCCCGCGAGCCGTGCCCGCGAGCCGTCGGCCGGGTTCCGGGTCAGCGCTCCGTGCGCGCGGCCTGCTCCGCCTTCTCGGCCTGCTCCGCCTTCTCGGCCTTGCGCTGCTTGAGGCGGACCGCCTCCTTGCGGACCTCCGCCTGGGTGGCGCGTTCCTTCGCCAGCCACTCGGGACCGGCGGTCTTGAGGGCCTCGATCTGCTCGGTGGTCAGCGCCTCGGTGACGCCGCCCCGGGCCAGTCCCGCGATCGACACGCCCAGCTTCGCCGCCACGACCGGGCGGGGGTGCGGACCGCTCTCCCGCAGCGCGCGCAGCCACTCCGGCGGGTTCGCCTGGAGTTCGTTGAACTCGGCGCGCGAGACGACACCCTCCTGGAACTCGGCGGGGGTGGCGGGGAGGTACACACCCAGCTTCTTCGCCGCGGTCGCGGGCTTCATCGTCTGGGTGCTCTGGTGCGACTTCATGTCGTCCAGACTATCGGCCGCGGGCGGCGCCCCCGACCACAGCCGGTAGCCTGGCGGGATGACCGACTCGGCGGATTCCCCCTCGTTCCGGCTCGCGTACGTCCCCGGAGTGACGCCCGCCAAGTGGGTGCGGACCTGGGAGGAGCGCCTGCCCGACGTCCCCCTCACCCTCCTCCAGGTGACGGCGGCGGAGGTCTCCGGCGTGCTGCGCGACCGTGCCGCCGACGCCGGTTTCGTACGGCTCCCGGTGGACCGTACGGTGTTCAGCGCGATCCCCCTCTACACCGAGACGAGCGTCGTCGTGGTCCCCAAGGACCACCTGCTGACGGCGGCGGAGGAAGTCACCCTCGACGACCTCGCCGACGAGGTGGTTCTCCACCCCCTCGACGACGTCCTCGGCTGGGAGCGGCTGCCCGGCGAGCCCGCCTTCGAGCGCCCGGCCACCACGGCGGACGCGATCGAACTGGTCGCGGCGAACATCGGCGTCCTGGTCGTGCCCCAGTCGCTGGCCCGTCTGCACCACCGCCGCGACCTCACGTACCGCCCGGTCCTGGACGCCCCGCAGTCGAGCGTCGCGCTGTCCTGGCCCGAGGACGCGACCACCGACCTGGTCGAGGACTTCATCGGCATCGTCCGGGGCCGCACCGTCAACAGCACGCGCGGCCGGGCCCAGCAGACACCGGTGGAGCGCAGGGGCGAGCGGAGCGGCGACGGCAAGGGCGACCGCAAGCAGGAGCGGAAGGGCGAACGGCGGGCTCCGCAGTCCGGCGGTGGCGCCCCGCGCAAGGCCGCGGCGGGTGGAGGGACCCGCGGCCGCGCGGGCGGCGCCCAGGGCGGCGGCCGGCGCGGTACCGGCGGCGGCAGGCCGCGCCGCCGGTCGTAACGGCCCCGCACCGGGCGACGTCAGTCACGCATCCGCGATCCGGTCATCCCTCATCCCTCATCCGTCATCCGCGATCCGCGATCCGGTCATCCGTCATGGCACGAAGGTCGCGTTCCGCGCCGTGCTCACCACCGTCTCTCCGTCGGTCTGTCCGAGCAGCCCGTCGGCCACCCAGGCGTTCACCACGCTCCGCACCCGGGCCACCAGCGCTGCCTTGCCGTTGAACGGCGCCCCCGCCCACACCTCGTCGAGCAGGGTGGTGCCGTCCGCCTTGGCGGGGTTGGCCACGCCCGAGTCGCTGTTGCCGAAGACCACCCGGGGTTCGGCCCGGCGCACGTAGGCGTGGGTCGGATCCTCGGTGCCCTCGAAGAACGGGGCGAACTCGGTCCCGTCCAGCGTGTGGTGCAGCGGCTTCCCGTCCACGGGGGTCAGGGAGGGCAGCAGGTCGCCGGAGAGGGCCGCGTTGCGGTAGAGGCCGAACTCCAGGTAGGTGGTGGCGGCGTCGCGGGCGACGAGATGGACCGGGCCGTGGAACAGGGTCTGCAGGGACGGGTCGTCCGGGGCCTTCTCGACGCGCAGCCGGAACGGCGCCTCGACGCGGACGGTGTCCCCGTCGTGCCAGGTCCGGGACACGGTGAAATACGTCCCCGGGGTGGGGGTGCCGCCGGCCCTGCGGCCGTTGACCGTCACCCGGAACCCGGCGGTCGCCCAGGACGGCACGCGCAGCCGCAGCGCGAAGGACGCGGTACCGCCCCGGACGGTGAGCGTGGTGCCCTGCTCGCGGGGGAAGTCCGTGCTCTGCGTGACGGTGACACCCTTTTCCGCCCAGGTCAGGGTGGAGGGGCTGTACAGGTTGACGTAGAGGGCGCTGCCGTCGGCGGCCGCGAAGTAGACCGAGTCCTGGTACTTGGTGGCGCTCTCCATGCCGGTGCCCTCGCAGCAGGTGGTGCCCTGCTTGGGGGTGTAGTCCCGGACGTGCCCCGGCGTGAGGCCGATGAAGTACGTGACCAGCGGCTTCTCGGCGTCGGGGGTGTCCTGCTTGGAGCCGAGGACCTGGTTGAGCAGGGCCCGCTCGTAGTACTCCATGTACTTCGGGTCCTGCTCGTGGAGGAACAGCAGCCGGCTGAGTTTCAGCAGGTTGTACGCGCAGCAGGTCTCGGCGGTCGTGGCGCCGAGGGTGCCCGCGATGACGTCCCGCGCCTTCCAGAACTCGCCCGTGCTGGTGCCGCCGATGCCGTACATGCGGTGCGGTACGACCATGTCCCAGAAGTTCTTCGCGGCGGTGAGGTAGCGCTCCTCGCCCGTCGCGTCGTACAGCCGGACGTACCCGGTGAAGATCGGGATGTGCTGGTTGGCGTGCAGGCCGTCCAGGATGTCGGTGTTCGCGGCGCACGCGTCGATGAGCCGGTCGAGGTCGAACAGCTGGGCGAGCGCGAGGTGCTCGGCCTTGCCGGTGAGCGCGTGCAGATCGCAGATCGCCTCCACGATGCCGCCGAACTCGCCGCTGGAGAACAGGCCCCACATCCGCTGGAGCGTGGTCTCGGGGAGGGGCGACAGCCGGGAGTGCATCCAGTCGCCCAGTCCGGACGCCAGGTCGAGGGCGCGGGCGTCGTCGGTGGCGAGGTGGGCGTCCAGCAGGCCTCGCAGGATCTTGTGCGCGGTGTAGTAGGGCGCCCACACCCGCGTGTAGTCGCTGCCGGTCATCGACTCCAGTTCGATGAACTGCGTCTCCGGGTAGGCCGCGAGGAAACCGGGGTGGCTGGGACCGCCCCAGGTGCGGCGCAGGGTGGCGGTCAGGCCGTGCCCGGAGGTGTCCGCGAAGGTGGAGCCCGACGTCTCGTCGAAGGCGTACGAGGCGAGGTCGCCGGCGCCGCGGACGCTCTGCAGGCCGCCGATCTCCGCCGCGCCCAGGGCGCGCGACCAGACGTCGAAGCCGCCGAAGGCGCCCGCGAAGACGGGGTCGGCGGCGTAGTGGGAGCGGCCGAGCCAGTGGTGGGCGAGGGTGCCCAGGGCGGCCGGGGTGAGGGACATGGCCGTGTTCCGGGCCACCTCCGTGCCGTTGACGTACAGCGTCCCGGTGCTCCCCGCGAGGGTCACCGCCAGGTGGCTCCACTCGTCGAGGGGGAGCGGGGTGGTGCCGTCGAGGCCCTGCTCGGCGCCGGGTCCGCCGGTGGTGACGGCGAACCGGGGCACCCCGCCGGCGTTGCGCGTGGTCAGGTACAGATAGCGGGTCGTGTCGTCGCCGAAGTCGAGGACGCGGGCCCAGGCACTGGCGTGGGTGGGCTTCACCCAGGCGGCCAGGGTGATCTCGGACGCGCCGCCGAGGACGCCGGCGGGCAGGTCGACGTACTGGTAGGAGCCCCGGACGTTCTCCACGGCCGTACCGAACCTGCCGGTCACGCCCAGCACGGCCGGGTCGCGCCGCAGCGCCTCGCGCACCTCGGTCAGCGCGCCGACCACGGTCCCGATCCGGTCCGCGTACAGCTGGTCGCCGGTGCTCGCGTAGGCCTGGGACAACATGGTCAGGAAGTGGCCGGTGTAGTGGCCGCGCAGATTGCCGTTGGCCTCCCCGTCGAGCCCTTCCCAGCCGCCGGGGGCGACCGCTCCCAGCGTGGAGAGGCCCGCGTTCGCCCGGTACACCTGGAGCAGCCGGTGCACGTCGTAGCCGCGGGCGTGGTCCAGCATCAGCCGGCGCTTGTCGGCGAAGACGCCGGGGCCGAGGGAGACGCTGCCGAGGTCGAAGGGGAGCAGGGTCCAGGCGGCCGGGGGCGGCAGCACGGCCGTCGGGGCCGCGGTGGCCGCCGAGGCCGCCACGGAGGCTCCGCCGGCGATTCCGGGGACGGAGGCCGCGAGGACCGCGCTCTGCAGAAGGGTCCGTCTGGTGAGGGGCTGCGCCATGTACTGCTCCTCCGGAGGCAGAATGTTCGATATCACGGACAGTGTGCGAGTGATCGACCAGACGTTAGAGGCGGTGCGGAGGGGCGTCAACCGTGTGGACGGGATCGGCCGCTCCGGCGTGCGGTCGCCCTCCGGCGGCCGGACCGGCCGCCGGGCGTGCTCGGGGTCACTTTCCGGCCGTGGACCGGCCGATCGACTCCACCAGCGGCAGCAGGCGGTACGGCACCCGCTCGCGCAGGGCGACCTCGGTGCGGGTGCGGACCACGCCCGGGAGGCTGATGAGCTTCTGGATGACGTCCTCCAGGTGCGCGTTGTCCCGCGCCACCACCCGGGTGAGGAGGTCGCCGCCCCCGGTGATCGAGAACGCCTCGACGATCTCCGGCACGGCGGCCAGCGCGTCACCCACGTCGTCGAGGTGGCCCTGGGTGACCTCGATGTGCACGAACGCCAGCACCGGGTGGCCGAGCGCCGCGGGGGAGAGGGACGGGCCGGTACCGGTGACGACGCCCTCCCGCTCCAGCCGGTCGAGGCGGGCCTGGAGGGTGCCGCGGGCGATGCCCAGGACGCGGGCGTACTCGCGCGCGCTGGTGCGCGGCTGCTCCAGCAGCAGGCGCAGGATGCGGGTGTCCAGCTCGTCCACGGCCACGGGGTGCCCGGCCTCCTCGGTCTGCGTGCCTGCGATCTTCCCTCGACTGTACCGATGGCCCAGCGGTGCGCCTTGAGGGTGAGCCGTTCGATCCTGGTCCATTGGCATTCCGATGGCCTTGGCACTTCCTGAACCAATGGGCCATTGGCTCACCTTCTGAGCAGGCACTTGAGCCAGTGGTGGCCTGGATGCTGTCATGGGGACATCGATGGCGCTGCGGACCCCGCGGCGCCTTTTGCGTGCCGATGTCGCGGAGGGGCGGGACACAGTGCTGAAGAGGGTGTTCGTGGCTCCGGACCCGGGGCGGGCGCGGCTGCGCTTCGCCGCGCGGGCCGTCCTCGGTATCGGGTCGGCGGTCGTGGTGTGCGGCCTCGCCGGGCACTCCCTGGCCGGTGCCGTCACCGGCGGGCTCGCCGCGCTGCTCGCCCTGTTCACCGTCACCGACGCCACCATGCGCGGCCAGGCGGTCACCACCGCGCTGCTGCCCGCCGTCGGCCTGCCCGTGCTGGCGGCCGCGGCCCTGCTGCACGGCCACCCGGTGGCCCGCGACCTCACCTTCCTCGCCGTCGTCGGCGCGGGCGTGTACGCGCGCCGCTGGGGGCCCCGCGGGCACAGCCTCGGCGTGTTCGCGTTCATGATGTTCTTCGTCGCGCAGTTCCTGCACGCGACCGGCGGCCGGCTGCCCGAGCTGTGCGGGGCCGTCGTGCTGTCCGTGCTGAGCGCGGCGGCGGTGCGCTTCGGGGCCTGGTGCTACGAGCGCCGGCTGCCGCCCGTTCCCGTTCCCGTTCCCGTGCCGCCGGGCGGCCGAGGACTCGTCCGCGTCACCACCCGGCAGGCGGTCCAGGCCACGGCGGGCGCCGGCTTCGCCCTCGTCGTGGGCCAGCTGGTGTCGGGCCAGCGCTGGTACTGGGCCGTCGGTGCCACCTGGTGGGTCTTCGTCAACACCACCTCGCGCGGCGAGACCCTGGTGCGCGGCTTCCGCCGGGTCCTCGGCACGGTCCTCGGCATCGGACTCGGACTGCTCGTCGCCGTCCCCGTGAACGGCGCCGGCGTACCCACGGCCGCCCTGGCCGCCGTCAGCGTCTTCGGCATCTTCTACACCGCCGCCGTCTCCTACACCTGGATGATGCTCTGGGTGACCCTGCTCGCCGAGCTGCTCTACGGACTCCTCGGCGTCCTCGACCCCGCCCTGCTGGCGCTGCGGGCCGTGGAGACCGGCGTGGGGGCCCTCGGTGCCGTCCTGGCCGTCCTGCTCGTGCTCCCCGTCACCACCCACACCGTCACCGACGGCTGGATCCGGCGTGCCCTGCGCTGTGTCCACACCTGCACCGCGGAGGCCGCGGCACGCCTCGCCGGCGACCCGGAGGCCGACCCCGCCGCACGGGTCGCCGAACTCGAACAGCTCCTCGGCCGGGTACGGCTCTCCGTCGCCCCGCTCGTCCACCCGCTGAACCCCGTCCTCGTCCGCAAGCGGCGCGCCCGCCGGGTCCTGGCCCTGCTCGACGACTGCGCCCGCGAGATCCGCGGCCTGGCCGCGGTCGCCGCCGACCCCGAAGCCTCCCACGACGTCCGCCTCGCCGCCGCCTGCCGGCGCGTGCAGGGCGCTGTGGAGGCGCTGACCGTGGGCGGACCGGAGCGGGCCGTCCGCGCGCAGTGCCCGCAGCCGAACCCCGAGCGCACGCGGACCACCCCGTACGCCCACCGTCCGCCGATGCTCCTGGCCGACCGTCTGCCGGTGCTCTTGGCCGACCGTCTGCCGGTGCTCTTGGCCGACCGTCTGCCGGTGCTCTTGGCCGACCGTCTGCCGGTGCCGTACGCCGACCGTCTGCCGGTGCCGTGCGCCGACCGTCCGCCGATGCTGTGGGCTGATCGCCCGCCGGTGACGCCCTTGGCCGACCGCCCGCCGACGTGGTCCGCCGACCGCCTCCCGCCGCTCGGCGATGCGTCCGCCCTCACGCACCTGGACGGTCTGGAGCGGGCCTTGGCGGAGCTGGCCCATCCCCTGCGGGCCAGGCGAGAGGCGCCGCTGGTCGGCGCGTGAGGCCGCGTCCCCCGCGACCGTCGCGGGGCCGAAGCCGGGCTCCGGCCGGATCCGTCGCCACGCCCGGACCACCGGTGCCCTCGGCGTGCCCCGTATCGAGCCCCCCGTCGCGGGCCTGCGGAAACACCCGTCCCGAGCCTCTCGTCTGGTCTAGACCGCGCGAGGCCGGCTGCTACCGTCACCCCGGGACGGCGGCGACACGAGAGGGGACAGCGGTGGCGGAGGTCGGCAGACGGCCCGGGCGGGCGTTCATCGGTTCGTTCACCGCGGCCGGCGGGCCGGGGATCGTGGTGGCGGCCGTTGATCCGGACAGCGGTGCGCTGACCGTCCTGAGCAGGGCGAACGGCATTCCCGACCCCTCGTACCTGGCCCTGTCGCCGACCGGCGGCACGCTGTACGCGGTGAGCGAGACCGCCGAGGGCGCGGTGGTGGCGTACGGCGTGACCGGGGACGTCCCCGAGCGGGCGGGGGCGCCCGTGCCGGTCGACGGCAACGGCCCCACGCACCTCAGCGTCTTCGACGGCCACGTCCTGACCGCCAACTACGGGTCCGGCAGCGTCACCGCCGTGCCGGTCCGGGCGGACGGCACCCTGGCGCGGGCCGCCTCCGGTGTCCTGCGGCACAGCGGCTCCGGGCCGCACACGAAGCGTCAGCAGGGACCGCACGCCCACCAGGTCCAGCCGGACCCGACGGGGCGCTGGGCGGTCAGCGTGGACCTCGGGACGGACTCGGTACGGGTGTGCGACCTGCGCGACGGCAGCCCCCTGCTGCACCGGGAGGTCGCCCTGCGCCCGGGCTCCGGCCCGCGTCACCTGGTCTTCCACCCGGGCGGCTCGTACGCGTACGTCGTCAACGAACTCACGCCGAGCGTCACCGCCTGCCGCTGGGACGCCCCGGACGGTTCGCTGAAGCCGCTGGTGGAGGTCCCCGTGCTGCCCGACGCGCCCGCCGGGGACGCCTACCCCTCGGGCATCGCCGTCTCGCCCGACGGCCGGTTCGTGTGGACGGCCACCCGCGGCGAGGACGTGCTGTCCGTGTTCGCCGTGGAGGGCGAGGGGGAGGCGCTGCGGCTGGTCGGCACCGTGCCGTGCGGGGGCCACTGGCCGCGCGCGCTCGCCGTCTCCGCGGGATTCCTCTACGTCGCCAACGAACGCTCCGGCGACGTCACCTGGTTCGCCCTCGACCCGTCCACGGGTCTGCCCCGCCGGGCCGGCTCGATCGAGGTGGCGGCGGCCTCCTGCGTGGTGCTCGGCTGACCGGCGCCCGCTCACCCGCCCGACCGTGCGCATTGGGCGTCTCGGGCGCCTCGGACGCGCCGCATACAGCGGATCACCGGCCGCCCCGCACGACGAAGGGCCCGCTCCTCACCCGGAGCGGGCCCTTTCGGCGTTCTGCGAAGTTCTGCAACCATCTGCAACGTTCTGCCGCGACGAACCGCGACGTGCCGCGACGAACCGCGACGTGCCGCGACGAACCGCGACGTGCCGCGACGTGCCGCGACGTGCCGCGACGTGCCGCGACGTGCCGCGACGTGCCGCGACGAACCGCGACGTGCGGTGGGCCCGTACGCGCGAGCGCACGGGCCGGCGGAGCGGTCAGCGGACCGGCGTCCCCTGCGGCTGCTGGGGGGCGATGCCCAGGGCCGTCGTGTACTTGGCCAGGGCGAGCTTGCCGATGGCCGGGTACGGGCCGAGGGCCTCGGCGGCGGGGCAGCCCGCTTCCTTGGCCGCCTCCTCGATGAGCGAGGCGTCGATCTCCGGGCCGATCAGGTACGGCGCCAGGGCCAGCTGCTGCGAGCCGGACGTACGCAGCTGCTCGGCGACGGAGGCGATCGAGCCCTCCTGGTCGAGGGCCGCGGCCATCACCGGCACGGCGAGGCGCGCGGCGAGCAGCATGCCCGTGATGCCGGCGGCCTGCACGGCCTCGTCGCCGCCCACGGAGGCCAGGATGATGCCGTCCGCGGCGGTGGCCACCGTGAACAGGCGGGCGCGGTCCGCGCGGGCCAAGCCCGCCTCGGACAGGCGCACGTGCAGCGCCTCGGCGAGGAGGGGGTGCGGGCCGAGGGCGTCGGTCAGGTCGGCGGCGACCCGGCTGTCCATGACGGCCTGGCGGACCTGGCGCAGCAGTGCGCTGTCCGGCCCGGCCAGCAGCGGCACGACGACCGCGACGGGGCCGTCCGGCTCCTTGACGTCCAGCCCGGCGGCGCGGGCCTGCTCGTAGCGGGCGGTGCGCTCCTCACCGGCGTACGCCAGCACCGACTGGAGGCTGGCGAAGTCGCTGTCGTCCCCGTCGAGGTACCCGATGCGCGCGTCGAGGCCGGGAAGCTCCGAGCGGGCGATGCTCACGATCTCCTCGGCGAGGCCGCGGGTGGCGGCGCTCGGCGTGCCCGGCACGGCGAGGACGAGCGCGGGCGCGCCCTCGGGAGCCGCCAGGGGCTCGGGTCGGCGGTGCCGCCCGGGCTGGCGGGGGCGCGGCATTCGTACAGGCAGGCCGGACGCGGGCCCAGTGGGGGAGCTCATGGCGCCGCATGTTACTGGCTTCCTGGGCTCCCCTGTTCGGGGAGGGTGCAGGTGAGCGGTATCCGTCCGCTTTTGTCTGATGAGTTACGTACGGATCAGAAGTGATCAGCGTGTTTTCCGGGCGACTTGCCCGCGGAGGGGTCAATCCCCCTTTCGTGTCATGGCGTGCGGTTCACCACGTACAGCACGGTCTCGTCGTCCGGCAGGGTGAGCACGCCTGCCGCCAGGTCGGTGGCGATCCGGATCGCGCCGTCCAGCGGATCGCCGGCGGCCGTTGTCCGCCGCGCGTGCGGCAGCCGCCGTGCCAGTTCCTCCTCCACAGGGGCGAGGAGGGCGTCGCCCAGCCGGAACAGGCCGCCGGTGAGGGCCACTCGGGGCTCCCCGCCGGTCGGGCAGACGGCGGCGGCCGCGTCGGCCATGTGCCGGGCGGCCGTCCGCAGGATGCCGGCCGCGACCGGGTCGCCCGGTGCGCACGCGGCGACCTGCGGCGCGAACGAGGCGAGGACGGCCGGCCGGTCGGGGCGCGGGTAGAGCCGGCCGGGCAGGCCGGGCATCGGTCCGAACCGCTCCTCGGCGCGGGTGAGGAGCGGCACGGAGCCGCCGGGCCGGCCGTCGTGGGCGCGCAGGGCGGCCTCCAGCCCGGCCCGCCCGATCCAGGCTCCGCCGCCGCAGTCGCCCAGCAGATGGCCCCAGCCGTCGGCCCGGTGCCACGCCGTCAGATCCGTGCCGAGGGCGATCAGGCCGGTGCCGGCCGCGACCACGGCCCCGGGCCGGCACCCGAGGGCACCGACGTAGGCGGTGACGGCGTCGGAGGCGAGGGCGACGCCGCGCACGCCGAACTCCCGGGCGAGCGCGGCCGGGAGTTCGGCGCGCAGTGCCTCGCCCAGGGTGCCGAACCCGGCGGCGCCGACGGCCACGGCGACGGGAGGCTCGACGCCGGTCTCCGCCGTCAAGGCCCGGACCATGGGCGTCAACTGCTCCATCAGATGTGCCGGGTCGATGCCCCGCGCGCCGGTGCGCACCGGTACCCGGGAGGAGCGGCGCGCCGGCGCGCCGTGTCCGGCGGTGCTGAGTGCGACCCGCAGCCCGGAGCCGCCCGAGTCCACGGCGAGGACGCCGGGGGACGGCCGCGGGCCGGCGGGGTCGGTCACGGCAGGCGCCAGTCGACGGGTTGACCCCCCTGACGGATCAGCAGGTCGTTGGCGCGGCTGAAGGGGCGCGAGCCGAAGAAGCCCCGGTCCGCGGACATGGGGGACGGGTGTGCCGACTCCACCGCGGGCAGGTCGCCGAGCAGCGGGCGCAGATTGCGGGCGTCGCGGCCCCACAGGACGGACACCAGCGGCTTGCCGCGCGCGGCCAGTGCCCGGATCGCCTGCTCGGTGACCTCCTCCCAGCCCTTGCCGCGGTGCGCGGCCGGCTTGCGCGGGGCCGTGGTGAGCGCCCTGTTGAGCAGCAGCACACCCTGCCGGGTCCAGGGCGTCAGGTCGCCGTCGGACGGCTGGGGCAGGCCCAGGTCGGTGGTCAGCTCCCGGTAGATGTTGATCAGGCTGCCGGGCAGCGGCCGCACGTCCGGCGCGACCGAGAACGACAGGCCCACCGCGTGTCCCGGCGTCGGGTAGGGGTCCTGCCCGACGATCAGGACGCGGACCTCGTCGAAGGGCTGCTGGAAGGCGCGCAGGACGTTCGGCCCGGCGGGGAGGTAGGTGCGTCCCGCGGCTATCTCCGCGCGCAGGAAGTCGCCCATTTCGGCGATCCGTCCCGCCACGGGTTCCAGGGCCTTCGCCCAGCCCGGTTCGACGATCTCATGCAAAGGTCGTGGTGCCACGGGCGTCACCCTACTGCCGTACGCGGGGCGGCGATCAACCGGTGGCCAAGGCCGGGCGGCCGGCTCACGGCGCCGGCCGGGCTCACCCGACCACCGCGGCGCGCACGCACAGCACGTCGGGCAGGTGGGAGGCCAACTGCCGCCAGGTGTCGCCGTCGTCGGCCGACGCGAACACCTCGCCGTTGCGATTGCCGAAGTAGACGCCCGCCGGGTCCGCGTCGTCCGTGCAGAGCGCGTCGCGCAGCACGGTGCCGTAGTGGTCCTCCTGCGGCAGTCCCGCCGACAGCGGCTCCCAGCTCCTGCCCGCGTCCGCCGTACGGAAGACCCGGCAGCGGTGGCCGGCGGGCACCCGGTCCGCGTCGGCGTTGATCGGGAAGACGTACGCCGTGTCGCCCCGGCGGGGGTGTGCGGCGGCGGCGAATCCGAAGGTGGAGGGCAGTCCCTCGCCGATGTCGGTCCAGTGCGCGCCCGCGTCGTCGCTGCGGTACACGCCCCAGTGGTTCTGCAGGTACAGGCGGTCGGGGGTGACCGCGTCCCGCGCGACCTTGTGCACGCACTGCCCGAACTCGGGGTTGGGGTCCGGCAGGAACACCGCGGAGACACCGGAGTTGGACGGTGTCCAGCTCGCGCCGCCGTCGGTGGTGCGGAATACGCCCGCCGTCGACACCGCCACCGTCACCGCCTTCGGGTCGCGCCGGTCGGTGAGCACCGTGTGCAGCCCCTCACCGCCGCCGCCCGGCACCCACCGGGACCTCGTCGGGTGCTCCCACAGAGGGCGGACCAGCTCGAAGCTCTCCCCGCGGTCCTCGGAGCGGTACAGCGCGGCCGGTTCCGTGCCCGCGTACACCACGTCCGGCTCGGCGGCCGCCGGGTGCAGCTGCCACACCCGCTCCAGCGAGGCCTCGGTGTCCGGCGGGAACTTCACGGCCGGCCGTGCCGGTTCGGTCCAGGTCCGGCCGAGGTCGTCGGAGTGGAACACCGACGGGCCCCAGTGGGCGCTGTCACCACCGGCGAGGAGCCGCGGCCGGTCACCGCGGGTGTCGATGGCCACCGAGTAGATCGCCTGCGCGTTGAAACAGGGGGATGGGTCGAACTCCCATGTGCCCGCGCGCCCGCGCCCGATGAACAGGCCCTTGCGCGTGCCCACGGCGAGCAGTACCTCGGTCATGCCGGTCACCTCCGCTGTGCTCGGCCGGGACGGCGCTGTCCCAGCCACCGGCCAGTCTGCACCCCGCCACTGACAGTCACCTCCGGAAGCGGCGTCGCCGCAGGTCACATCGGCGGTGGCGGCCCCCGGGGGGCGTCACCCGCCGGAGAGTACGCGGCGCCGCTTCGACGAGGAGGCCCCCTCGAGGGGCGCACTGAGGAGACCCCCTCGAGGGGCGCACTCGCCGATCGGCGAGCCCAGGTCGGACGGCCTGGTCAGAGACCGCCCGGCAGCGCCCGTTCCAGGATGCCGTCGAGGTCCGCGCCGTCGGGGAGTGTGCCGAAGGCGTATCCCCAGTCGCCGCCGAGCCGGGTGGCGCAGAAGGCGTCGGCGACCGCGGCCGGGGCGTGCCGGACCAGGAGGGAGGCCTGGAGGACCAGGGCCATCTGCTCCACCAGGCGGCGGGCTCCGGCCTGCGTCGCCTCCCCGAGCCGGGACCTGAGCCGGGTGACCGCCGCGTCCAGCCGGGCATCGGCCCCTCGCGCCAGGGAGAGCTCGTCGAACAGGGCCTCCGCGGTGGCCGGCTCCCGGGTCAGCGCCCGCAGCACGTCGAGGGCGTTGACGTTGCCGGAGCCCTCCCAGATCGACAGCAGGGGGGCCTCGCGGTAGTGCCGGGGCATGCCGGACTCCTCCACGTAGCCGTTGCCGCCGAGGCACTCCAGGGCCTCCGCGGTGAAGGCCGGGCCCCGCTTGGTCACCCAGTACTTGCCGACGGCGGTCGCGATCCGCCGGAACGCCCGCTCGCCCCCGTCGCCGCGCACCGCCCGGTCGGCCGCCCCGGCCAGCCGCAGCGTGAGCGTGGTGGCGGCCTCGGACTCCAGCGCGAGGTCCGCCAGCACGTTGCGCATCAGCGGCTGGTCCAGCAGCCGCGCGCCGAACGCGCTGCGGTGGCGTACGTGGTGCCCCGCCTCGACGAGCGTCCTGCGCATCAGCGCCGCCGACATCATCACGCAGTCCAGGCGGGTGCAGTTCACCATCTCGATGATGGTCTTCACCCCCTCGCCCTCGGGCCCGACCAGCCAGGCCACCGTGCCGTCGAACTCGGGCTCGGAGGAGGCGTTGGAGCGGTTGCCCAGCTTGTCCTTCAGCCGTTGGACGCGGAACGGGTTGCGGGTGCCGTCGGGCAGGACGCGCGGCACCAGGAAGCACGACAGGCCCCCCGCCCCGCCGCGCGGGGACACCTGGGCCAGCACCAGGAAGACGTCGCACATCGGTGCCGAGGTGAACCACTTGTGCCCGCGCAGGGTGTACACGCCGGGCTCGGCGGTCGGCGTGGCGGTCGTGGTGTTGGTCCGGACGTCCGAACCGCCCTGCTTCTCGGTCATCCCCATGCCCGCCAGCAGCCCGCGCTTGCCGGTCGGCACCCGCAGCCCCGGGTCGTACTCCCGGCCGGTGAGCAGGGGCTCGTACACCGCGGCGAGCTCGGGCCGGCGGCGCAGGACGGGGACGGCCGCGTACGTCATGGAGGTGGGGCAGCCGTGACCCGCCTCGGTGTGGCCCCAGACCAGGCCGCCGGCCGTCCGGGCGACATGGGCGCCGGGCCGGCCGTCCGCCCAGGGCGCCCCGGCCAGACCCTCGGCCACCGCGACCCGCAGGAGCGCGTGCCAGCTCGGGTGGAAGTCGACCTCGTCGACGCGGTGGCCGTACCGGTCGTGCGTGCGCAGCACCGGTTCGTGCCGGTTGGCCAGCTCGGCCCACTCCTGCGCCTCGGAACCACCGGCCCGCAGCCCGAGCCGCCGGACGTCCGCCTCCGCCCAGCCGGCGCCCTCGCGCCGCAGCCCCTCCAGCAGGGCGGCGTCCTCGGAGGCGTCGTACGGGGTGAGCGGCGGGGGCTGGTTGGTGACGTCGTGCGTGGTGTGGGCCGGGACCGGTGACTGCGGCTGCGCGACGGTGAGCGTCATGCCGCTATGTTGCATGCTTTCCGCGACCGCAGCAATAGTGCAACATCGTGGCGGACGTACAGTACGTCGTCATGCGCGCGAACGTGTCGGCCGAGGCCGGTGAGGTGGAGCTGCGGCCGCTGTCGGCCCGCTCGGTGGTCCTGAGCCTGCTGCTCGGCACCCACCCGTCGGAGCTGCCGGTGAAGGACCTCGTCCGGCTGGTGGAGCCGTTCGGTGTCGGCGGCTCCACCCTGCGGGCGGCTCTCAGCCGGATGGCGGCCGCCGGTGACCTGCGGCGTGCCGGTGCCGTCTACGGTCTCAGCGACCGCCTGCTGGAGCGCCGGCGCCGGCAGGACGACGCCGTCCGTCCGGCGACCCGGCCCTGGGACGGCGACTGGGAGATGGCCGTGGTGACGGTGACCGGCCGCGGTCCCGCCGAACGCGCCGAGCTCCGTGCCGCGCTGACCCGGCTCCGCCTCGCCGAACTGCGCGAGGGGGTGTGGCTGCGCCCCGCCACACTGCTCCGCCCCTGGCCGGACGGGCTCTCCGGCGTCGTCCGGTGCTTCACCGCCCGCCCCGAGACGCCGACCGGAGCGGAGCGGCAGGGCCGGGAACCGGGTCGGGGACAGGAACGGGAACCGGGTCGGGGACAGGAACGGGAACCGGGTCGGGGACAGGAACGGGAACCGGGTCGGGAACAGGGCCGGGAACCGGGTCGGGGACAGGAACGGGAGCCGGGTCGGGAACAGGGCCGGGTACAGGACCGGGAACTGGCCGCCACCCTGTGGCCGTTGGACGAGTGGGCCGGCACGGCCCGGGGCCTGCTCGCGCACATCGCGCGGGCCGAACGGCCCGCCGACCGCTTCACCGCCCACGCGGCCGCCGTACGGCACCTCCTCGCCGACCCCGTCCTGCCGCCCGAACTCCTGCCCGCCGACTGGCCGGGCGCCGCCCTGCGCGCCGCGTACACCGCCTACCGGCGGGAGCTGACGGAAGCGGTGCACGGGCGGACGCCCGTCTGACCGACCGCGCGCGGCCGAGGCAGGCCGGCAGGCCGCGCAAGAGCCCGCCGCCGACGGCGACGGGCTCTCCCGCAACTGCTCCGGACGGACGGCCTAGGCGACCTCCTCCCGGGACTTTCCGACGCCCGCGTCGGCGCCGCCGTCCGCCCGCGTAGCCGACGGCGCGTCCGTAGAGGTGTCCGTCGACGCGTCCGCCTCGGCGGCCGCCGGACCGCTCTTGCGGGGGAGGTGGTTGAAGAGCAGGTTCAGGACGATCGCGGTCACGCAGCCCGCGCTGATCCCGCTGTTCATCACCGTCTGGAACCAGTCGGGGAACTTCTCGTAGAGCGTCGGGACGCCGACCGGCAGGACGCCCATCGCCACCGACACGGCCACCACCGTCAGGTTGTGGTTGCCCCTGAAGTCGACCTCGGCCAGGGTGCGCAGCCCGCTCGCCGTGACCGTGCCGAACATGACCAGGCCCGCGCCGCCCAGGACGGGCGCCGGGATCGCCGCCACCACCGCGCCCAGCTTCGGCAGCAGACCGAGCAGGACGAGGATGCCGCCGGCCGCGGCGACCACCCAGCGGCTGCGCACCCGGGTCATGCCGACCAGACCCACGTTCTGCGCGTACGCCGTGTACGGGAAGGTGTTGAAGACACCGCCGAGGACGGTCGACAGACCGTCGGCGCGCAGGCCGTCCGCGAGGGAGCGCGGCTCCACCCTGCGGCCCGTCATCTCGCCGACCGCGATCAGGTCACCCGTCGTCTCGGTCATCGTCGCGAGTGCTCAACCGGGTCAAGATCCATAACGTTGCCTCCGTCGAGCAGGATGACCAGATTGGGGTCCAGCTCGCCCGTGACCTTCAGGGGTGGAAGCAACGAACGCTCGAAGCGTTCCGCCTGCTCGGAGAAGAGGGGCTCCATCATCTGCGCCCAGGCGCCGGACTCGATCCACTTCTTCACCCGGGCCCGGACCGAGAAGCCGGCCGGGAACCTGTCCGGCAGGGACTCCCATCCCGTGCCGGTGCGGAGCTTGTACAGCGTCGCTTCGACGACGTCGCGCGGGTCCAGCGTGTTCTTGCGGGCCTGGTACGGAGGAATCCTCTGGGCGACCTCCGCCCAGAGGTCGTCGGTCAGGTCCAGGACGCCGTACGCCTGCTCGGCGAACCAGCTTTCAATGAAGCAGGACCGCCCGCCCTGACGAACGGGCACGGGCCCGGCCACGGTGGCCTTGATGCCCATGAACTCGATGATGTCCGCCCGGCGCTCGGCCTTGATCAGCCTCAGGTTCTTCTTCGCCAGCTCGATCAAGGAGGCAATGTCAGCGGCCCTCGTGGCCGCCCTCTCGGCGTCGCCGAGCATCTGCCGGGCCAGGTCCCGCTCCTTCTCCTTGTCCTTGATCTGCTTACTGAGCGCCGCCATGGCGGCGCTCACCACGGCCTGCGGGATCTCGGTGCCGCCCGTCGTGAAGGCCAGGAGCCTTTGCGCCGAGTCGTTGGTCAGCTGCTCGATCTCCTTGTCGAGCACCTCCAGCCGGGCTTGATACTGCTCACGGTGGTCGGGGGTGTCCCCGATCCAGCGCTGGGCTAGCTCCTGCAACGTTCTCTCGTCCGACAGGTAGTCGGCCAGGCCCTCCCAGACGTAGTCCTCGACTTCGTCGGCGAGGATGATCGAGTCTCCGCAGCTCCCGCCCGAGCAGCGGTAGGCCCGCTTGCCCTCCTCCTTGAGGTGCTGCCCCACATAGTGGGACCCGCAGACGCCCACCAGGCGCGTCGAAAGGGCGTAGACCTGCCCCGTGACCGACTTGGGCCGGGAGCGGCGCTCCAGCGCCTTCCTGGCCTTCCTGACGCGCTCAATGGGCAGCGGCAGGGGGCAGGGGATCTCGACAGTCTGGCCATGGGCCGGCAGGCCGTCCCGCCCGAGGCGAGTGGCCCGCTTGCCTCGGGTCTTGTTGACCCTCTCGTCCGTGTTACGGAAGATCACCACGCCGTGCATGGCGGAGTTGAAGAACTTGACCTTGAGGTTCCCGCCGGTCCAGGTGGCGCCCGAACGGGTGCGGTAGTTGAGGGCATTCAGCGACGCGGCGGCTTCGTCCGCGCTCTTGCCCTCGTCCACGATCAACTCTGCGGCCTTCTCCAGGACGATGGCTTCGAAGGGGTCGACTTCGAGCGTCGAGAGGCCCTTCTTGCCCTGGTCCTTGATCCGCAAGCCGTAGGCCGGCTGGCCTCCGACCCAGCCCCCGTCCTCGGCCTTCTCTTGAAGGCCGTTCTGGGTGCGCTTGCGGATCTTGGCGATCTCCTTGAAGGCCTCGTTGGCCTTGTCGGCCATGCGGTTCTTGCCGTCGTCGGTCGTGTTGTCGATGTCCTCCTCGACGACCGCGACGGAGATGCCGAGATCCTCCAGCGTCCAGACCCAGTCCCAGTACACGCGGGCCTCGCGGCCGATGGCCCGGGTCTCGTAGACCACGACCACGTCAAAGGGGCGGGGTGTCTGGCGGGCCAGCTCCATCAGCTTCTGTGCGTCCGTGCGCTTCCGCCAGGGAAGCGTCCCCGATTCGCCTTCGTCCTTGAAGGTGCCGACGTGAGCCCAGCCCTTGCCGCTGATGTGCCGCGCTGTCTTCTTGCCGGTGTAGGCGATCCCGTAGCCCCTGGTCTGCTCCTCGGTCGAAACCCTGAGGTAGTCGACCGCCCGGAGCTGAGCCGTGATGGTCCGGCGCGCTACGTCGATGGCGCCCGTGAGAGCCTGTGTCATGTCAGTCCTTCCCAACTGGCCAGACTCCGGGGCATTCGCAGTGCCGTCGGGGTCACCCATGTGGCGGGCATCCTATGCCTCAGGGCCATCGGGCAGGGGCGTGAACAGAGCGGCGAGGAAGCGGGCGAAGCCCGCGTCATCCGGTTCCTGGCGCTGCGTCCAGCGGATGTCAACCTTTGGCTCGGGCTTGTCCTTGAGGTTCTTGCGCAGCCACTCGCCGGCCTCTTCCGCCCGAGTGGCGTCCCCGTCCTGCATGAATCAGATCCTCCGTGCCGCCCCAGAGGGGCGTGTTACGCCGCAGTGCGGCAGCGGTGCGGCTGCTCACCCGACGCATGCCGGGGGCAGGAGTGCTTGTACGACTCGTGACACGAGCGACAGGTGGTCGTGGCCTCGCATGGCGATGATGTCGAGTCGGTTCCCGGCGCATGTCAACTTTTCGCGAGTGGCGTCTCCCCGGTTCACCTATCAAGGCTTACCTGAAAAGCCTATAGACTCGTGTATCAACTAGTCAATCAGCCCTATCGCCGTCCAATGCGTGTCACTACTTGCCTGGCGGTCGGTCGCCACTCGGGCCCGGATCGATCATGGCCGGGCTGTCATAGTTCATCGTGTATGGCATGCCTGTGACATTTACGGGTGTCCGTGCAGATCTGGGGTGCCGGCCACCGCACTCCCCTCGCCTACGGACACGGCGCCTGGACCGCCTGGTGCTACCTGGCCGCCGACGGCCGGTCACCGCACGAACGGTCCGGCGCCCTGTGCCTGCACGACCCGCGCGCGGGCTGCGACGCCGCCAGCGTGCCCGGACTCCCCTGGGGCAGGGCCGTCACCCTCACGGCCCAGCCAGGCCTCACCGTGCTCGCCCCCGGCTGGCTCGCCCACTCCGTCCTGCCGGTCAGCCCCGGCCACACCCTCGCCGTCCTCACCGCCCAGGCCGGCACCATCCCGACGCCCTGTCCACCGGGGTGATCAGGCGGCTCCCGCGGTGACCGGCGCCGTCTCCGCCTGCGGTCGCGGATCACCGGGCAGAGTGCGGATGTCCCGGGACATCAGCGCGCAGCCCGCGGCCGCCAGGACGAACACCGCGCTGGCGAACGCCACCCGGCCCGGCCCGAAACGAGTGGCGAGCGGCCCGGAGATCGCCGAGGCCCGTGCCATGGCCCGCGACTTCCTCACCACGGTGCAGGCCGCGCACGGGCTGCCGGTGTCGGCGCGGGCGATGGACATGGTGCAACTGGTAGTGAGCGAGCTGATCACCAACGCCCGTAAATACGCGCCCGGCCCCTGCCTGCTGGACCTGGAGATCGTCGAAGGCGCCGTCCAGATCAGCGTGTGGGACAGCAGCACCACACTGCCGTCCATCCAGGCGGCCGACCCGGAACGGATCGGTCAGCACGGCCTGGAGATCACCATGGCGGTGTCCCAGACCTTCTGTGTTCACCGGGAACCGGTGGGCAAGCGGATCACTGCCTCCGTCCAGCTCGCCGACGACCCCGGCGGAGACCCCGCCGGCCGCCAGGCCATATGACGTCCCGGGGCGAAGTCCAGCTGGCCGTGCCGACCGCGAGGCCATCCGAAGTCAGTGGTCCTTCTTGCGAAGTCCTGATCTTCCGGGCGGCGAGGATCTTTGGCTTGCAGGGCGTTGGCTGCGCGGCCGGTCGATGTGGCGGGCTGCCGGGCCGGCGGGCCCAACCACGGTTGTGCCGGCCCGGGTGCGCGACGGCGTCGGCGGGCTCCGCAGTGGAGCGAAGGGCAAGCCGGCCGTGCCCGCACCGCCGGCCTGGGTGTCGGCGGGCGAGGACCGTACCGTCCAGCCTGGGCCGGGGGTGGCGTGCGCCGTGCAGGACAACCGCGGTGGCATCCCGCAGACTCGAAGTGAGGCTTCCGGTCGATGGCGTCTGAGAGGTCGGGCCGTGCATGATGTGCCGCTGTGGTTGTGGCTGGTGTTCGCCGTCACCGTTCTGGTGTCGTTGGCCGTCGACCTGCTCGCGCACCGCCAGGCTCACGTCATCGGCTTCAAGGAGGCCGCCGCCTGGAGCGGGGTGTGGGTGGGCCTGGCGATCGTCTTCGGCGCCGTCGTCTTCCTCGTGGTCGGAACCAGTGCCGGTGTCGAGTACACGACAGCGTGGCTGCTGGAGAAGAGCCTGTCGGTCGACAACCTCTTCGTCTTCGCGCTGATCTTCGGATACTTCAAAGTCCCGCGCGCCTATCAGCACCGTGTGCTCTTCCTCGGCGTCCTGGGCGCCCTGGTCTTCCGCGGCATCTTCCTGGCCGCCGGTGTGGCGGTGGTCAGCCGCTTCACCGCCGTCCTGTTCGTCTTCGCGGCCATCCTCTTCTACAGCACCTACAAGATCCTCAAAGAAGAGGACGACAGTTTCGACCCCGGCAAGAGCATCGCCGTGCGCCTGCTGCGCAAGGTCATCCCCGTGCGGGACGACTACGCCGGGACCCACTTCTTCGTCAGGGAAGCCGGCAAACGCGTCGCCACCCCACTGCTGGCCGTCGTCGCCGCGATCGAAGCGGCCGACCTCGTCTTCGCCGTCGACAGCGTGCCCGCCGTCCTGGCCGTCAGCAGCGACGCCTTCATCGTCTACACCAGCAACGCCTTCGCCATCCTCGGCCTGCGCGCCCTGTACTTCATGCTCGCCGGCCTGCTCGACCGCTTCCACTACCTCAGCGTGGGCCTGGCGTTCATCCTTGCCTTCATCGGCGTCAAGCTCATCCTCCAGGCGTCCCACAAGACGATCAGCACCGACGTCCCCGAGATCCCCTCCCTCCTCAGCCTCGCCGTCATCGTCACCGTCCTGGCCATCTCCATCGGACTCAGCGTGCTGCGCCCGCCGCCCGGCCACACCGGTGACCGGTCTCCCGCGGACACAGCAAGGCCCGTCGGCCCCGCTCCGGCCCAGAACGCCACTGACGACCCCCCGGAACCGCCTACCGGTCCGCACAGCACAGACGAACCCCCCGACGTCAGGTGAGTCCGGCCGGCGACCCGCGGGCCCACCCACCCGGATCACGGCCCAAATCCCCAAACGCTCGCAAAGTTCTTAAAATTCGTCGTAAAATGTTGGTTATGAAAGTCGAGCCGGAGCCCAGGACAAACCCGCCGTCCCGACATGTGTGCCGTTCGTGCCAGCAGCCGGTGGACGCGGTGGTGGAACGACACAAGACCATGGGCGTCTACGTCCCCATCTGGGTCGCGGGTCCCTGCCACGCCCCAGACTGTGACCAGTACGTACCGGAGCAGGTGACGGTCAGCTCAGTACGCAGTGCCACATGGAAGAACCTGACCGGCTGGACACGCCCCTGACCGGCTCGGGGGATTGATCATGGGGCACAGCCGCCGGTGGAGTACAAGGTGACCACGCCGCGCGCGAAATCCGCATCGCCGTGGAGATCAGGCGGCCCGGCCGCTCCGGCGGCCCAATCCCGCGGGTGCCGGGCACGCGATCGATCACCACATTCGAAACCACAGCTTCCTGGGCCAGCCGCTATGTCATCGCCGGAACGGCCTGCCCGACGCCACTTCACAGTTGGTACGGGTCGGTGAGGCCGGTCACCGGTACGCCGGAACGACGGGAGATCAGTTCGGCGAGCTCACGTATGTCGCTGTATGTGGTGTTGAACCACCACTCAGCGTCGTGGCCGGTCAGCCGCGACGTGAACGCCACCTCGTAGGCGAAGGCGCTGCCCGCCGGAAGCGAGCCAATGGCGAACTGCGTGCCCTGGCCCTCGATCGACCGGATTTCCGACCACGCAACGCTGACCACGCGCCTGCCGGCGGCGTCGACGAAACCCTCCGAGAACAGGTAGAGCCCGCCACGCGTGGGCTGAACCCGGACATAACCCCATGTGAGGACGATCAGCAGGCCGACCACCACAACGCCGCGGCCCCAGACGTTCGCTGGCCCGTTGACCACGAAGTTCATGACGACGATGAGAAGCACCAGGCACGCCGCGGCCCCGCCGAGGCCGGGGCGGCGGCGCACCCGCCGCTCGAACTCGCCGAGGTCATCGCGGGCGGCGCGGGCCAGCACGCGGGGCGTGGGCGTGTCGGTTGGCTTGCTCGTCCCGGCCATCGGGCCATGGTAGCGAGCCAACCGCTCAGGCAGATGTCCAGCATCAGGCCGGGAAGGGCGTAGTCGGCGTCAATGAAAGGGCGGGTCGCCCCTCCTATCTCGCGGGCGCTGGAGGAACATCCAGCCGGTCGGCACGGGCGGCGGCGATGTACCGCGCTCGCATGTGCCGACGGTCATTGTGTCCTGGTGATTCCGCGAGTTGGCTCCGTGGCGCGGCGTTGCCCTGGCCACCTCGCGATTCTGGCGCCGACCCGGCCTTCGAGAGGCAGGCGGGGCGCCCATCCCTGAAGGGGGCGGAAAGGGCTGTCGGACCGGACGTCTCCAGAGCGCGGGGCCGTCCGGTCCGGCAGTCCCCCGGCGGGGGATCTTAGCCAGTGCGGGCCTCAGGCAGCTAGGACGGTTCTTCCTCAGAGCTCTGGGGCCGCTCGAGTGTGCCCTGCTGGCAGGAGGGGCACAGTTCGTGGTCGCCGCCGGGGGTGACCACGGTTCCCCACCCCAGGCAGCGGTCACAGTCGCGTGCCTGGGGCAGATCGGGGCGAAGTGCGGGGGTGCGAGGGCGGGAGGCTTGAGCCATGCGGTGTGAGACTCCTCCGCTGGGTCAATACGAGCCCCCAGTGTGCCCGATATGCCGCAATTTCATGTGGCGTGGGTCACATTTATGCGGGAGGGCGGGTGAACCGGGCGCCGGGTTGATGCCCTGCGCGCCCGCGCCCTTTGCTGCGGGTCATGCGCGGGTGGACTCTGCTTGATCAGCGGCACCCTGCGGGGGTGATGACGTGCCTGTAGGAATCGTGCAGTGGTGCGACCCGGGACGGGGTGCAGGCCGGGTCGCGCCGGACGGCGGAGGCCCCTGCGCCGTCGCGTACGGGGCTGCGGTGCATGGCGTCGGCGAGCGGACTCTGCTCGCGGGCGAGCGAATCGTCTTCGACCTCACCATCGACGCCTCCGGTGTACGGGCCGGCAACATCTGCCGCCTCATCGAGACGGCCACGGGCGCCATCGCTGCGGCGGATCCCGAAACGGCCCGATGCGCCTGCTGGGATGCCGCCGTGTGACACCGGCCGGCCTGAAGCCTGACGTGCGCTTGTTCGGGGTAGGCCGGTCCGGTCGGGGCAGATGGACGAGGCGGAATATCGAGCCTCGGAGGCAGCGGTGGTGCATTCACCCGAAGAGGACCTCGCGGACTTCGCCCGCCTCGTGGGGGTCGGGTTGAGGTTCCCCCGCATCTCGGGGGAACCTCAGGGGAAGTAGGGGTGGGACCGGTCGCGTTTGCCTTGGCCGCCGAGACGGGCAGGGTGATCAGAACGCCCAGCAGGATCACGGCGAGGCAGCCGCCGGGGTCGCGGAGCGTCGACTTCAGCGGGTCGTGGCGCCAGGGCCGCCCGTCGTCCTGGTCCGCGTCGTGCTCCATCTGGGCCGCCGGGTGGTCGGGGATAGCGCGGCGGCGGACGAAGGTGCGGCGCGTAGCCGAAGTACCTGCCGCGCTCCGCGTCGTCCCAGGGCTGGCGGGGCCCCAGTCGACGGTGTGGCAGGTGTCGCGGTGGACCGACAGGCCGAGCCGTACACGCGGGAATCCGGGCTGGCCCCGCAGGGCCGCCCAGACGCGCACGGTATCGAGCACGGTGCCGTCCACCTTCACACCGACCGCGCACCTGAGGAGGCCCCGGTCGGCGAGGCGTTCGCGGAGCCAGGCGTAGTCCTCGGCGCACTCCTCGGGCGAGGGGCGGCAAAGGGACGTGGTGATGTACGCCGGCGAGAAGGAACATACCTGCCTCGTGGACATCGCTCACGCCGCCCGGGTGATCGGGTGGTTGAGGATGTCGGTGAGGGTGTGCCGGTCCAGGCGCACCACGACCGTGTGGTGGTCGGACAGGCCCGTCATGTCGATGACCTCGACCTCGCGGATGGCGGGCAGGAGCTCCGTGCTGGCGTAGATCCGGTCGATGCGCGCGTCCGGCCCGTGGGTGTCGCAGGCGTCGACCGTCGGCGCGACTGCGGTGGTCCTGCCTGCGGTGGTGGCGAGGTGACGGGCGACGTCGTGCAGGCCGGCGGTACGCAGGGTGTCGTCCGGGCGGTCGTCCATCCGGCGCACACCGTCCGGCCTGATGTAGGAGCGGTGCGCACGGTGGGGCTCGTCGCGGATCTCCTCCAGAAGGGGCAGGGCCGGGTCCCCGGGGACGCCGGCCATCGGGTAGCTGTTGTTGTCGCCACCGAGGAGCGCCGGGTAGTGGACGCGTCGCCCGTCGGCCTTGAACCACCTGTCGTTCCACTGGGTCAGCCGCTCCGCCTCCGCCAAGCGGGTCGTGGGGGAGCCGTAGTTGAGGTGGTAGGAGCCGACGATCAGCGGGACTGCGCCGGGGGCCGTGCTGGCGAGCCGCAGGCTCCGTACGGTCGGCGGGAGCACCCACATCGGGCCGGTCTTCGGGAACTCGCCGACCGGGGTGAAGAGGTCCGGGTCGTGGTAGAGGGCGGTGCAGCACTTCGGACCGATCAGGCCGGCCATGCCGAGCACGGCTTCGGCCGCGTCCGCGAGCGCATTGCCGTCGTCCTGCGCGTTCCACACCTCCTGCCGCAGGAGCAGGTGCAGGTCGAGGGACTTCAGCCGGTCGTGCATCCGCTGCCACAGCGCGCGGTTGCCGCCGCCGTTGTTCTCGAAGTTGCAGATCGCCGCATTGATCAGCACGGAAGGTCTCCAGAGGTAGAGGCGTCAGCGGGTGGGCGTGAGGACTTGGCGGAGGACGGCGAGGTCGAGCGTCGCCAGGAGCAAGGCGTGGTCGGAGCCCTCCCGGACGTCATCGGTCGCCAGGACGTCGAAGGCGGGCAGGGCCGGCGCGAGGTCGGGGGTGCAGTACATGCGGTCGATGCGCTGGGAGGGCCCCTGGTTGGTCCGCTTCAGGCTCGCCAACCCCGGGGAATTGCGTCTGATGCATGACGCGTAAGCCGTCACACCGGATGATCTGCGGCATCGTGGCACACGCCCCCACAAGGAGATTAAGTGGCTGACCTGGCTCGTTGCGCTGGTGCGTTCATCTGATGCGTGATTCGCGCACCTGGCACATGGGAGGCGTGTGTGTCTACAACGGATCTGACCGAGGCGTCCGCCCGGCTGGTGCGGCTGGTGCGGCTGGTGCGGCTGGACGGGTGGCTCTGCTGCATCCCGAATGGTGATCAAACCCTCCGTGGATGAGGCGGGCGGGACATGAATCCCGCTGCCTGTGACAGCGCAGGCAGGGACAGAACGGACGGGGTGGGGATGGTGGCCGTGCGTGGTTACCCGAAGCGCCGCTGCCAGAGCTCCGGCCTGCTGGCTTCGGACTTGAGCGGTACAAGATCGGGGGTGGTCCAGACCCGGTTGAACGCGTCGAGGCCCTCGGTGTCGATGACCTGGGCCACGCTGTCGGCTGCCAGGTTGAGGTACTTCAGGGTCTCGACACGCTGGCGGGTTTCGGCCAGGTCCCGGTAGCGGAGTGTGGCGTGGGGACTGATCTCTCCTGTTGGCACCGGCGCTCCGAGGAGCTTGGTGGTGATCTGCTGATCGGCCCAGTAGGCGTGGCCTTCCATCAGGAAGGCATAGTCGCGGTCGGCTATGCCCCGCTGGTCGGGGTAGAGCGTGTCCATCAGGCGCCACGCTGCGCTGTTGGCGGCGTACTGGGCGACGTGGGTCAGCTCGTGGGAGACGATCTTGTTCAGCGTGGGCTCGTCTTTGAGCCGGCCTGCCTCTCGTATGGCCTGAGGCAAGACGACAATTTCAGGGTGGCCCTGTTGAAACTCAAGGACCTGGGCCCCGATCATCGGCCAGATAATGCGACGGGCGTGATACACGGAAGCGATCTTGGCTTTGGCCGCGCTCCGGCTGCTGCGTGAGGGGCGTAGTTCGCGCGCTTCCGTCCTCAACTGGCGCTTGGCCTTGCGCCGGTGCGCTGCCAGCCACATGCGTACGGTCATCATACGGATGATCACGGTGTCGGGCAGAGCCAGCCCCGTCACGGCCTCGACCAGAGGAGCGATCGGTTCCACCGCAGCTTCGAGGCGCTCCGCCAGAGCGTCGAACCTACGTCCTGCGTCATGGTGAACAACGGTTCTCATCATGTGCTGCTTCCAGAAAGAAGTTGATCGGGTTGGTTGTGTGCGTCCCGGCCCCGCGCGGGACCTTGTCATCTGGGAGAGATGTCTCCCTCACCGCCGTATGGCGCTGCCTCGGCATCGATCCCGCAGCCGTCATTGGCTATGACCGACGTTTCAACTGGAAGGTCTGGGGGATTCCGCAGCGTCTGATAGCCCGGGTTACCGATAGTCGCCTCCAGCGTGCTGGACTGGCCGAGTTCGGTGGCGGCGTGGTGGCCGAGCTCGATGAAGACGCGTCCGCCGCCGGGCTTGGTGCTGGCGATTGAGGTGGCTGCTTGCTCGCGGCGTCAAGGTCCGGCCACCGGCGGCAGGCAAACCGACGACAGGGAGGTCGGTAGAAACACAGGGCTTCACCGTTCACTCACCGCCAGCAGGCGCAGTGCCGCGTCGGGGGCGGAGAGTGCCACCGCGGACGCGTCTCGGGGCTCGGCACGCAACCGCAGTCGTTTCACCCGCTCCCCGTCGGTGCGGTGGATGGGCGGCAGGTACTCCCACCCGAGGTCGTGCAGAGTGTCCGTCAGCGATGTGCTCGCTTCGCTGCTGGCGTTTGTGGTGGTCGGGATCTCCCACCAGACGCATTCCAGGCCGCTTCGTGCCGCTCGGTCGGCGAGCCACAGGGTCAGCAGTCGTACTCCCTGGATGTCGCCGCCCGGCACCGGTGGGACCAGGGACACGAGGAGTCCGGGGGCTCGGCCCTCGGTGCCCCAGTGCCGCACGTCAGGATCCGGGGGCACAACGAGGCAGCTGATGAGGATTCCGTCCTCATACAGGCCGAGCACGTCGGCTTGCGACCGGATGAGGTCCACCAGGTGGCTGGTGGGGTGGTCTATGTGCTGCTCCGCGAGCCGGAGGGCAGCCTCTTGCGCGAGAGCTGCTGCTTCGGCTCGGGATGCACCAGTGCTGATGGGCAGCATCTCGTAAGCCGGCCGTGGATTGTCTCTGCCGATCGTCAGCCCGTCGATGGCGCCCGTGGTGCCCATCAGGCCGGTCCTGCCGCGGACGGGGCGGAGGCGGATGCCGTGTCGTCGAGGAGCTTCCAGGCGTGGGCGAGGCCCATCAGGTGTGCGGTGTTGTCCGCGCACGCCCTGGCCAGGAGGGAGTCGATGTCGGCGCGTACGTCTCGGGCGGAGACACCGATGGCCGCGCCGATTGTGGCGTTGCGGGAGTGCCGGGTGAGGGCGTGCAGGAGCCGCTGCTCGTTCTCGTCGAGGCGCGGGGACGGCCTGTGGCAGTCGGGCGGGTCGACCTGCCGGGCGGTGAGGAGCGCGTGCACGAGCACTGCCCGGGAGGCTTCTGGCGGACAGCCCACGTGTCTGCGGGCCGCCCGGAGCTGACTGTTCACGCCGTGCACGGACAGGTGCAGGTGCGCTGCGATCGCGGCGTTGGTTTCGCCGTAGACGAGGCGTGCGGCGACGCGTCTGGCCGCTTCGGACAGGGGCGCGATGGGCTCGGCGGTCATGGTGGTCACTGGTGGTCCTGGCGGGATGGGGGTCAGGCGGCCGGCTGGCCGAGGCGGACGGGGAGGCTCTGGTGGCCGTTGGAGATGAAGCTGGGCAGCGGTCGGAGTTGGTCGGCCTCGACGGCGAGCCGCATGTTGGGGAAGCGGGTGAAGAGGGCCTTGAGGGCGATGCGCGCCTCGATGCGGGCGAGTTCGGCGCCCAGGCACATGTGGGTGCCGTGGCCGAAGGCCAGGTGCTGGTGTGCGGTGGGGCGGCTGGAGTTGAACCGGTCGGCGTCGGGGCCGTGGACGCCGGGGTCGCGGCCGGCGGCGGCGTAGTTGATCACCAGGGCGTCGCCTTTCGCGAAGGTGATGCCGGTGGTTTCGTCGGTGACGTCGCGTACGGCGAAGCGCATGATGATCGTCGCGAGGGGCGCTTCCAGCCGCAGCGCCTCGTCGACGACCTGCTCCCAGGGGGTGTGGCCGGAGGTGGCCTGGTGGAGCTGGTCGGGGTGGGTGAGCAGGTTGGTGACGGCGTGGTCGAGGAGGTTGACGGTCGTCTCGTGGCCGGCGCCGATGAGGAGGACGAAGCTGTCGGCGAGTTCGGGGTCGCTGAGTTCTCCCTCCGTGTGCGCGGCGACGAGGGCGCTGGTCACGTCGTCGCCGGGCATCTTCCGCTTGCGGTCGACGAGTTGCCAGATCAGTTCGTAGACGCGCTGGCCGGCCGCCGCGGCGGCCTCGGGGGTGGCGTCGGTGAGGAAGAGTGCTCCGACGGCGTCGCGGAAGTCGTTGTGCAGGTCGTCGGGCACGCCGAGCAGGACGTTGACGACCCGCAGCGGCAGGCGCCAGGCGAACGTCTCGCGCAGGTCCACCACCTGGTCGGGTCCGGCGGCTGCGACCTCGTCCAGGAGGGTGCGGGCGATCTCTTCGATCTGCGGGATCAGCGCCCGCACGCGGCGGGTGGCGAACGCGGCGGCCAGGGGGCGGCGCAGGCGGCGGTGTTCGGTGCCATAGGCGGACAGGGCATTGCGGACGTCGACCCAGATCCGCAGCGGCCATGTCTCGGGGACCTCGCCGTCGAGGTAGGCGGGCCAGTGCTGGTGGGCGTCCTTGGAGATGTCGGGGTGGGTGAGCAGGCGGCGTATGAGGCCGGGGTCGGTGATGGACCAGGCGTCGATGTCGCCGGGCAGCACGACTTGGGTGGCCGGGCCGCGGTCGCGCAGGGCGGCGGCTTCGCCGTGGATGTCGGAACCGGTCCCGTCCAGGCGGTAGGGGCAGCCGGTGAGCGGGCTCTGGGACGCGGACTCGGGGGTGGGGATGGCGGGCATGGTGGTCACCTTCCGGTGGGTGCGGGAGCGGGCTGGAAGTGCACGGGGAGCGAGGCGGGGCCGGCGAGGAAGGTGCCGGGCAGGTTGGCCACGTCGGCGGCGGGGACGGTGAGCGCGAGGCCGGGCAGGCGGTCGAGGAGGCGTTCGACGGCGGTCTCGGAGATGACGCGGGCCAGTCCCGGGGCCGGGCAGGCGTGCACGCCTGCGCTGAAGGCCAGGTGACCGCGGTTCCCGGCACGCTGGTCGGTGTCGACGGCTACGGCCGGGTCGCTGTTGGCGGCGGCGAAGGAGATGAGGATCGGGTAGCCGGGCTGGACGGTGACGCCTTCGACGTACTGGGGGCCCTGGGCGTACAGCGGGGAGTAGTTCGGCACGGGCGGCTCGTCCCACAGCACCTCTTCGAGGGCGGCGGCGACCGGGGTGACGCCGGTGTACACGCTGCCGGCGAACCGCTCGCTGGCGAGGAAGCGCTGGATGCCGCGGCCGATGTGCTTGGCGGTCGGCGGCGCCGCCGCGCCGAACAGGAGCAGCAGCGTCTGCACGAGTTCGCCGTCGCTGAGCCCGGCTTGGATCAGGTAGCTGACGATGTCGCGGCCGGGCCGGGCCCGCTTGAGCTGGACGAGTTGCAGGCAGGCGTTCTCGAGTGCGGTGTTGGCCTGGGCGGCGTCGTCCCCGGCGGCGAACAGGCGGGTGACGTAGCGGATGATCCGTTCGCCGTGCTCGGGCGGGCAGCCGAACAGCTCGATGACGGTGAGCATCGGCAGCGGGTCGGCGTACTGGGCTACGAGATCGGCCTGCCCGGCCGGGCAGAAGGCGTCGATCAGCCTGTCGGCGACGTGGTCGACGGTGTCGGCGAGCGCGTAGGTGTCGATGCGGGCGAGCGCACCGGTGATGGCGCCGCGCAGCCGCTGGTGTTCCGCGCCGTCCTTCCATAGCGCGTTGTCCCGGGGCATCATCATCTGCCGCGTTGGGCTGTCCGCCGGGATCTGTCCGGTGCGCAGGGCCTGCCAGTGGTAGGTGGGGTCTTTGTGGAACAGCGCGGGGGTGTGGCGCAGCAGGTAGAGGCAGGCCCGGTAGGTGACGGCGAGGTAGCCGTAGACGCCGGGGGAGATCTCGACCGGGACGACCGGGCCCATGTCGCGCAGCCGGTGGTAGGTGGCCTGTGGGTCGGCGTCGAAGGCAGGGCCGTAGATCGGCAGGGGCCGCTGGGGCGGCGGGGTGTGCCCGCGCACGGGGCACGTGGCGGCATCGAACTCGTGGCGGGTGGTCATCGGGCGGGCTCCGGGGTGAGGAGGTGGCGGATGAGGACGATCAGCGCGTTGCGGGAGCTCGCCGGCTCTCGGGCGTCGCAGGTGACCAGCGGGGTCGTCTCGGCGAGGTCCATGACCTGCCGCAGCCGCGGCTCAGGGTGGACCGGCGCGCCGTCGAAGGCGTTGACGGCGACCGCGTACGGCATGTGGAGTTCCTCGACGAGCTCGAGGATGGGATAGGTCTCGTGCAGGCGGCGGGTGTCGGTGAGGACGAGCGCGCCCAGTGCGCCGTAGGCCAGGTCCTTGAGGATGGTGAAGAAGCGGGGCTGGCCGGGCGCTCCGAAGAGGTAGAGGACCAGGTCGTCGGCGAGGTGGAGCCGGCCGAAGTCCATCGCCACGGTCGTGGTGGTCTTCTGCGGCAGGCCTGCGTGGTCGTCGATGCCTTCACCGGCGCTGGTCATCACCTCTTCGGTGCTGACGGGCGCGATCTGGGACAGGCCGTGAACGAAGGTGGTCTTGCCCGCACCGAAGTGCCCGGCGATCAGGATCTTCGCGGTGCGCTCGTCCCCGCGCAGTATCGGGGGATTAGAGCCGTTGAAGCCCGGCAAGGACGTCCTCCAGCAGCTGTCGGGTGGGGTCGGCGGCGTCGGTGATGCGCTGCCGGGTGGAGATGTGGCCCGCCTCCATGAGGTCGGCGAGCAGGATCCGCATCACGCTCACCGGCAGCCCGAGAAGGGCGCCGAGTTCGACGACCGACTGGGAGCTGTGGGACAGCGCCTCGAGGATCGTCAGCTGCTCGGGGTTGAGCGTGCCGCGGTTGAGGTGAGGGGAGGACGCGGCGAGGCTGATCAGCGTGATGTGGTCGAAGTGGTTGCGGCTGGGCTGTGACCGGCCGCCGGTGACCACATAGGTCCGCACGAGCCGGTCATCGCCGCGCCCCGCCGGGCTCATCCCCGCTCGTCCTCACTCTGGCGGGGAGCGACGCCCAGTACCGGCCCCAGCCTCTCGACGACCTTCGCCATCCGGTCCGAGAAGGCGACGATGTCCACGTCGGCCTGCGCGGACGCCACCAGGTAGGAGCGGTCGCTGGCGGCGACGAGGAAGAGGTAGCCGCCGCGGTACTGGATCATCGTCTGCTGCCAGGGGGTGACGTCGTCGCCCACGAACGTCGCGGCGTTGCGGCTGAGGGACTGCATGCCGGAGGCGGTGGCGGAGATGTGGTCGGCGAGCTCGTCGGTGACGTCGCGGGAGGCGGCCATGCGCAGGCCGTCGGCGGAGAGCACCACCGCGTTCCGGGCGCCGGGGAAGGCGACGAGGTCGTCGAGGATCCAGGACAGGTCGGCACTGGTGGTCATGAGGTCGGCTCCTGGGGTGTCGGGTGGTGGGCGGATCGGGTGCCGCTGGCGAACGCGGCCAGGCCCTGGCCGGCGCGCGGCGGCGGGGGTTCGGAGTCGGGCGCAGCCTGAACCGGAGGTGCGACGGCGCCGCGGCGGCGCCGCACTGGCAGGCCGTCGTCGGCCACCGGGTAGGGGGAGTGGCGCGGTGCCGCGGGTGCGGCGGATGCTGGTTCCGTGGCGGCGGGGCGGTGCGCCGTGTGCTGGGGCTCCTGGGCGGGTGGCGGGGCGAGCATGGTGCGCGGCACCTGTACCACGGCCCGCGTTCCGCCGTAGCGGGAGTGTTCGATGTCCAGGCTGGCCCGGAAGCCGTAGCGGCCGGCCAGGACGCCGACGCCGTGCAGGCCGAACGCGGCCGGGTTGCTCAGCTCGGTGAACTGCACCGGGTACTGGCCGGACACGCGCCGCCGCGCTTCGTGGAGGGCCTCCGGCGTCATTCCGGGACCGGCGTCGTGGATCTCGACGCTCACGCCGTTGTGGGTCTCCACGAAGGACACCTCGACCGGGGTCGTCGGCGCGCTGTGGCGGGCGGCGTTGTCCAGCAGCTCGGCCAGCAGCAGCACCAAGGGCTCCACGTAACGGCCGGCGACGTACAGGGGGCGGGCTGGGGGCACTTGGACGCGGGGGAAGTCGCGGATCCGCGAGATGCCTCCGCGTACCGCGTCGAGCAGCGGCACATCGTCGCGCTGCCGGCCGGGCCACATGCCGGTCAGCACGCCGAGGATCTGCAGCCGCCTGAGCAGCTGGCTCGCGGTGTGGTCGATCGGCTGGACCAGCTCGAGCGTCTTGTGATCGTGTCCCGCTGAGAGGAGCTTGGTGATGGCGGACTGGAGCTCGTAGCCCAGCGGCTGCACGGACCGAGTCGTCGCCTGAACCGCCACTCTTGCCGCGCCCTCGGACCGCGTGGCGGCCTCGGACAGTGCAGTGAATACCTGCTCGAGCACCGTCTGGTGGGCTCGGTCGGTGTCGGTGCCGGCCAGCACCTGGTGGAGAAGGGCACCGACCGCGGTCGGGTCGCCGGCTCCGTGCTGCATGGCGTAGATGAGTCCCGGCAGCCGGGAGCCGGCCAGGTGCTGCGCCTCCTCTTCTTGGGCGGCGGCGCGCTGTGCGGCGTCGGTGGCCCGTCGGGTGGCGGCGCCGGCGGCCTGGCGGTGCCGTGCGGCCGACCTGGCGAAGTAGACGGCGCTGCCGCCGCCGGCGGCAGCGAGGGCGCACGGCGCCAGGATGAGCGCTTCCTGTAGAAGGGGGGTCATCGGATCCTCGCTGGCGTGCGGTCGGCGGACTGGGGCTGCAGATGCCGCAGGCGCCGCTGCGGCGGGCCGGCGTACAAAACCACTGGGGTGGCGCTCACGCGGCCATCACCGGCGACACCGCCCTGTCCAGCTCGGCCAGCAATGCCGCGCTCTCGGTCAAGCCCAGCAGCGAGAAGGCCTGCGGGAAGTTCCCCAGCTGCCGGCGAGTGACCGCGTCGTACTCCTCGGCGAGCAGGCCCAGGTCGGTGCGCAGGGTCAGCAACCGCTCGAAGAGGTCCCTCGCCTCACTGGCGCGACCGGTGAGCGCGAGCGCGTCGACCAGCCAGAACGAGCACAGAAGGAAGGCGCCCTCGTCACCGGTCAGCCCGTCGACCCCCTCCTGAGCGCCGGCCGTCGGATACCGGTGAACCAGGCCCTCGTGGGACGACAGCTCCCGGCGCACCGCGTCGACCGTGCCGATCACCCGCGGATCGTCCGGGGGGAGGAAGCCCGTACGGGGGAGCAGCAGCAGCGAGGCGTCCAGCTCGCGCGAGCCGTACGACTGGGTGAAGGAGTTGCGGACAGGGTCGTAGCCCTTGGCGCAGACGTCGGCGTGAATCTCGTCCCGCAGGGCCGTCAGCGCATTGAGGTCGGCGTCCAGGGCACCGTCCTTGACGAGGCGGACGGCGCGGTCGACCGCCACCCAGCACATGATCTTCGAGTGCGTGAAGTGGCGCCTTCCCCCGCGGACTTCCCAGATGCCGTCGTCGGGCTCGCGCCAGTGCAGGCGCACGTAGTCGACGAGGTGGAGGATCAGCGCCTCGGTGTTCTCACAGCGCGCGACCCCGTGCTGGTGGGCCAGGAAGAGCGTCTCGACGACCTCGCCGGGCACATCCAGCTGCAACTGGTCGACCGCACCATTGCCGACACGGACCGGGCCGGACCCCTCGTACCCGGGCAGCCACGGCAGCTCCCGCTCGGGCAGCTCCCGGCCCCCGTCGATGCGGTACATGATCTGCAGGTTCTCCGGGTCACCGCCCAGCGTGCGCAGCAGCCACCGCCGCCACGCGGTCGCCTCGTCCCGGTAACCGGTGCGCAGCAGCGCGGACAGGGTGACCGCGGAATCGCGCAGCCAGCACGCCCGGTAGTCCCAGTTGCGCACCCCGCCGATCTCCTCGGGCAGCGACGTGGTGGGCGCGGCGACGATCCCGCCGGTGGGACCGTGGGTGAGCGCCTTGAGGGTGATCAGGGAACGGACGACCATCTCGCGGTACGGGCCGTCGTAGCTGAGCTGGGCCACCCACGCCGCCCAGAAGGCCGCGGTCTGCGCGAGGGCCTCTTCGGAATCCGGGACTTCGGGCTGGACGCCGTGGGAGGGCTGCCAGCTCAGGGCGAAGGCCACCCACGTGCCGGCTGCGACGGTGAACGTGTGGTGGACGATGCCGTCCTTCTCGGTGCCCGGCACGGAGGTGTCGAGCCACAGGGCGTCGGGTCCGCTGACCGCGGCGGTCCGGCCGTCCTGCTCTCGGATCCACGGCCTCGTCCGGCCGTAGCCGAACCGCGGGGAGAGGGCCGACGTCATCTCCACCGTGCCGGAGACGCCTTCGACGATGCGGACCAGCTGCGGGCCGTGCCCGTCACGGGGCGGCATCAGGTCGAGCACGCGGACGGTGCCGGCCGCGGTGTCCCACTCGGACTCGACGATGAGGCTGTCGCCCACGTAGCGGCGGCGGTCGGCGTACGGGGCTGACGCACCGGCGGGGACGGCGGGCCCTATCCGCCAGAACCCGTTCCGGTTCGTGCCCAGCAGGCTGGCGAGTACGGCCGGTGAGTCAAAGCGGGGCAGGCACAGCCAGTCGACGCTGCCGTCCCGGCAGACCAGGGCGGCGGTCTGTGTGTCTCCGATGAGGGCGTAGTCCTCGATGCGCGGACGGCGCGCAGACGGGGCGAGGGGGATCGGCGTCGCGGTGGTCATGGGGTGCGGTCTCCAGGCGAGGCGAGGATGGCGTAGGCGTCGGAGTGGTCGAAGCGTTCGTGCAAGGGGGCGGGTTGGCGACAGGAGACGGTGGTCAACGGCCCGTCGGCCTCCAGCGGCGTCCAGGAGCGCAGCAGGTCGCGGACCTGCTCTCCGGTCCGGGCCCGGAAGGCGATGCCAGATCGCGCGTAGAGGCGGGCGAGGGCCGCGTTCACCCCCTACGCGGGCGAAGTCAGGCATGCAACGGCCCGTAGTGTCCGCGCCGTCGGCGGGGCACGCGAGGCGGACGCGCTGGGTGAAGGCCTCCTCATCCAGGACGAGCAGCCGGGCCATGGGCTCGTCAGGCGGGGCGGCACCGAGCAGGACTGCGAGCAGCCGGGCGACGGTCACGACGCGGCCCTCCGCTCCATGGCCTCAGCCGCGCGCACGAGCTTCTCGCGGGTCTCCTCCCGGGGCCAAGCGGCGTCCACGGCTTCCCGCAGGCCGGCACTGACGAGGTGCGCGACCTGGGAGCCGGTCTCGTAGGTGGGGAAGAGACCGGCGCCGGCCACCATCCGGTGCCCATGGACGGTCACCTCGGCGACAGGGCCGACTGTGTCTCCGGTCGCCAGGGCCTGCAGGCTGACGAGGAGACGCGTCCGCCCGGTCGGCCACTGATCCAAGAACTGCAGGGTCGACATGACGCGCACGGTGGCCCGTGGGTCCCGGTACACCAGGCCCGTCGCCGCGGCGCGGGTCATGGGCGCCGCGGCCATGATGTGGGTGATCACCTTCCTGCGTCGCGTCTGCACCCAGTCGACGGCGACGCGCCGCAGGAGCCTCAGCCCGCCGGAGGGGTCGACGAGCACCCGGTAGCCGGCTTCCTCTGGCGTCTGCCCGTCATACACGCCGCCCACGGGAAGCATCAGTATGCCGCGCAGATCGACGACCGTGATGCAGTCGGCGCCGACCGGAACGAGCAGCGAGACGCCGACCACCGGCGGCCGCCAGTTCTCGTAGGCGGCGGGACGGCGCCGCGCGGGCACGGTGGCCACTGCGCTGCGCATCAGGCCGGACCGTCCTGCACGGCAGCTACGATCTCGTCGAGGTGCCGGGGCTGGCTGGTGCCAGGGATGACGGCGACGTGCGAGCCCTGGGAGAGGACCCAGTGCAGCGGAGCGGCGACCCCGTGGACCTGGGCCAGAACGCCAGCGTCCAGCGGCCGATAGGCCACGTACGGGATGTTGAGGTCGCGGCACATTTCCACGGCCGGGTCGTCGCGGTCGGTGGTGTTCAGCACGTTCTGCACCGCGGCGACGGGCAGGTACTTGTGCACGTACCGGATGTCCTCGGGCGTGACCTTCGACAGGCCGAAGTGCCCGATCTTCCCCTCGTCCCGCAGGGCGTCCAGTACGGCGATCTGGTCGTCGCGCGATACTTCGGGGTCAATGCGGTGCAGGTAGCACAGTTCCAGGCGCTCGACCTTCAGTCGCCGAAGGCTCGCTTCGACGCAGGCCCGCAGGTAGAAGGGGTTACCGAGTGGCTTCCACTGGCCGGGGGCCGGGCGGAGCATGCCTACCTTGGTGGCGATCAGCACATGGTCGGGGTAGGGGTAGAGCGCTGCCCGGATGAGGTGTTCGACGGTGTGGGGGCCGTAGGCGTCGGCGGTGTCGATGTGGCTGATGCCGTGGGTGTGCACGGCTTGGCGCAGGATGCTGAGCGCGGTGCCGCGGTCGTCCGGGTCACCCCAGGTTCCGGGGTTGGTCAGGCGCATGGTGCCGAAGCCGAGCCGGGAGACGGTCTTCCCGGCGATGGTGATGCTGCCGGCGGGCGGAGCGGGGATCATACGAGCTCCTCCTTCAGGCAGCGCTGGACGGCGACCTCAACGGCGTGGGCCTGGCTGTCGGGATCGCTGGTCACCCGCCGGTGGGGGATGACGTCGTTGGCCAGGAGACGGTGCACGCGCTCGTTGACGAGGCGCCGGAAGTGGGCGTCGTAGTCGTGGCTGGTGTCGATGGGCACGCTCTCGTCGAGCACGGTCGCGAACAGCAGGTCGTATTTGGGGAGCTGCGTGGAGGCGAGGGCCAGGAGGCGTTCGCGTTCGAGGCGGGGCGGGGTCTCGGCCCGGAACACCATCGCTGCCTCGAAGTAGGCGATGGCGTCGTGGGCGGCGCGGTCGATGAGCACGACTTCGGCGCCCTGCGCGGCGGCGTTGGTCTCGTCGACGATGCCCTGCGCGATGATCCACTCGGTGGACCGGACGGTGTGGTGCTGCATCTTGGGCAGGCCGGCCGCGGCTGCGCGCTTGCCGAGCTGGCCGGTGCGCGCCACGGTGAGGCCGTGGCCGCGCAGTTCCATCTCTATGCGCTTCAGGAGCGTCGTCTTGCCCGTCGAGTGGGTGCCGAGCACGGCGATCCGCAGGGGCTGGGCGGAGGAAGTCACCACAGGGTGGGGTCCTTTTCTGGTTCGGGGGCGCCGGGCAGGCCGGGCGGCACGGCCGCGCCGACCAGTTGGTCCCAGGTGTCGTAGCGGGAGGCCATGGCGATCAGGAGCTGCGCCGTGGCGAAGGCGTCGAAGGTGGCCCGGTGACGGTCGCCGGGGGCTTCGCGCAGGTCGGGCTGCACGTGCTCGATAAGCCGGTCGAGGCTGTACTTGCCGAGGTCGGGGAAGGTGTCCTTGGCCAGCCGGAGCGTGTCCAGAACGCCCGCGGGCTCCCAGCCGGGCAGGTGCGCACTGAGCACGCGGTAGTCGGTGTGCGCGTTGTGTGCGCAGATCCATGCGTTGCCGAGGAAGGCGCGCACCTGGTCGGCGACTTCGGCCCATGCCGGCTTGTCGGCCAAGTGATCGTTGGTCCAGCCGTGCACTCGGGCGGCGAAGGGGGTGACTGGGCGGTTCGGACGGGTCAGCCACCAGCCCGCGGTGCCCTTGTCGGGGTGTCCGTCCCGGACGGGCAGCGCGGCGACTTCGACGAGGTCGGGGGGGTTGGTGCCGTTGCCTTCGATGTCGACGACGAGCAGCGCGGGCCAGGTGGCGAAGTTCATGGCGTGTCGGGTCCGTCCTCCGCCTCCCAGCCGATGGGGGCCCGGCCGTGCTGGCGGTAGTGGTGGGGCTTGCTCCGGTCGTGGCACTGGTAGCCGAACCCGTGCTGCAGGTAGTAGCGGGGCGGCTCGTCCAGTCCCTCGACGACGATGGCACGGTCGTTGACCTCAACGTCGCCCACCGCTCCCAGAGCGCGCGCTTCGTGCACGACGGCGTCCAGCGACGGCTTGACCCAGCCCTTCTTGCACAGGGCGATCTGTTCGGGCGGGCAGATGTCGCACAGTTCTCGGATGCCGTAGTGGCCGTTGTAGTCGGCCTCGCCCCAGGCGTAGGCGACTCCGCAGCTCGTCTTGCGGAACAGCGCACCCCACTCGGCTCCGCCGGCGGCCTTGTGCAGGTCGAAGGCTCCCAGGATTCGCTGCTCCGCCTGCTCTGGCATGATCTTCCGCCGGGCCGTGTCGTCGTACGGCATCGGCATGCCATGGCCCTCGTAGTACGCCTTGATCTCGTCGCGGAAGAAGAGGCCCGTGAAGACGGTGGCGTGCGCGTGCAGGGACAGTTCGCGGGCCCGCTCGATGTGCTCGTCGGAGTCGTTGAGGCCGGGCACGATCGGCCGCCAGTACAGGACGGTGCGGTAGTGCTCGGCGTGCTCATGCAGCATGCGCAGGCTGTCGGCGGCGTACGTGGAGTTGACGGGCTCGATGTCGCGGTGGTCGATGCCGGAGTAGGTGACGAGGACCGTCAGGCGCAGGTTCTTGAAAGAGTTCAGGACGGCGCAGTCGTCCGCGCTCACCCGCCACCGGGTGATGACGAGGACGTGGTTGGTCAGGCCTTGCTCGTCGAGCAGCCGCAGGACCTCGAACGTGTGGGGCTTGACCACCGGCAGCATCGGGTCGGTGGCCCGGTTGAAGACCTGGATGGGTGTTTTGTGCGGCCGGAAGTACGGGTGGCTGACCAGCAGGGTGACGGCGGCTTCGTCGCGCATCAGCGCCCGCGGTGTCTTCATCTCGAAGTTGCCGAACAGGTGCCGAACGCAGTAGCCGCAGTCCAGCGGGCAGCCGACGACATGGTTCAGGGACAGGCCCGACTTGCGGTATTCGATCACGTCGGCGAGGCCGGGGTTGAGGCCGCTGATCTGCTCGGTGGTGAGCAGGGGCAGCGGGCGGCGGCGAGGTATCGAGGGGGCAGTCACAGGGGGGCCTCCGGGCAGGGGACGGTCAGCGGGGGGTGTGCGTGGTCTGAAGGGGGACGCCGACCGACGGGGCGGTGAGCAGCAAGCGGCGGCGGGCGCCGTACCAGGTGCCGAAGTCGCGGCGGGCCGCGTCCGCGTCGTCGGAGGTGTGCACCAAGTTGTGCACGAGGCGATTCTGTTCGAGAGCGGCTTCGAGACTGTCGTTGCCGAGGTCGCCGCGGATGGTGCCAGCAGCCGCGTGAGTGGGGTCGAAGTGCCCGATGAGCTGGCGCAGGCGGCCGTGGATGCCCGGCTCGCCATATGCGAGGGCGATGGTGACCTGCTTGCCCGCGTACGCGTTGTCCAGACACGCGGGAATGTCCCGGTCGGGGAACCAGTCGGCATCGACCAAGAGGTCCCAGTAGTGCACGTGGGCCTGCCAAGGCTGCACGGTGACGTCGATCCGGTTGGCGATCGTGGCGCCGGCGGCGGCGATCCGTTCGAGCACCGAGTCGACCAGGCCCCGCGCCACAGCGTCCGGCTTGCACAGGACGACCGAGCAGCGGTCGAAATCGCTGATCTGGAGACGGCGGCCCGGCCCGTACCACGTGCCGTACTCGCGGCGGGCTCCGGCGGGGTCGTCGGAGGCGTGCACGAGGTTCCGCACGAGACGGTTCTCCGCCCGCGCGACGGCGAGGCTGTCGTCTCCCAGGTCACCGCGGATCGTCCCGGCCACAGCACGGGTCGGGTCGGTGTGGCCGATGAGCTGCCGCAACCGGGCGTGAATACCCGGCTCACCGTGCGCCAGGGCCAGCGTGACGGGCTGCCCTGCGTAGGCGGCATCGATGTACGAGGGCAGGTCGCGCATGTCGCTGCGCCCGGTGGCGGCGAGCATGTCGCGGTAGGCGACGTGCGCCTGCCACGGCGCGGCGACAACGTCCATGCGGTCGGTGACGGTGAAGCCTGCGGACGAGACCATCTCCAGGATGCGGGAGGTCAGCCCGCGCGCCACGGCGTCGGGCTTGCACAGGACGACCGCCCACCGGTCGAAGTCGACCCCGCCCACCACGGCGCCGCTCATCGGCTTGCCGGCGCTCACTGGGCACCCCCGTCGACCGCTGCGGCGCAGGCCGGCCACTTGCGTACCACCAGCCAGCGCAGGCCCGGGTCAAGGGCGTGCAGGAGGGCCGGGTCGACGGCGTCGACCTGGTCGTGCTGGATCTGCCGGTACAGCTCGAACAGCATCACGACCTGCTGCCAGTACGGATGCAGGCCGAGACGGTTCTGGATGTGCAGGGCGGTGTAGCACAGCTCGTTGGTACGCAGTGCCTCTTCGTGGACCAGCAGGTGTTCGATCGTCGCCGCGGTGGTGTCCACGGGCATGGGTGGGAAGGCGAAGTGCACCGCCGGGCGGCTGGCGGCTTCCTCCAGCACACGACGGACCCGGTCGGCGTTGTGGTCGTTGACGTGCGCGGAGCCGATCGTGTGCGTGTACGCGCCCAGGCGCAGCCCGAGTTGGATGGCCGCGTACTCCTGGATCATCGTGAACGAGAACACGTCGGACAACAGGCCGCAGTCGAGATCGTTCGCCCGCATGTTGCAGACCATGTGCAGTTGGCCATCACGGGGCAGCAGGTGCAGACCGGCCAGGCAGGCGACGTCCGGGTTGGAGCGTTCGGCGAGCTCGGCCGCCGAGAACACGGGCAGGTAGCCGCGCTTGCTGTCGGGCTCGTTCTGCAGCAGCTCGACGACGAGGTCGAACGGTGACCGGTGCCCGTCGGCCGGGTGGAGCAGGGTGTAGCCGTACGCGGATCCGCCGAGGTGGATGCCGTCCGCGCTGCTGGCGCGCATGGACGGCGCGTAGTAGCCGATCATCTCCAGGTCGCGGCGGCCGGCGAGATACCAGAGCGCTTCGGCGAACTGGAAGACGGGGTTCGTCTTCCGCTCCGCCAGGTAGGGCAGCCGCTGCCGGGGGTCGGGCAGGCGGAAACTGGCACCGATGACCTCGCGGGCGGCGTTGCCGCGCGCGTCGATCCGGTGCTCGGGTTTCTTCGTAGCTCTCTGCAGTAAGGCGACGTAGGCGCCTTCGACGCTGCGGAAGGTCTGGGTTGTGAGCAAGACACCCTCCTGATCGGGGACAGAGGTGGGTGGGACGGGTTGGTGCGCCGACGGTTCGGGCCGGGAGGTCACCGGGCCGCCGACGGGTCATCGGGTGAGGGCAGGGGCGCAGCGAGGGTCAGGCGGCGACCGTGTCCGGGGCGCTGAAGGCGATGTACTCGTCGGCCAGGACCTGGTTGAAGAGGCGGTCCACGCGGTCCTGGGCTTCCTGCTCGCGGAAGCTGCTGAACTCGCGCCAGTAGGTCCGGCCGATCTCGCGTTCCATGAGCCACCGGGCCTGGACGCGCAGAGCGTGCCGGTCGAGCAGCCCCGCCCGGAACTTGGCGGACAGCAGGGAGACCTGCCGGTTGCAGTGCACCAGCAGCGCGTAGTCGTCGGACGTCAGCTTCTCGCCCGGCGGCGCCCAGGCCGCCCGCAGCGTCTCGTTCGAGGCGACGTCGGACAGCCACGCCTGATGCATCTCCGCTGCCTGCAGTGCCAGCTTCCGCCGGTGATACCGCTCGACCTGCAGAACGCGCATGACCCCGACCCCGACCGCCGCGGCGGCGAGAACGGCGCTCGAGGTCTTCGAGACTGTGGACAAGGCACTCTCCTGATGTGGAAGGGGGTGAGTCTGGGCGGCCGATGCGGGGGCGTCGAGGAGGAGGCGCCCGCTCCCCGCGCCGGTGTTGAGGCGTCCGACGGTCCAGGCGAGGGGGCACCGAACCGCCGGACGGGTCTATACGGCCAGGGCCATCAGGTGCCTGACGTCGACGGGGGTGCAGTCGTGCAGGGAGACGACGTCGCGCGCGGCGATGGTCCAGTGCACACGCGGAGACTCATAGGGCACGAAGGTCAGCTCTTGGCCCTCGCGGGCTGGGGGGATTGGAGCGAGCGTGAGGGGGGCGTACTCGATGCCGGCCACGCCCCACGGCAGCGGGTTCTTCACCCATGCGGCCACGGCCCCATCGCGCAGGTGCGGGCAGTTTTGGAGCGATTCGGCCGCACACGGCTCGTGGATGGGCGGTACGGCTGTCTTCTCGCCTTCCGCGATCGGCACTCCGCTCCGCTCGGCAATGAGGAACAGATGCGTACCGTCCTCGCGACCGAACGTGGAGCGACCGCACACCTGGCACAGCATGTGCGCCATGGCCTGCCGCTGCCGCAGCGCGTGCACCTTAGCGAGACGCGGGTAGCCGGCGCCGCGTACCGCCGGCATGCGCACCCAGAGGATGCCGTTACGCCGATCCAGCCGGGGGTGCTCGCCCTCGTACCCGATTCCGCCGCCGAGCAGGCTGGGGCGCCGCACGAGCGGGACGGGGGTCTGCTTCTCGCCGGTCCACGGCGCGATGAACGGCACCCGCATCCCCCGCCAGTGGAACTGGCGCGGTCCGGCCCCGCTCACGACGCCACGCTCGCGGGGACGGTGCGGAGCGGGGGAACAACCTTGCCGCTGGGAAGCAGCTCGCCCGTGTCGTCGAAGAGCAAGACCCCATTGCACAGCAGGGCCCATCCCTGTTCGGCGCAGTGAGAGACGACGGCGGCCGCCTCACGATCGGCCGCTTCCACGGCGGGGCAGGGGGGGTCGTGCCGACACATGGAGGTCTTCTTCCTTCCGGGCGTGCAGGACGGTTGGGGCCCTCGGCGCTCTACGGAGCCGTGGGGGAACAGCTGGAGACAGCCGAAGAGGGAGTGCGAGGCTGGCCGGGGCCGGGCCGCATGAGGCCGTAGAAGGCCAGGCGTACGTTCTCGTCGGGCCAGGTGGCCGGAGGGCGGTCGCCCCACTCGACGACGTACGAACTGCGCGGCTCGCTCTGCCAGGTGATGCGCAGGTCGGGGAACCCGCCCAAGGGCGCCAAGACGTCACGGACGGCCAGCGCGATGGCAAGGTCGTCAACACCGAACCAGCCGCCGCGCCTGCTCCCGCCCACCGGAACGGCGAGCAGCGGCATGCGGAACACCCGGATGGCGATGCTGCGCGACAGGAGGTGGGCGTCGATTCGTCCGTGGAAGTAGTCAAAGTCATAGGCCTCGGCCGGCGGCATGACGGTGATGTCCGGCTCCGTCATCGGTGTCAGGGGGGGACACGGGGTTGCCTCCGCCTCGTCGTCAGGCAGCAGGAGTTCCAGCAGGTCCTCGGCAGCGGAAGCCAGGCGGCGCAGGTGTCCGAGCGAAGCTCCGGCCGCCGTCTCCGCCCTGACCCGCCGGGCTCGGAAGATGAGCCGTTCTCGTGTGTGCGGGTCTTCGCCGGACTGCTGCCTCTCGACAGCGTCGATCAGGACGTTGAGGTGCCCCGGGAACTCAGGGGTGCCTCGGAACCGTGCGACGAGGACGGTGATCTCTTCCTCGGTCGCGGTGGTGCCGTCTCCGATGACCGTGGCGACGTCGTCGTAGGCCTTGTCGATGGGCAGACCCGCGCGGAGCAGTTCCACGATGCGTTCCAGGGCCTCCCGGTTGTCCGTCCAGGACGGCCGGCGCCAGCCCTGGCCGGGTTCGCGCAGCGCGAGGGGCTCTTCCACAGTTGCGGTAGGCGGCATGGGATCAGTTCCTTCGGGGGTGGGGGAGAGGTCATCGAGCTACCGCCGGTGCGGCGGGGCGTGGCCGGGCGTGCGCGACGAAGCTGAAGTGGTCGAAGAGCCAGCGCAGGGTCTGTTCGTACGGTTCATCGGTGACGGACACCGCGGACCGGTCGTCTGTGACCACGCCTTGGGCGAAGCCGCCGCGCAGCTTGCGGAGCACCTTCGGCCATTCCTGCCGCTCCCACGGCTGCGTGTCCGTGGTGACGTCGACGAAGCGGCCTACGACATGCCACCCGCAGTCGAGCGCGTATGCCTCTGCGGCCGAGAGGGAGCGGGACGGGTCTCCGCCCGGCGCGTTGGCGTAGACCACCACCTTGAAGGGCGCTCCGGGCCGGGTGATGGCTATGTCGAGGGTCGAGCGGGAAAGGCGCCCGAGGCGGATCTGCTGGTTCGCCGGGATGCGCGGCTGCTCGTCAATGCCCCACCATGAGTCGTTGAGGCTGTCCGGGACGGCCGGCCAGTGGGGGGAGGGAATGCCGTCCAGGAACGCGGTGATCTGTTCGGCGAGGGATGCAGTGGTGCTCATCTCCGCGGCCTCCTGAACTCCGGCTCGGTCATGGAGGCGAAGAGCTGCGTGCGGCGCGTCCGCTGCAGTGGCAGGCGGTGCAGAAGGGGGGCCGTCGGGAAGCCGGGGGCCGCAGCCGCATCAGCAAGCGCGAGACGCCGAACGCGGTCGCTCGCTGTACGGCGCGGGCCGGTCATGACGCCGCCTCCGCCGCCGGGGCAGGGGCGGCCACTCGGCGCGGGTAGAGGATCGCGCCGATCTCCTCGTAGAAGGCTTCCATCTGCTCGGCCGTGAGGACGAGCGCCAGGTCTTCGACTCGATCGGCTCCCCGCATCAGGCGGAGCGGGACGGAGATTCGGCCGGCCTGGGTGTGGCGGAGCGGATTGCCTTCCGCGCGCTCTACCCGCAGAGCAGGTAAGGACGCACCGGAAGGCCCCTCCGCAGAGTGACCCTTCGTCATGGCACAAGAACGTAGAACCATTTCCCCGGGTCGACCCTGAATGCGGTTCAGGGCTGACTGGGGTTCAGGGTCGGAATGGCCAGTTCAGGGTCAGGCCGCGATGCCCATGTGGCTGGCCACTGCGCGAAGATCGTCGCGGAACAGCGGACGCTCCCGCTTGAGCAGGTCGGTCACTGCCTCCCTGACCAGCGGAGAGAAGACGATCTCCTCGGGCGACTGATCCATCAGCTTGGTGAGCACGTGCACCGTGGCGTAGTCGTCACGCTGGATCCGGTTGCAGTTCATGACCTCGATCAAGTACCGCGTGCGCCGCTCCAGCGGCAGCTCGGGGTTGATCTCCACCGTGTCCGCCAAGCGCAGGGCCTCGCTCGCGTTACCCTCCTCGGCCGTCAGGTGCACTTCGTGCATCGCCACGTTGGTGGGCCCGAAGCAGGTGTGCCAGTCGTTGCGGTCCGACCCGACGCGCGCGGCCGCGAACCTGGCCCCCCGGTAGAGGTCCCAGGCGACGGGGCCCTTCGCAGCGCGCACTGCGGCGACGGCTGCCTGCAGGTGTAGGGCTCCGATCGCTGACCAGTGCTCCGTCGGCGAGTCGTCGTTCGGGGCGCAGTTGGCGATCGTCGCCCGCGCCAGCTCGACGCTGTCGTGAACCTCACCGGCGGAGGTCAGGACACAGGACAGGTTCCAGGCGGCGGCCGCGATGAGGGCCGGGTCGCCGGCGTTGTCGGCGAGTGACAATCCCCGGTCGGCTGCGATGCGGGCTAGGGTGGGCTCTCCCACACGGCGAAGCCAGATCTGGTGAAGCCCGTACAGGCTGACGAGTTGGCGCAGCGCCACCTGCTCGTCAGGGCCGGTGGCGTCACGCAGGGCTGCATGTCCCTGACGGAGCAGCAGGGGCAGGCGGGCGCCCACGTCCTGATAGCGGCCCTTGGACTGCGTCTCGTACACCTTCCACGCCTCGTCGACGTCCTTCTTGAAGTCCTCGACGGTCACCGAGCCGACAGCGGTGGGGAGCATCGACGAGGGCAGGGACAGGGCGCTACGGATCTCCGGGACGTGCTCGTGCTCCGTATCCAGGCCCGCGCCAACGCCGGAGAGGAAGCCGCCCGTGAGGTCTTCAAGGGTGCAGCGCAGGACCCTGGTCAGGTCGAAGAGCAGCGAGAGCTTGTCGATCGGGATCTGCTCGTGCTCTACCTTGTAGACCCAGTTCTCCGAGCGGCCGATCAACTCCCCGAGACCCTTTTGAGAGATGCCGCGCCGCTCACGGAAGTACTTGACCCGTTGTCCGATCGTGAACAACTCGCGTGCGTTTAACATGATTTGACCTGTTCTCCGCAGGGGTAGGGCACTCGGAACCAGCGTAGGCCGGTTGGCCGTCCAGAGGGGGGATACTGGATGTCTCTCCCCCCGTGGGAGGGCACTCAAAGGTCCTCGGCCGAAAACGCCGGGGCCGCCCTTACGACGCGCGTCTCGCAAGGAGTCTCTCTTGTCCTCCTCCTACTGCGGCCTGATCCTCGACTTCGGCGGAGTCCTCACCACCCGTATGCGGCTGAACGGACAGGCCTTCGAACGGTCCGAGGGTCTTGAGCCGGGCGCCTACTTCCACGCTCTCAACGAGAACCCCGAGGGCGTGGCCGTGTACTCGAAGCTCGAAGTCGGCCAGGCCACCCAGGAGGAATGGAACCGGGTGATCGGCGGCATCCTCGGCATCGACCCCACCGACCTGATGCGTCGGGCGCTGGCCAACCTTCGGCCCGAGCCGGCCATCGTGGCGGCCGCGGACCGCGCCCGAGCCGCCGGGATCAAGGTGGCCATGCTCTCGAACAGCTTTGGCCTGGAGCCCTACAACCCGTACGAGGCGTTGGGGATGTGGGAGGACGCGTTCGACGCGGTGATCCTGTCCGAGCGGGAAGGCGTGCGGAAGCCGTCGGCGTTCATCTACCAGCGGGCGCTGGACGCTCTCGACCTGACGGGGCCGGAATGCGTGTTCGTCGACGACCACGCCGAGAACCTGGCGCCGGCCGAAGCTCTCGGCATCCGCACCATCCATCACACGACCGACCCCGAGGGGACGGCTGCGCAGCTCGACGCGCTGCTGGAGCACGCGGCAGCCGCTTGAGCTGCGTCCGGATCGGCACGAAGGACGGCTACCTCCTGGTGGGTGACTCAAAGAACCCAGACAGGGCGCCGCACGTCTTCACTCCAGGAGAGGCCAGGGCGTTTCTGCTCGGCGCCAAAGCAGGCGAGTTCGACTACCTGCTGGACATGTAGCAGTCCTGCCCATCGCGGCGGTGGCCGGCAGTTGGGTCTCGGCCACCGCCGTATCGGATCTCCCCCGAGGAAGAAGGCCGCGACGGCGAAGGAATCCCTGGCCAAGGCCTTTGTGCTGGCCGCCGGCACAAGCGATTCGTCGTTGGTTCGGTATGAGTCGTCCGGGTCCGAGGATTCCACCCCTGCGCCAGATCACCCACGCACCGAGCCGTCGACCGTCGTTATCGAACGCCGCGGCTCGCACGCGACCAGCCGCTGGACTACCGGGGCGTGTCGTGCGCCCCAGTAGCCACGGGTCTGAGACATCGACACCGTCCCACGAGACGGGACACCGGCCGTCGGGCAAGACGGTGCCGTGTCCGGGCGGGCGGCGCCTGATCCTGGATACGCTCTCCTTACCCGGAATCCGAAACCGTCCGGGATACGACAACAGGCGGGCGCCGGCTACCGGCGCCCGCGACGACTTCGCCGGGACGGCTTGGAAGCGTAGGGGGAGAGGATGACGGGGAATGTCCCGCCGGGCACGGGCCGTACGGTGCAGGAGAGGCAGTTGTACCGCGACCTCGACCGGTACATGGCCGGCCGGGACCGCCGGCTGCGCGTCGGCGTCATCGGGCCCGACGGCCGCGCCGCGTGCGTCATCGAGCACGACCTGCACCTGGACGGCGCTCTCGTGGGCCGCACCGCCCGCATCAACGTCCGCAGCCTCGGCGACCCCCGCAAGTTCGAGCTGCTGGAGGAGTCCGACGCGGTCGCCGCGGACCCGCGCTACACCCGGCTGCTCGCCGCGATGGCGGCCGTGCACGGCGCGGCGGCGACCCCGCGCGACTACGCCCGCGCCGCCTATGACGCCCTCAAGCTCGGGGACGGTGCCGCGTGAACACTCCTGAGGGAGCAGGGGACATGCCGCAGGCGCCGACCGGCGCGGCCCAGGCGGCGCTGTTCGAGGTGACGGCGCGCGCCGTCCGCACCGAAATCGCCTATGCCGTCCGGACGGCGGCCCGTTGACCGACGACGACTTCGCCCGCCTGCACGCCCTCACCCGCACGGGCGTCCGATGACCGGGCGGACGCCCGAGGGGCAGGCGGCCCCGGACCCGCTCGCCACGGCGCGCGGCCTGCTGGAGGCCGAGGCCGCCCGGCGCGGCATCACCGCCGCGGAACTGGTCGGCCGGCTCGCCCGCGACGGGGCGACGGACCGGACACCTTCCGTCACCACGGCGCCGGAGGCCCTCTTCAGCGACGCGGCGTCCGCCACGGCGCGGCCGCCGACCCGGCCCGCCGGACTGCGGCCGCCGCTTCAGACGCTGACCTGGCAGGCACCGTCCACCACCGGCGACGACGAGTAGGGGGAAGAAGATGGCGGGCGAGATTCCGGCGGGCTGGCCGCCCGTCCGTGTGACCCCGGATCACCTCCGCGCGCTCACCACGCTGGGGGAGCGCTCCGTGCTGATCGCCGACCGCGCGGGGACGCTGTCCGTGGTCACCCCGGACGCCGCCGCGGCGGGCTGCCTGGCAGGGGAGATGCGGCTGCTGGCCACCCGCGCCGACCTCCTCGATGCCGGGCTCGCCGAGTCCTGGCGGGCCGGACGGCTCACCGGGCCCGTCGTGGCGGTATGCACCGCCGAGGCCGCCTCCCTCAACGACCACGAGCAGGGCGCCGCATGAACACCCCGCACGGCGCGGCCGCCGGGCCCGCCACGGCGGCCGGACGCCTGCGCACCGCGCTGGAGCAGCTGCGCGCCCTGGCCCTCGACCGCTCCTTCACCCATCCGGCCTTCGCCGACCTGGTCCTCACCCACGGCCGCGACCACGCCCCTGCGCCCTGGCGGGCCGGAGCGCACCCGGGGCGGGCCGGGGACTGCTTCGCCGCCGCACACGAGTGGGCCGACCGCGAGGGCTGGACCGCTCCCGACGGAACTTCCTCAACCACTCGACCGGCACCCGCGACACCTGCCGCGCGCCCTGCCTGACCGTCGGCAAGCCGGACGGCGCCCGGTGAGCGCGGCCGGAACGGGACCGGGCTCTGGCCGCTGCCTGCTCCCAACCGGCACCCGGTCGGACAGCGCCGGTCTGGCAAGATCATGTGCCTACAGCATCCGGCTGGGGCCACATTGCTCAGCACGGCGACGGGAATGACCAACGGGGAGTGAGAAGAATGCGGACGAGCTATGCCCTGGCGGGCGCATTGGTCCTGGTGACGGGACTGGCCGGTTGCACCGGCGTGGGTTCGGGGAGTTCTGATGCCCAGCCGTCGGGTGGTGCGTCGACCAGCAGGACGACCCTCCGCCTGGGTGAGGCAAGCCCGGTGCAGGAAAGCGTTGCGTCGGCGTCCAAGGGTGCCCGGTACACGGTCGCCGTGACGCAGGTACAGACTGGCACCGAGGCCGACATGGACAACTCCGGCCTGGAGCAGGATGCGACTGATCAGCCCACCATCCCGGTCTACGTGCGGGCCACCCTCAGCCACAAGGGCGGTAAGGCCATGAGAATCGGCGACATGACCACGGACCTGATGATCAACCGCACCAGGGCCCTCATCGTGATCATGGGCCGGGCGACGTGGCCCGACTGCCCGCTGTTCGACACTGAGAAGAAGCTGAGCGCCGGGCAGTCGGAGAAGGTCTGTCAGGTCTTCCTGATCCCAGCAGGCGAGAAGCCCGCCGCAGTCGAGCTGTGGCAGGGCTACTACAACGATCCGCTGCGGTGGCTGGTCACGAGCTGACCCTCCTGACCATGCGCGGTACACCGCTCCTGTTGTCCCCCTCTGGCAGTTCCGGGAGAACAGGGCACAGGAGGCCCGGGGACGCGGGACGCCTATGGGACAGCGCCGGCCTCCTCGAACAGCACCTTCGCCGCCGCCCGCCGCCCGCGCGAGTGTGCGCGAAGCCTTCTCCATCTGCGGCAGCGTGAACAGCCGCTCCTTCTCCGTCTTCCGCTTCGCCGTGTTCAGCAGCCGGGTGGCCATGAGGCCATGGAACAGGTCCAGGGCCTCGTCGATCGCCTTCGCCTCCAGGTGCCGCATCACCGCGGTCAGCATCGCCGTGCGCTTCGGCTCCGCCGCCCGCTCCAGCAGTGGGGCGCGGCCGTACGCGGGACTTCGGCAGCGGGCCAGGGCGTGCTGCTGCTTGGCGGCGAGGGCCCGCGCCGAGTCGGGCAGCGCTTTGCCGGTGCCGGCGGATGCGGGCGGGGGTCGGCGCCGCCTACGCGGATGATTGACGTGAGGTACATGAGGAGCGGTCCGCAGGACGACGTCCTCTCGTACCGGGCCGCCCGGCGGGCGCCACCGGTCCTCCAGTAGCCGGTGAACATCGGCAGGGAGGTGATGGAGTCCCGCGCAGCGGGGGAACCTCAGGCCGGGGCCGTCTCCGTGAAGGGGTGTGCGGCGGATCCGGCTCCCCGCGTCCGCAGGCGGCGTGTCAGCGGCGGTCATGATGGCCGGACTAAAGCTGACAGGCAGTGCATGTCAGGCCAAGCTGGCACGTAACCGCTTCTGGCAGGCACGCACGTCAGTGCTGCGGAGTGTGCAGCAGCGAGTCGGGCAGGTAAGGGGACTGGACGCTCAGTTTCCATCCGTGCGCCAGGGAAGCGAGCGCGGATACCGCGATGGTCCTCACCGGGAGCAGGGTGCGCGGGGCCGGGTCGGCGCCGACGCTCTCGCGGTGCTCCAGGAGCCGGGCAGTCAGGGCTCGTTCGAAGGCGGGCTGGTCGTCGTCGAGCAGGATGCGCAGCGGGGCCGGGATTTTCCAGCGGTACGGGGCCGGGGACGGCGCCGGGGACCGGGCCGCGTACGACCGTCAGGTATCCGCACAGGGCGTCCAGCTCGGCGAGGTCGGCCGGGGCCGACACCGATTCCCGCTTCGAGTACGGCACTCCGTCACGGACGGCCGGCGCGTAGTCCTCGCGGAGCAGCGGACCGATCACCCGGCTGCGCTGCCACACGAAGCCGCTGATCACGCACAAGGCGAAGGCCTCGACCCAGGTCTGGGCGGTGGTGGACAGCGAGGCCGGCTCCCGGTCCTCTTCGTAGCGCACCTCCTCGCTGGTGAGCGTCTCGCCGACGAGGGGAAGAGGAACGTCCCAGTCGCCGCCGGGGAAGCAGCCCAGCGCCAGCTCTCCCAGGGCGCACTCCGCCGCGGTGAGCAGGACCCTGCGCGACTGCGGAGCGCCGAGGGCGGGATCCTCCAGGGTATGGGCGGCGGCAAGGTCGAGCAGGTCGCCGCGCATCTCCCGCAGCCCCTCGCGCAGCGGCCGCCAGCTGTGCCGTATGTCGGACCAGTGCCCGACCGCCAGGCGCACCCCTCGCTGGAGGGCGTCATCGATCCGCTGCTCGTCGACGCCGTGACGCGCCACACCCATGATCGTCATACTGTCATCCTGACAGCGACCACTGACATACCCGGCTGGCTTCGAAGGCACCGCCTCGCTGCAGATGCCGGCGCCCGAGCGTACGTATCGCCGGAGCGGCTCGCGCTGTCGCCCCTTCCCGGTGCGCCTGCACGCCGAGGCGCGCTCCTTGAACCGGTGGACACGAACGGCGGCAGTCCGCCAATCGCCACCGCTCATGTCGCGGGCGTGAGAGGTGCCGCCCTGAGCCACTGCCAACTTGAAGTAGCAGGTCAAAGGGCTGGTGTGCCGGACTTCCGGTGTGCTGGTCGTGGGGCGCCCAGCCAAGGTCAGCAAAATCCGAGCGCACGAGCTGACCGGACTCAGCCGGTCCACCATCGACCGGGTACTGGCGTAAAGAGCAGGCAATCACCTGTTCGGGCGGGGCAGGCTCTTCCCGGGTTGCGCTTCAGTGCCACACGTCCGGTCCGCCACCGCGCCACTCGATCAGGCCGGAGGTGGCGACGTACTCGGTGTCGGCGTCCTCGAGCCCCGCCCGGCGAAGGAACTCGGCGATGTCCAGCAGGCCGTACGCCATCCCGAGGAACTGGTCGGCCACGCGGACCCGCCGGCCGCCGTCCACGGCGGGCGGGTAGACCACGACGGGCTGTGCGGAAGCCATGCCCTTAGAGTGAGGCCTGCACGGGACGGGCGCTAACCGAACGTCCGTGCCGCGGTCGCTAGGCTGTGTTCTGGGTGACCTCATGCCGGTCACCCAGAACGGACACATCAGATGAGCACCTCCGACACCCCGCCGGTCACAGAGCCCGACCCCTCCGCCTTGGTCTGCCCCGGCGACCTGGTCGGGCCTTGCGCAGCGTGTCAGCGCAAAGCGCACAAGTATGGTCGAGGTGGGTTCCCTCTCTGTCAGTGGTGCGCTGCCCCCGTCATGAAGAAGTGGGGCTCGACCGTGCGCTACGTCAGCCTCCGCCCGTAGGCCCGCACCGGCCGCTCCTCACGAGCTCCGCGACCGGGTGGTCTTCTTCGCGGCGGCCTTCTTGGCCCGCGGCATCTCGTGCACGTCGGCGTCCTCGCCGCGCGAGGCCTTGGCCCGCTGCACGGATTCGTTCAGAGCGGCCATCAGATCGAGGACCTCGGCGGCTTTCTCCGGCGCCGGCACATCGGGTGGCTCGCGGTTCTCCCGCTTCGCCTCGATGAGCTTGCCGATGGCCTCGGTGTACTCGTCGCGGAACTCGGGGTCGTCGAGATCGTCGCGGCTCATCGTCTCCATCAGTGCCAGTGCCCGCTCGATCTCCTCCTCGGAGACCTCCACCGGCGGCGGGACCAGCCCGGCCGGGTCACGGATCTCGTCCGGCCAGCGCAGCGCGTGCAGGACGATCGCGTTCTCCCGCACCCGGAGCATGCCCAGCCGCTCGCGGCCGGACCAGGCGTACTTGGCGATGGCCACCTTCTCCGAGCGCTCCAACGCCTGGCGCAGCAGTTTGTACGGCTTCGCCGCGACCTGCCCGTCGGGTGCGAGGTAGTAGCCCTCCGCGATCTGAATGGGGTCGATGTCCGACTCGGGCACGAACGCGTCGATCTCGATGGCCTTCGCCGTCGGCAGGGGCAGGTCGCGCAGCTCCTGGTCGGAGATGGGGATGAGCCGGTCCTTGGAGTACTCGTAGCCCTTGCCGATCTCCGCGTTCGCCACCACGCGGTTCTCCAGCTCGCACACCTTCCGGGTACGGACCCGGCCCAGGTCTTCCAGATAGTACTGATGGAAGCGGATCGAGTGGTCGTCGGTCGCGGACTGGACATGGACAGGTACCGTGACCAGACCGAAACTGATCGCTCCTGACCATATGGTTCTGGCCATGGGGTACCTCCGCGACAGCCCTGAGAGGTCCAACGCGGGATCTCAGGTCCCGTGGCCGGATCTCACGAACCGTGGCAACTCGGGTGGCCGGTCGGCCTCGGGTCCGACGATACCTGTTCGGTGCTCCTGGCGCCGTCGCCCGCAGGGGTGACGGCGCCGTCCCGGCGGCCCTCTGAGTCTCAGACCGGCCACAGCTCTGAGACTGATCGGTGCGGCCATGGCGTGAGACAGGCTCGCAGTCAACAGGTCACGAGCGCGCACTTGGCCACGCGCCGCGAAAACCTGCAGCCCAGACTGCACCTCACGGCGCCCTGAGCAGCCGCATTCCTGCCAGGGGGAGCCGGGAGGCGGGCCGGAGAAGGGGAGCCGGTCAGGCGGCTGCCAGCTCGGTCCGGGTCCTGCTGATGAACTCGGACACGTGCTCGTTGTCCTTCTTCCAGGGTTTCAGGTCTGCGGTGAGGCTGTGGAGGTAGCCGTGGGCTCTGGCCGAGGACACTGTGCGCAGGACTTCGAGGGCGCGGGAGCCGACGTGGAGGCTCTGTTCGAGGTCTCCGTCCTGGAGATGGGTGCTGGCCAGGATGGACAGGCGGATGCCGACGGCGCGGGTGAAGCGGCCGGGTGGCATGGCGTCGGCCTGTTCGTTCCAGGTGATCGCGGCCTGCGGCTGACCGAGGTCGCGGTAGATCTCGGTGGCGTCTGCTGCGAGCCGGGCGTGCGTGAGATACGACAGCCATTCGGGATCACGGGCGCTGTCGGGGCGGATCGAGCCGAGCAGGTCCTCGGAGTGCGTGAGTGCGGCGCCGGCGGCCTTCGGGTCGCCCGCGCGGCCGTACGCGCGGGCCTCGGCCAGCTTGGCGAACGCCAGGACCCGCGGCGCGGCAGAGTGCTTGGCCCGTTCGTAGGCGCCCTCGGCCATGTCGGCGGCTTCGCGCGGGAAGCCGCGGAGCATGGTCTGCAGGGACATCGTGGTCAGCACGTAGGCTCCGGCCTGCACGTCACCGGCGGCCCGTGCGAGGCGCAGTGCCTGGACGAAATGGCGCTGCGCCTCTTCGTGGCGGCCGGCGTCGAAGGCCGCCCAGCCCGCGACGCGCGAGAGTTCGCAGGTGGCGGCGAACAGTTCTTTGCCGATGGACTCCGTGTAGGTGCCCGAGAGCAGGGGAGCGGCGCGCAGGCGGAGGCATTCGGTGACGGAGCTGGACTTCCAGTTGCCCCCGCCGAACTTGGAGTCCCACAGGCGGGCCTCGTCGGCGGCCTGCCACAGCTCGGTCAGGTCGCTGCGGCCGACGCGCCGGCCGCCTTGGTGGGCGGTGGCCGCGTCCGCGGGCTGGGTGAGCCACCGGGTGACGGGGGTGGTGAAAGCGGAGACGGCGAAGCCGTTGCTGAGGAAGTGTCGGCGGTCCACGGTTCTCCAGAAGGTCGCGGCGACGCTGATCGCGTCGGAGGGATTGCGGGGGAAATCCAACCCCAGGTCACCTTTGCCGCGTTGACGCTCATACATGCCGAGTTCCTCGACTGAGACCGGCCGTCCGAGGCGTTCTCCCAGCGCAGCGGCCAGATACCGGGGAACGGGGGATCTCGGGATCATTCCGAGGTTCACCCAATTGGAGACACTTGTGTGACCGTATTTCGTTTCCTGTCCGGACTCGCGGGCGATCTGGTTGACCCGGTGGGCGAGCGACTTGTGACTGGCGCCGGACGCCTGGATGAGGCGCTCCAGCTCCGTGTTGCGGCCCTGGGACCGTCGTGGTGTGCCTGGCACTGAGCCCCCCCATCGTGTCGGGGACCACGGCCCCCCGCAGCCGTGGAATGGGCACGAGCGTAGGACGGGCAGGCCGGTGCGGAACACCCTTACACCGCCTGCGATTTGTTGGCCCCCTTTGTGCGCCTCCCCCCTGCAGGTCGGCTCCGGTTACCTGAGGAACGTGCCGTCCGGCGCCTGGTCCGTCTCCGGGCGCCGGACGGCGCAGGTCGACGAATTCCGAAAGCTCCGCGTTGCCGTGCGGCCCCTGCCGTCGCCCTTCCATCCCCGCAATCTGACCTGGCACGGCTGTCCAGACGTGAGCTGTTTTGGCCGCGGTCCACGACCACCCGTCTGAAGAGGAGCAGCCGATGAGTGTGTCCACACCGGCGGCGGCCTTGCGTACGCCGGCCGCGGCCGGCGTACAGACATCGGGTGCTTGACAGCACCACCTCCACATCCACCGAGAGCGGTCCGGACGGCCGCACGCCGGCCTGCCGCACAGGGCCGTTGGATGGCGGCCGCCGAGCGTACGGAGGGGTCTCCTTGTCCTTGGTCTGTGACACCCGGCTGAGCGCGACGATCGCGCGTCTTCTGCTCGGCGACCAGCTGTACCGGCTTCGCGCGGCGCGTCGTCTGACGCTCCAAATGGTGGCGAGCGCAACCTATCTGAGCGTGTCGAAGCTGTCGCGGATCGAATGCGGCCGCCACCGGGCAGCCCCGGCGGACATTCAGCGGCTGATCGAACACTATGAAGCTTCCGGCTGCCTGCGCGGCCAGGTGCTGGAGTGGGTTGCTCGGGCCCAGGGCCGCAGCTTCTACCACTCCTTCAGCGATGTCACCGACGCCGCCTACCGGGACTACCTGGACGTGGAGCCTGTGGGGCTGAGAGCGGTGTATGCGCCGACCGTGATCCCGGCGGTGCTGAGGACCTCCCGCTACGCACACGCACTGCTGGCGCCGGTGGCGACGGCGGAGAGAGAGCGGCGCCTGTGGCTGCTGGCCCTGCGCCAGCAGCGGTTTGCCCAGCGTGGTGATGTCTCCGTTCGCGTCCTGCTCGGTCAGAGCGCCCTGACGAACGGTGTCGGCGGTGACGAGGTGATGCGTGAGCAGGCGGCACAGCTGTGCGGGAGCGAGGGCCCGGGGACGGAAATCCGGGTGCTGCCCTCGTCCTGGGCAGCTGAGGCGGCTTCGGCGGGTGCGTTTTCCCTGGCGGTTCTCGGTGACGGTGCTCTCACGATGACGGCCACGGAGAGCGGGGGCGTGAGCCCCCGCCTCGTCCCGGGCCGCGACGGCCAGAGCGCGGCCCGCTTCGATGCCCTGTGGCGCGCGGCAGCCGGGCGGTCTGCCGAACTGGTCGCATAGCCGGACATGGGGCTGGCGAGCGGGTCTTATGGTGTGTTGGCGGTCAGCACGGTCCGCTGCTCGTCGGCGTGGACGGGTGCGATCTGCCAGGCCAGCCAGCCCGGCACGAGCACGAGGGTGCCGGTGATGGTGGGCACGGTGATCGGCCGGCCCCACGGCAGACCGGGCAGGGCCACGTTGGCGGCGCCGGCCCGCGGGTCGTGGAGGACCAACGCCCCCGACGCCTCGGAGCCGGAGCGCTCGCGTACGCGCGCACCGAGCACGACCAGGGCGAACCACTCGCCCGTGCCATGCCGCAGCGCCGCGTGGAAACCTTCGTCCCACGTCTCGATGCGCGAGGACCAAGCCAGGTCTCGGGCTCGGTGGTGCTCGGGCAGGAGACCGGCGAGCAGCGCGGGATCGGGGGTGAGGCGAGTGAGATCGTCTTCGCTGAGCAGGCCGGTGTGGACGGGCGTCGGCCACAAGGCGGTGACGGACACGGATTCTCCTTCCTCGCGGGGATGTGTTCAGCTGCGGCGGAAGCCGACGTTGAAGGCGATGACGACGCGCTCCGCGTCGCCCTGGTAGGGGGTGACCCAGTGCCGCAGCCACGCGGGGAAGGCGACCAGCAGTCCGGGCTCCGGGACGATCGTGTGCAGGGGCGTGCGGCCGGACTCCCGGGCGGCTGCGGCGGGCCGCGGGTCGACGAACTGCAGCAGTCCGGTTCCCTGTTCCATGTGTCCGGTGGCGACGTAGTAGACGCCCGACCAGGCGGCGTCGTGGTGGCTGTGCAGCTGGTGGAGGCCGTCGGGCCGGTAGACCACGGCCCACGCCTCGGCGATCATCTCCGTTTCCTGGCCGGACGGTGTCCGGCCGGCGCCCACGTGGTCGTTGAGCGCGCGGGCGGCGCCGGTGATCCAGCCGCGGAGCCGGCCGATGGCGGGGTGCTGCCAGCGCAGCACGTCGGAGGGGGTCTTGTCGGCGTTCTTCACGCCGACCTGGGAGGTCGGTGAGGTTTGGGTGTGGTCGAGGATGAGCGTGCGCAGGGCCTCGTTGACGGCCGGTCCCTCCTTGATGGTGCGGGTGTACAGCGGGGTGGGCCAGAACGTGCCGCTCGGGGGTGCGGTCGGTGTGGTGGAGAGAGTCACGAGGTGGCCTCCAGGATCCGGTCGGCGAGGGCGTGTCCGTCGGCCGTCAAGAAGGGGCGGTTGGCGGCGACGAGGTCGAGGCAGCCGCGGGTGTAGGCGGTGAGGTGGGCAAGGCGTCGGTCGCGGACGGGGCCGGGGACGTCGAGGAGCGGCCACAGGCGGGCGAGACCGCGGGTGACGTGGGCGGCGCCGAGGAGCTCGGCGGGGCTTCGGCCGCTGGTGCCCGAGGGCAGTGTGACCCGCTGGGTGCAGCCGGGCTGCTGCAGCGGGGCGAGTTCCTCGCACAGGTAGAGCCACTGGTGGCAGGTCTCGTGGAGGGCCTGTTCCGCGAGGATCGCCGGATCGGTGAAGGCGGCGCCGGAGAGCAGGATGTGCTGGGGCCAGGCGAAGCAGGAGGCACTGATACTGCTGCGGCCGGCCGGCATGGGGAGATAGGTGAGGGGCAGCGACCGCAGGAGGGGAGCCCACGCCGGTATGAGGCGGGCGATGAGGTCCACCGCGGCCGAGACCGCGGCCCGCTGGTGGGGGGCGAGGGTGCCGGCGGGCAGGGGGCGGGGAAGGTCGAGGGCACGGATCCGCAGCGCCTCACCGGGGGTGAGGACGGCAGCGAGGGCGTCGGGCCGGGGAGCGGGGTGCGGGCCGTCGCGTCGGGCGAGCCGGACACAGGCCACGGCCGTCAGCAGGCGCTGCGGGGCGTGCTCGTCGTCGAGGAAGGGCCAGCCGCCGCAGTGGCCGGGCACGAACGGGGCGGTGTCGGTGACTGTGTCCCTGGGCGCTCCATGAGGTAGTCGCGCAGGTCCTGCGCCTTCACGCGCAGACCCGGCAGGCGGGACAGGTGGGTGCGCACCGCCGCGGCCGCCGCGTCGTCGGCGGTCGTACGGACGGCGTCGAGGAAGGCGGGCTGGGACCGGTCGCCGAACCACCGGCCCGCCAGAAGGCCGATGGCGGCGGCGGCCTGGTCCCGGTTGAGGACGCCGGCGTGGGTGAGGTGTGCGGCGAAGGCGCGCAGGTCGACCAGTGCCTCGGTGATCGGCCGGTAGCCGGGGGCAGGGCCGTGCAGGAGCGCGACTTCGTCGTCTGGCGCCTGGCTGGTCAGCAGATGCGTGAAGACCTGGCCGTAGCCGGTCATGCCGTGGCCGTGGAGTTCGGCAGCGCGCAGGGCGCCGATCGAACCGAGGCCCGTCACCCTCCATCCGGCTGCCAGGGCGTCGAGGAGTTCGCGGTGCCCGACGGCGGGCACATCGTCGTAACGGCCGTCGACCAGGACGATGTGGCCGGCCGGTTCACCGTCGACGAGCTCCTGGACGTGCCCGCGCCGGGCCGGCGGCCGCAGTTGTATGCCGTCTTGGTGCACCAGCACGGCGGGCAGGCCGTGCGCGGTGGGCCCGACGAACAGGTGGACCCGGGCGGCGCCGGGCGGGCTGTTCACCGGCTGCTCCGGACGTGTTCGACGAGGCGGCGGCCGAAACGGCGGGTGAGAGGGGTGAGGTGCTCGGCGTGGGCGACCACGACACGCACCACGTGGAAGGGCGCCGCGAGCGGCGCGAAGTCGTGCACGCCGACCGGCCCGAGACCCGCGGCCTCGGTCGCGGCGAGCAGGTCCTCCAGGAGCGTTTGCGGCGTCCGGTCACCGTGCGCGGATCCACTGTGGGGAAACGGGCCGGCAGGCTGGGGGCTGCTGTAGCGGGCGAGCAGCTGGGCCCGGCAGGCGGCCCGCTGGCCGGCGCTCATCGCCGTGTAGACGGCGTAGCTGTCGGTGAGGTCGTGGCGGGCGCCCTGAATGTAGGTGAGGCGGGACTGCGCGGCCTCCGACAGGGCCCGCACGGCGGCGATCTCCGGTACCGGGTGGAAACCGAAGCCGCCGTTGCAGTACAGCGGGTGCGCGCGGTCGGGATCGTCGATCAGGCAGGCCATGTAGTGGCCGCCGTAAGCGGGCAGCCAGCGCAGCCACACGCCGAGGCCCGCGCGGCGGATCTGCTCATACAGGTGGGCGGGACCGGGCGGCAGGGTGTCCGGAGCGATGAGACAGGTGATGTCACCAACGCTCATCAGCGAGGTGAGATCGCGTTCGAGGACCTCGCACAGACCATGCAGGACCGCTCGGTACGGGTGTTGCCCGAGGCGAGGCCGGTGGTCGTGGAACCGAACAGGCCGCTGGTCGCCCCGGGCGGGCAGGGCGTGAGGACGAGTTCGGCGGGGGCGGTGAATTCCACTTCCCCGTCGGCGGACGTCACGGTGATCCACGCGAGCGGCTCGTCGACGTCGACGACCCGGTCCGGCCGGGGGCACCAGGCGCCGAGTCTCACGCCGTTCTCGGCGGCGATGGCCCGCGGGGAAGCCCAGCGCAGGGGAGTGGACGGGCTGCAGAGTTCGGCAACGGCCTGCTCGACGGCCTCCATCATCGCGCCGGCCTGCGCCTCCTGCCGGTGGCGGCCCTTGCCGGCGGTCACGACCACGATGGCGGCCTGCGGGCGTACCGCGCTGAACACCGGGATGCCGATCCTGTCCAGCCCTGTGGTCTCCGCCACGCGGGTCACGCCCAGGCGGCGCGCCACCGGCCATGCACGGGCGCACGTGTCGGCCGCCGCGGCCTCGCGCACGCTGCTGCTGAGCACCACCGCGCCGCTCACCGCTCCTGCCGCCCAGTCGCCCAGGACGGCAGCAGCGGGCGAGGACGCAGCGGGACTTCGGCGAACCAGGGATGCCCGGCCAGGGGGCTGTCGTCGAGACCGAGGAGGAGGAATCCGGTGCCGCTGCGCCGGTCGGTCTGCAGACACGGCAGCGGATAGTCGGCCTCCACGTGGCCCACGAACATCCGCTCCAGGCCGGGCAACGTGTCGGCGACCAGCTGCGGCCCGCAGACCTGCCCGTCATAGGTGTCGTATCCGAACCGCGGGTGCCCGATCTCGAAGTCGTCGATGACACCCACCGCAGTCCGTAGCGCGGTCAGCTCGGCCGAGAGCGGCCAGCCGGGCCCCCAGTGGGCGTCCAGGAACACCAGCGGGCGCCGCATCCCCGCGAGCAGACCGGGCAGCAGCTCGGCTGAGTCGCCGTGCCGGACCTGCGCATGGGGGAAACCCGCCAGCCGGTCGCCGGCGAACGCGGAGCGGGCCGGGTCGATGTCGCAGGCGCGCACGGGCAGGTGAGGGTAGGCGCGGGCGAAGTACTCCGTACTGTCACCGAGGTGGCAGCCGCTCTCCACGACACCGTCGCACCCGTAGAGGCTGACCAGGACCTGGACCTGCAGAGCCGTCGTCACGTCGAAGCCGAGCGGCCCGCCACCGCCCGCGAGACGGTCGAGACCGCCGGCGCGCCCGGTGCCGTAGAAGGCCCTGAGCAGCTGCGTCACCGCGCTGTCGTCCGGCAGCAGCGGCTGGTGCACGGTACGGGTCGCGAGCATGAACACGCCTCCGGATGTCCCGGCTGCGAGCGGACCGGGCACACACCGAGCATCACCCGCCGCGACCCGCGGGTGGAGTCCTACCGCCCCAGACGCAATTGCACGTCCGCCCGGCAAACATCCCCAAATGCGCTAATCCAGTGGCGAACTGTGACTGGGCTGCGGTCCGGCTCCGGTCCTACTGTCACCGCATCCACCCCTACCGAGCAGAGGGAGCGAGGCATGGACGGACCGCAGGAACAGGCGGTGACCCGCTACACCACCCCCGAGGAACGGGCGAACATCTCGGGCATCGAACTCGACCCCGGCGACGTCGAGCACGTCATGGACCTGGTGAACAAGGGCCTAGTCAGCGCCGCCGCGATGCACGAGGGCGCCGTCCAGGAGGACATGGCCCTGTCGGCCGAGGTGACCGTCACCCTGACCCGCGGCGGGATCGCCGGCGCAGACGGCAAGGTCGACGAGCTCGTCGGCACCGAGAAGGTCGGCGGGACGATCCACGCCCGCAAGACGTTCCTCGACCCCGCGCTCGCCCCGAAGACCGACGGCTGACCACCACCGGCAGGTGTGGCCCGGGCCGGGTGACCCCGGCCCGGGCCACACGCCCTGCACCGACGGAGACCACTTCCCGGGAGACCGCGTGACCGACATCCGTGCACGTCAGCAACAGCAACTGTGGGACCAGTGGGCGCCCCACTACAACGCCGAACACAAGGACCGCGACCCGGCCCCGGCCGCCGACTTCCTCGCGTCGCTCTCCGGCGGCGGTACGGCGCTGGAACTCGCCGTGGGCACCGGCCGCATCGCCCTCGCCCTGGCGGACCGCGGCGTGAAAGTCGTCGGCGTCGACATCTCCCCCGACATGCTCGAAGAGCTGCACCGCCACCGTGGTGACCGGCCCGTCGAGACACACCTCGGTGACATGGCCGAATTCGACACGGGCGGAGCGCAGTTCCCTCTCATCTACGTGGCGTTCTCCAGCTTCTTTTTCCTCTTGACCCAGGACCGGCAGGCTGCGTGCCTCGCGCGCGTCGCGCAGACACTCGCGCCCGGCGGACGGTTCGTCATCGAGGCAACCGTGCCCCGCGCCCCCGGACTCCTCGCCGGCCGGCAGCAACTCGCCATCCGCGAACTGGCCGACACCCACCTGGCCCTGTCGGGCCACACCCACGACCCGATCGCGCAGATCATCAGGTTCCAGGAGATCCGCTTCGATACGAGCGGCACCCGGCTTCTCCCGGTGATCCTGCGCTACGTCCACCTTTCCGAACTCGACCTCCTGGCCAAGGCCGCCGGACTCACCCTCACCGACCGGTACGCCGACTGGCACCACGCCCCCCTCGCCGTCACCTCCACCCAGCACATCTCCGTCTACACCCTCACCGGAGCACCCTCATGACCACGCTCGCGGCGCCGTCGGCCACCTGGCGCGTACGCGGCGCGCCCCAGCAGCTGTGGCCCACCCGGATCTACCGGAAGACCACGCCCACCGGGGCGGACACCACCGCCCTCGCCCAGCAGATCCTGGAGTACGAGCAGACCGATCCGTCACTCTCGCTCGGCGTGCACAACGCCCGAAAGTCCGCACCCTCCATCCTGACCTGGGACCTTCCGGCCATCGCCGCGCTCAACGGCTGGATCAGGGACGCGGCGCTCGCCGTCACCGACGCCGGACCCGACACCCCCCTGCGCCTGTCGGGCTGGGCCGTCCACTACGGGCACGGCGGTTTCCACGAGGCGCACGCCCATCACGACAGTGCCGTCTCCGGCGTCTACTACCTTCAGACCGGCAACCGTGCGAGCGGGGCCCTGGAACTCTTCGACCCCCGCCCCGCCCGTCTCGCCACCACACGGCCCGACGCTGCCGCGCCCCTCCAGGTCCACCCGCACCCGGGCCTGCTGATCGCCTTCCCCTCCTGGCTGCGCCACGCCGTCGCCCCCCACACCGCCGAAACCCCACGGCTGTGCATCGCCTTCAACGTCACCGTGGAGCGGCCATGACCACCGCGCACGCGCTGCCCGTCCCCGCCGGGCAGGCCACGGCCGACAACCTCTGGGCCACAGCGGTCTGGCTCGGCACGATCCAGCCCGTCCTCGACCACCGTCTGCTGAGCGACGAGGTGCACCGTACCGACTGCGGTGTCCGGGAGATCAACGCCGACGACCTCCTCGACGTCGAACAGGCCCGGACGGTGTTCACCGCCCTGGGGCAGGCCGCGCTCCCGCACGACGCCAGCGGTGAGGTGCGGGTGTCCGTGCAGATCTGGGGTGCCGGCCACCGCACTCCCCTCGCCTACGGACACGGCGCCTGGACCGCCTGGTGCTACCTGGCCGCCGACGGCCGGTCACCGCACGAACGGTCCGGCGCCCTGTGCCTGCACGACCCGCGCGCGGGCTGCGACGCCGCCAGCGTGCCCGGACTCCCCTGGGGCAGGGCCGTCACCCTCACGGCCCAGCCAGGCCTCACCGTGCTCGCCCCCGGCTGGCTCGCCCACTCCGTCCTGCCGGTCAGCCCCGGCCACACCCTCGCCGTCCTCACCGCCCAGGCCGGCACCATCCCGACGCCCTGTCCACCGGGGTGATCAGGCGGCTCCCGCGGTGACCGGCGCCGTCTCCGCCTGCGGTCGCGGATCACCGGGCAGAGTGCGGATGTCCCGGGACATCAGCGCGCAGCCCGCGGCCGCCAGGACGAACACCGCGCTGGCGAACGCCACCCGGCCCGGCCCGAACGCCGTGGCGAGCGGCCCCACCGCGGCGAGCGCCACCGACGGCACCGCCAGGCAGCCCAGCAGATCGATCGAAGACACGCGGGAGATCGCGTCGTCGGGGACCTCGCGCTGCAGGCAGGTCCGCCACATCACCATCGTCACGTCCCACATCACCCCGTACGCGGCCGCGCCCACCAGCACCACCGGCAGCGGAGCCCGAAGCGACAGCAGCAGCGCCGGCAGAGCGGCACCGGCCGTGCACAGCGTCGCCACCAGCATCGGGCGGGCCGGGCGCAGCTTCGCCGCCCACCCCGCACCCGCGACCTGCCCCGCGACCTGGGCCACCATGACCAGCGACCACGCCCACGCCCCGCCCAGATAGGCCTTGGCGAGCATCGGGCCCAACAGGCCCGCCACCGAGTTGACCACCGCGAGCACGATGGTGAGCTGGCCGGTGGTCACCCACAGCCACTCATGGCGCACGAACTCGTGCCAGCCCTCGCGCAGATCGTGCACCGCCGACGTCTTGTAGCGCACCGGCCGGTCCGGGGTGGACCGGCCCAGGACACCGAACAGGACCGCACAGGCGCCGAACGAAACCGCGTCCACCGCGAGCGCGACGGCAGGACCGGCCATGCTGACGACGACGCCGGCGAGCATCATGCCCATCAACCTGGCCGTGTTGACCGACACCTTGATCAGCGCGTTGGCCTGCTGCCGCTGACCCTGGTCCTCAATCACGTCCACGACCACGCCCTCAAGCGCCGGAGAGAACAGACCCCGGCTCACCCCGCCGAGCGCCGCGAGGACCGCGATCCACACCACCGGGCCGCCGTGCGCGAACAGCAGTGCCAAGGCCGCCCAGATAGCCGCGGCTGCCGTCTCGGTCACGCACACGAGCCGGAAGCGGCTGCGGACACGATCCCCGAGGACACCGCCCCACAGCACGAACGCCAGCTGGGGCAGTGCCTGACAGGCCAGGACCAGCGACAGGTCCCCCGGTGAGGCGCCGGGCAGCGCCAGGATCCCGAAACTCAGCGCGATCGGACCGAAACTGGACCCGAGAACCGACACGAAGCGGGCCGCCGCGAGGAGCCGGAAACGCGGCTGGGACAGGAGTGCAGAACTGGTACCTGAGAGCACCCGGGGACCCTATCGACGCAACCCCCACGGCCACCCGGGAATGACGGAAATTCAGCCAGAGCCGAGCGTTCGCAACGCTCCGCTGAAGACGAGCGACCGCCAATGCCCGCCCGCCCCGGTGCACGGTCACAGCCCGTCGAACAAGGCCTCCTGCACGGGATGTGCAGGGAGGAACTCGGCCTCGACCGGAGGCTGCTGCTTCCCCACAAGATCGCCAATCTGGCGTAACGAGGACCACCGGCCGGCAGCCACCCCCTGCGCCACCGCCCGCCGGCAGATCTCGGCAGTCGCCCAGACCGCCTGAGTGAGCGGCGCCTGCCGGTGCGGGAGCTCCACACCGAGAGCCGACGCCAGCGCGGACTCCGAGGGTTCGGCAACCGAGGGACAGGCGATCTGCGCGAGACGCAAGGCATCCCAAATGACCTGGGACGCCAAGCGCGGACAGGAGGCCCGATGCATACGGAAGATCCCCGCCTCGACCTGACCGAGACGCGCCACTACCACATGCGGACCAGCCGTCAGCTTCCGCTCAACCGCCGCAAGCGCGTCCGCAGCCGACTCCACCCACACCACCGCGGAGGGGTCTGCCGCTGAGGAGACCGGCTCCTGCACAGGCCCCACGCGTGCGTGCACACGCCATTGAGGCGTCCACTCCGCACCCAGCAACGCGAGCGCCGCGACACCGAGCACGTCGAACTTGCCTGCTTCGCGCGCGAGTTCCAGTCCCACGACGACGAACCGGCACGCGGCGTACTCACCATCCATCCGCACCGCGCCACCGTACCGAGACGCAGCGCCCACCGTCTGCAATCACCGGGGAAGCAGACTGCCCGCCGACGATCAACCCGGAATCCGAGCGTTGAGCCAGTCGCCTTAACCACGGCGCCACGAGACACAGCCGCACCAGCTCTGAGGTTCCCCCCGAGATGCGGGAAGAGGTGACAGAGGGTCAGATGGGTTTCACGAGAGGAGCCCAGACGATGCCTGCACCGAGGAAGTACCCGCTGGAGTTGCGTGAGCGTGCGGTCCGGATGTATCGGACCGCCGAGCCGAAGCCCGTGATTCGCCGCATGGCCGAGGAACTCGGTGTGCACCACGAGGCCCTGCGCAACTGGATCCGCCAGGCCGAGGCCGACGCCGGCGAACGGAACGACATGCTCACCACCGAGGAGAAGAACGAGCTGGCTCAGCTGCGGCGCGAAGTGCGGGAACTGCGCCGGGCGAACGAGGTCCTGCGGACGGCCTCGGCTTTTTTCGCGGCCCAGCTCGACCCGACCCGGCCCAGGTGACCGCGCTCCTCGACGCGCACCCGCACCTGGGGGTCGAGCCCGTACTTCGGGAACTTTCCATCCCCTCATCCACCTACTACCGCTGGCGCCGGGCCGAGAAGGAGCCGTGCGGCGGCACCGCCAGGACGCCGACCTGACGGGCATGATCCGGCAGGTCCACGCCGATTCCGGCGGGATCTACGGCTCACCCCGCGTGCACGCCGTCCTCAGGCGTGAGGGCGTCCACGTCGGCCGCAAACGTGTCGAACGGCTCATGCGCCAGGCCGGCCTCGCCGGGATCAGCCCCCGCCGGGGCAAGGGTTTCACCCGCCGGGACCCAGACGCCGATCTGGCCCCTGACCTGGTGCAACGCAACTTCACCGCGAACGGACCGAACCGGTTGTGGGTCACCGACCTGACCATGATCGCGACGTTGGAGGGGCCGTTGTGGCTGTCCGCGA
>NZ_JBIVJP010000027.1:0-159261 GCF_044750285.1 Streptomyces sp. NPDC088812 | reverse complement strand
CACCCGAGAGACTCTCTCAGGCTTTCCTCCGGGCTTTTCCCTTCGATCTTGCGTTTCCGACTCTATCAGATCTTTTCTCGATCCGATTTCCTCGGCGCTTTCCAGGTTTCCGCTCTCGCGTTTCCCTTTCCGGCGGTTCCGACTCTATCAGACCGTTTCCGATCCGATTCCCTGTCGGCGGGATTTGCCTGGGGCCTTCCGGCTTTCGCCTGTCGACCTTTCGGCATTCACTACGTTAGCCGATTCCTTCGTGGACTCATAATCGAGTCCGACGAGCTCGAATTCAGGCGTGCGGACACGACGAATTCGACCCTGCTGAGGGGCGTCTAGGTAGTGGGTTGGCCGCTTCCGGCTGCAGGCGAATGCCGTACCCGGTTCAGCGGCTCGGGCCACGTTACGCGCCCGTCAAGAGCGAGTCAACTTCGGCGGCGCCTAGGGACATGGGGGCGGTAGGGGCTCACCGTCGGGTCGTCGGCAACCCAGTAACGCCACGGGTGGACGGCTCCGTCGCCGGAGACTCCCGTCCTGGGGCCGTTGCGCACCTGCTCGGGGGGTACGGGGGTCCCTGCCAGGATGCGGAGGGGGGTGTCTCCGGGGGTGCAGGCGTCCGTGCCGTCGAGGGCGCGGTCCACGTCCAGGGCTGTGGCCAGGCGGGCGGGGCCTTTGGCCAATTCCTTGTCGTTACGGGCCGAGAGTCGGCGGGTGCGGGCCAGCTCGGCGCCCTCGACGATCTCGCCGGCACGCAGCAGGACGGCGCTCGCGCTCCCGTCCGGGCCGCAGACGAGGTTCATGCAGTGCCACATGCCGTAGGTGAAGTAGACGTACACGTGTCCGGGCGGACCGAACATCACGCTGTTGCGGGCGGTGCGGCCGCGGAAGGCGTGGGAGCCCGGGTCGTTCGGGCCGTCGTAGGCCTCGACCTCCGTGAGGCGCAGGGTGATCGGACCGTCCGGGGTCGTACGGACGAGAAGGCGGCCGAGGAGGTCGGGGGCGATCTCCAGGACAGGGCGGTCGAAGAAGGAGCGGGGAAGGGGCGTACGGTCGGGGGTCGCGATCATGCCCTCCGAGCGTAGTGCAGACGGGTGGGTGCGTCGGGGTGGTCGGCGGGCCCTCGGCTTGCCAGGGTGTGTGACGGAACCGGCCACGGCCGGGTCGCGTTTAGAAGGATCAAGGATCCAGTCGTAGAGGTCGTAGAGGGGAAGTCATGGCGTTCAAGAAGCTGCTCGCGAGTCTCGGGGCCGGCGGGGCTTCGGTCGAGACGGTGCTGACCGAGGTCAACGTCGTCCCGGGCGGCGTGGTCCAGGGCGAGGTGCGGATCCAGGGCGGGTCCGTGAACCAGCAGATCGAGGGGCTGTCCGTCGGGCTGCAGGCCAAGGTCGAGGTGGAGAGCGGCGACCAGGAGTACAAGCAGGACATCGAGTTCACCAAGCAGCGTCTGGGCGGGGCCTTCGAGATCCAGGCGGGTGCGGTGCACGCGGTGCCGTTCGGCCTGGAGATCCCGTGGGAGACGCCGATCACGATGATCGACGGGCAGGCGCTGCGCGGGATGAACATCGGTGTGACCACGGAGCTGGAGATCGCGCGGGCCGTGGACTCCGGCGACCTGGACCCGGTCAACGTGCACCCGCTGCCCGCGCAGAAGGCGATCCTGGACGCCTTCATCCAGCTGGGCTTCCGTTTCAAGAACGCCGACCTGGAGCGCGGCCACATCCGGGGCACCCGGCAGAAGCTGCCCTTCTACCAGGAGATCGAGTTCTTCCCGCCGTCGCAGTACCGGGGCCTGAACCAGGTCGAGCTGAGCTTCGTGGCCGACGCGCAGGCCATGGACGTCGTGCTGGAGATGGACAAGAAGCCCGGGCTGTTCGGCGAGGGCAGCGACACCTTCCGCTCGTTCCAGGTGGGGCTCAACGACTACCAGGGGACCGACTGGGCGGCGTACCTCAATCAGTGGCTGTCCGAGGTCGGCAGCAAGCGCAACTGGTTCTAGGCTCGGAACCACTGACTCCAGAACCGTTCAGGAGGTACCTAGGTGACCGAGCACAAGAGGCGGCCGCTCCCCCACGACTTCCATCCTCCCGTGCCGTCTTTCACGGTGACGAGCGAGGACGTCGAGGAGGGGGCGACCCTCAAGAGTGCGCAGGTCCACGCGGAGGGGAACACCTCGCCGCAGCTGCGGTGGGAGGGGTTCCCGCCCGAGACCAAGAGCTTCGCCGTGACGTGCTACGACCCGGACGCCCCCACGGGCAGCGGGTTCTGGCACTGGGTCCTGTTCGACATCCCGGCGTCGGTGACCGAGCTGCCGGTGGGTGCGGGCAGCGGGAAGTTCGACGGCCTGCCGGAGGGCGCCGTCCACGCGCGCAACGACTACGGGACGAAGGACTTCGGGGGCGCCGCGCCGCCGCCCGGGGACGGTCCGCACCGCTACGTCTTCACCGTGTACGCGGTGGATCAGGACAAGCTCGGTCCGGACGCGGACACCTCGCCCGCCGCCGTGGGCTTCAACCTGCGGTTCCACACGATCGCGCGCGCCCAGCTGATCGGTGAGTACGAGAACCCCGCGCAGAGCTGACGCCGTCGGCTGAGCCAGCTCATCGTTCATTCAACGTTTGTCCGCCCCTGGTCTTGGAAGTGATCAGGGGCGGGCATTTTTGTTGCCGGGGGTCGCGGGGGTCACCCCCCGTGGGAGCAGCAGATATTGCGTTGTCCATCCCGGCGTGCCCGGCCAGAGTTGATCCCAGCCCGCCAGGGGGTGGGCCGGTGCACACGGGAGGTGGGCTGGTATGCGGGACACGCTGGTACTCAACGCGAGCTTCGAGCCGTTGTCGACGGTGACGCTGAACCGAGCCGTCGTTCTGGTGCTTCAGGACAAGGCCGTCGTCGAACAGTCCCACCCCGAACTGCGGATGCGAGGGGCCGCCGTGGACATACCGGCGCCCCGGGTGATCAGGCTCTGCCGGTACGTGAGGGTGCCGTTCCGAAGACAAGCACCGTGGTCGAGGCGGGGTGTGCTGGTCAGGGACCGGCACCGGTGCGCGTACTGCGGGCGGCGGGCGACGACCGTGGACCACGTGGTGCCGCGGGCGCAGGGCGGGCGGGACTCCTGGCTGAACACGGTCGCCTCGTGCGCGGAGGACAATCACCGCAAGGCGGACCGGACTCCGGAGCAGGCGGAGATGCCGTTGCTGCGGCTGCCGTTCGAGCCGACTCCGCAGGACGCGATGCTGTTGGCCCTGGGGCAGGAGGACTTGGCCGCGCTGCCGGAGTGGCTGGCCGTGGACGCGGCTTGACGGTGCCCCGCAGGGCCGCCCTGTGCGGCCCGCGTACGGACGGAGCCCCGCACCCCTTCGGAGGGGGTACGGGGCTCTCTGCTGTCAGGTGCCGTCAGTCGATCGACGGCTTCTCGCGGCGCTCCGGGATCTTCTTCTCGGTGCCGCCGCCGTTGGAGCCCGAACCGCCGCCCATCGCGCCGAAGTTGCCCATCGCGCCGGAGAGGCCCTTGAGGGCGTCGCCGATCTCGCTGGGGACGATCCAGAGCTTGTTGGCGTCGCCCTCGGCGATCTTCGGGAGCATCTGGAGGTACTGATAGGAGAGCAGCTTCTGGTCCGGGTCGCCGGCGTGGATCGCCTCGAAGACGGTGCGGACCGCCTGGGCCTCGCCCTCGGCGCGCAGGGCGGCGGCCTTGGCCTCGCCCTCGGCGCGCAGGATCTGGGACTGCTTCTCGCCCTCGGCGGTGAGGATCGCGGCCTGGCGCGTACCTTCGGCGGTGAGGATCGCGGCACGCTTGTCGCGGTCGGCGCGCATCTGCTTCTCCATCGAGTCCTGGATGGAGGTCGGCGGCTCGATCGCCTTGAGCTCGACACGGTTGACGCGGATGCCCCACTTGCCGGTGGCCTCGTCCAGGACGCCGCGCAGAGCCGCGTTGATCTCCTCGCGGGAGGTCAGGGTCCGCTCCAGGTCCATGCCGCCGATGATGTTGCGCAGCGTGGTGACGGTGAGCTGCTCGATCGCCTGGATGTAGCTGGCGACCTCGTAGGTCGCGGCCCGGGCGTCGGTCACCTGGTAGTAGATGACCGTGTCGATGTTGACGACCAGGTTGTCCTGGGTGATCACCGGCTGGGGCGGGAACGGCACGACCTGTTCACGCAGGTCGATGCGGTTGCGGATGGTGTCGATGAACGGGACGACGATGTTGAGTCCGGCGTTGAGTGTGCGGGTGTAGCGGCCGAAGCGCTCCACGATGGCGGCGCTCGCCTGTGGGATGACCTGGATCGTCTTGATCAGGGCGATGAAGACCAACACCACCAGAATGATCAAGACGATGATGACCGGTTCCATCGTGCTCCCCGTCCCCTTCTCCGCCTCGGCGCTTTCGGAAGATCTTAGGCTTGTTGAAGATCTTGCTGGTCGAGTCTGACAGACGGTCGTGCGGCTCGTGGTGTGTTCTGTCCACTTGCGTGGTGCGGGAGTTGTGCAAGGTCAGATGACGATCGCCGTGGCTCCCTCGATGTCCACGACGTCGACCTCCTGACCCACCTCGTAGGCGTGGTCGGTGTCGAGGGCGCGGGCCGACCAGACCTCGCCGGCGAGTTTGATGCGTCCGCCGGAGCCGTCGACCCGTTCCAGTACGACGGCCTGTTTGCCCTTCAGCGCGTCGACGCCGGTGACGAGTTGGGGGCGCTGTCTGCTGTGGCGGGCGGCGATGGGCCGTACGACGGCGATGAGGGCGACCGACACGGCGAGGAAGACGAGCACTTGGGCGACGGTGCCGAGGCCGAGGCCCGCGGCGACGGCGGCCGCGACGGCGCCGACCGCGAGCATGCCGAACTCCGGCATCGCGGTCACCACGAGCGGTATGCCGAGCGCTGCCGCCCCCACGAGCCACCACACCCACGCGTCGATGTCGTCCACGCGTTCATGGTAGGACCGAGGGTCGTGCCGCCGACAGAGCGCGAAGGGGGGCGGTCGGAACGGCGGTCAGGACAGCGGCAGCCCGTGAGCGGTCCAGCGGTCGCCGACCTGTTCCACGACGAGGGGGAGGCCGAAGCAGTGGGAGAGGTTGCGGGAGGTGAGTTCGAGTTCGACCGGGCCGGCGGCGAGGACCCTGCCCTGGCGGATCATGAGGACGTGGGTGAAGCCGGGGGCGATCTCCTCGACGTGGTGCGTCACCATGATCATCGACGGGGCGATGGGGTCGCGGGCGAGGCGGCCGAGGCGGCGGACGAGGTCCTCGCGGCCGCCGAGGTCGAGTCCGGCGGCGGGCTCGTCCAGGAGCAGCAGTTCGGGGTCGGTCATGAGGGCGCGGGCGATCAGGGTGCGCTTGCGTTCGCCCTCGGAGAGGGTGCCGAACCTGCGGTCGAGGTACTCGGTCATGCCGAGGCGGTCGAGGAAGGCGCGGGCGCGCTGCTCGTCGACGGCCTCGTACTCCTCCTGCCAGCCGGCCGTCATGCCGTAGGCGGCGGTGAGGACGGTCTGCAGGACGGTCTGGCGCTTGGGGAGCTTCTCGGCCATGGCGATGCCGGCCATGCCGATGCGGGGGCGCAGCTCGAAGACGTCGGTGCCGGGCCTGCCGAGGGTCTCGCCGAGGATGGTGGCGGTGCCCTTGCTGGGGTAGAGGTAGCTGGAGGCGAGGTTCAGGAGGGTCGTCTTGCCGGCTCCGTTGGGGCCGAGGATGACCCAGCGTTCGCCCTCCTTGACCGACCAGGAGACCTGGTCCACCAGAGCCCGGTCCTCACGGACCACGGATACGTCCTGAAGCTCCAGAACATCGCTCATGAGCGCGTTGTCTCCCCTTGCAGTGTGGCCGGACTCGGTCGTCGCGTACGCCTGTGGCTCGGACCGCCGCGCGCGGGTGGGCGCGGCCCTCCGGGAAAATCTACGCCACCGGTCGGGGGAGCCGTTCCATCGGTCCGGTCCTTAGGGTGGGGGGATGCTTTCGGAACCGCGCTCTGGTCGCCTTGCCGCTTGGGGAAACGCACTTCTGTCCGGATTTGTCTCTCCGGACGATGCGGTGCACGCCATAGTCGGTGCCGATGCCGTGCACCGGGTGGCGGGGCTGCCCGGCGAGGCGTCGCCCGTCGGACTCACGCTCGCTCTGGGGCGGCTGCGGGCGCTGGGGGTGAGGGGGTTCCGGGTCGCGCTGCCCGCGTCCGGGCATCCGCTGGGGCTGAGCGGGCCGCCGGAGTTCAACGCGCGGGCGCTGGAGGCGGAGGAGGCGGTGATCTGCCACGGGTCCGCGCTGGGGCTGGTGCCGGAGGTGTCCGAGGCCGGGCCCGCGGGCGATGTCCATGCCGAGGTGGTGTGGCGCTGTCTCGCGGTGCGGGAGGCGCCGCCCGCCGACGTGCCGTCGCTGGGCGAGGCGGAGCGGGAACTGGCGGAGGCGTTGCGGGAGGCCACGGCGGTGTTGTCGCGGCTGGACGTGGCGGGGTCCGGGCCGGTGGCGGAGGCGGCGATCGACGCGTACCGGACTCGGTCGGAGCAGGGGCGGGAGGTGCTCGCGCCGGGGTATCCGCCGCGGGCGGTGCGGGTGCTGGAGCTGGCGCAGCGGGTGGGGTTGCTGGTCTCCCTCGCGCTGGAGCGCGGGCACGGGGGTGCGGTGAGCGCGTCGGAGATGGCGGCGCGCGGGGAGGCGCTGCGGCCGGTGGAGCGGACGGCTCGGCGGGCGCAGGTCGCCGCGTACAACGCGTATGTGGAGGAGCTGGAGCGAGGGATGCGGTGAGAGCCTCGCCGGGGTGCGCGTCGGCCGGAGAGGCGGCCGGGGCGAGGGATGCGGGGAGAGCCTCGCCGGGGTGCGCGTCGGCCGGAGGAGCGGCCGGGCCAGGGGTGCGGTGAGGGCCTCGCGGGGGTGGCGTCGGTAGGAGGGGCGGCCGGGGCCGGTGGGAGCTCGCGGGCCGACGGGGGCCGGTCACACACGGGGTGCCGTGTTCTTTCCGACGCGGGGCTCCGTGCGGGCCGGGCGGTCTCGGTCGTGCACGGCGACAAGCGGACCGGCCTCCCCCGGAGTGGGGCCGGGGGAGGCCGGTGGCCGCCGGGGTCCGCGAAGGGTGTCAGTGGTTGACGCCCGAGTTGCCGAAGGCCGGGTTCAGTACGCCGATGACGTTGACGCTGTTGCCGACGGCGTTGACCGGGACGTGCACCGGGACCTGGACGACGTTGCCCGAGAGGACGCCCGGCGAGCCCTCGGCCACGCCGTGGGCCGACGCGCCGCCGGTGGCGGAGGCCATGCCGGCGCCCGCGGCGACCAGACCGCCGGCCACCATCGTCACGGCCGCTGCCTTCTTCAGGTTCTTCACTTCTGAGCCCTCCTGGCCCTGCTGGCGAGTGCCGCGGCAGCCGCCGCGGTACGCACTGGAGAACGCGGACGCCCGGCGAAGGGTGCGCCGTCCGGGGGACATTCCCACGACGGTATGAATCTCGGACCGGAGGGAACCGCTCCGCGAGGGCGCCCCGAAACGCCCCCGGTCGTGCGCCGGAGCGTGTTTCAGCCGGTCACACCATGGCGTACGGCCCACAGGGCGGCCTGCGTACGGTCGGACAGGTCGAGTTTCATCAGGATGTTCGAGACGTGGGTCTTGACGGTCTTCTCGGAGAGGACCAGGGCGCGGGCGATCTCCCGGTTGGAGCGGCCGTCCGCTATCAGCCCGAGGACCTCGCGCTCCCGCTCGGTGAGCGAGCCGCCCCTGCCCTGCCCGGTGGTGGCCTCCTCCTGGGAGAGCAGGGCGTCCGCGACCTCCGGCTGGAGCAGGATGTGGCCGGCGTGGACCGAACGGATGGCGCCGGCCAGGGCGTCGGGGTCCACGTCCTTGTAGACGTATCCGGCGGCGCCCGCGCGCAGGGCCGGGACCACGGTGCGCTGTTCGGTGAAGCTCGTGACGATCAGCACGCGCGCGGGGTTGTCGAGTTCGCGGAGCCTGCGCAGGGCCTCCACGCCGTCCATGCCGGGCATCTTGACGTCCATCAGGACGACGTCGGGTTTCAGCTCCTCGGCGCGGGCGACGCCCTCGGCACCGTCGGCCGCCTCGCCGACGACCTCGATGTCGTCCTGGACCTCCAGGAAGGTGCGCAGGCCCCGGCGGACGACCTGGTGGTCGTCGACGAGCAGCACCTTGATTGCGTCAGCCACCGGGGGCCTCCATCTCGATCGTGGTGCCCTTGCCGGGCGCCGATTCCACCACCAGGCTGCCGCCGACGCCGCTCGCCCGGTCCCGCATGGAGACCAGGCCGAGGTGGCGGCCGGCCCTGCGGACCGTCGTGGGGTCGAAGCCGCCGCCGTCGTCCGTGACGCGCAGGACCGCGGCCGGGCCGCGCCGGTGGAGGCTGACCTCGACGTGCTCCGCGCCGGAGTGGCGCAGCGCGTTGTGCAGGGCCTCCTGGGCGACGCGCAGCAGGGCCTCCTCCTGGGCGGCGGGCAGGGCGCGGACGCCACGGCTGGTGAAGGTCACGCGCGCGGAGTGGGCGCGGTCGAGGACCCGTATCTGGGTGCGGAGGGTGGCGACCAGGCCGTCCTCGTCGAGGGCCGCGGGGCGCAGCTCCACCACGGCGGCGCGCAGTTCGTCGGCGGCCTCGGCGGCGAGCGCGGCGACCTGCTGGAGTTCGCCCTTGGCGCGGGAGGGGTCGCGGTCGACGAGGGCGGCGGCGGCCTGGGCGGTCAGGCGCAGGGAGAACAGCTTCTGGCTGACCGCGTCGTGCAGTTCGTGGGCCAGTCGCGAGCGTTCCTCGGCGATCGTCAGTTCGCGGCTGCGCTCGTACAGGCGGGCGTTGGTGAGGGCGATCGCGGCATGCTGGGCGAGGATGGAGAGCAGTTCCTCGTCGTCCTCGGTGAAGCCGCAGCCGCCGGCCGGCTTGGCGCAGTTCTTGTTGGCGAGGTACAGCGCGCCGACGACCTCGTCGCCGTCGCGGATGGGCAGGCCGAGGAAGTCCGACATGTCCGGGTGGGCGGACGGCCAGCCCTCGAAGCGCGGGTCCTCGCGCACGTCGGCGAGGCGCTCGGGCCGGGCCTCGTGGAGCATCGCGGCGAGGATGCCGTGCTGGCGGGGCAGGGGGCCGATGGCCTTCCACTGCTCCTCGCCGATGCCGTCGACGACGAACTGGGCGAAGCCGCCGTGGTCGTCCGGGACGCCGAGCGCGGCGTACTGCGCGTCGAGCAGCTCACGGGCCGAGGCGACGATCGTCTTGAGGACGTCGCGCACCTCGAGGTGCCTGCTCATGGCCAGCAGCGCGGAGCTCACCGCGGCGAGGCCGGACCGGGGGCCTTGACTCATGCCCTCACGGTACCGGCGGGGTGTGACAGGGGGATCGGACCGGTGGCGGCGTCGGGGTGGGGCCCGGGGCCTAGGTCCGCGGTCCCGGGCGTAGGGCGTAGGGCGTAGGGCGCGCGGCGGGGGTGCGGGGACGTACGCCGAAGGGCCCCGGCGGCCCCCGCCCCGCGTCCGAGGCGGGGCGGGCGGGGCGGTTCCTACGGTGAGGGCATCGCCGAGCGGAGGCGGGTCGTCGGACGAAGGGACGGTTGTCATGCCGGTGGCGATCATCACGGGAGCGTCGAAGGGCCTGGGGAGGGCGTTGGCCGAGGCGCTGGCCGCGCGGGGCTCGCCGGGGCCGGGACTCCGTACGGCTGCTGGTGTCGCGGGGGACGGAGGTGGCGCACCACGCGTTCCGGGAGCTGCCCGGGCTGCTGCGGGCCGGGGACCTGCTGGTGGTGAACACCTCGCCCACGCTGGCGGCCGCGGTGGACGGATGGACCGGGCACGCGCGCGTGGTGGTGCACTTCTCCACGCGCGGGGACGACGGGCGGTGGGCGGTCGAGCTGCGGGACCCGGACGGGAGGGGCACCACGCGCGCGCGGGTGGGGAGAGCGGCGGGCGCGGCCCGGGGGACGGAGGTGCGGCTGCCGGGAGGCGTGCGGCTCGTGTGCGAGGAGGCGCTGGGCGGGGGCGGCGGGCGGCTGTGGTGGGCGCGGATGTCCGGCGGGTCGGTGCCGGTGCTGCTGCGGGGGCACGGGCGGCCCATCCGGTACTCCTACACGGAGCGGGACCAGCCGTTGTCGGTGTACCAGACGGTGTTCGCGCTGCCGTCGGCCGACGGGTCGGGCAGTGCGGAGATGCCGAGTGCGGCGCGGCCCTTCACCGCTCGGCTGGTGACGGAGCTGGTCAGCCGCGGGGTGCGGTTCGCGCCGGTCACCCTGCACACGGGGGTGGCCTCGGCGGAGGCGCACGAGCCGCCGTACCCGGAGTGGTTCGCGGTGCCGGAGGCGTCGGCCCGGCTGATCAACGCCGTGCGGGCCGAGCGGGGCGGGCGCGGGGCGCTCGTCCGGCAGGGCGGCGGGAGGCGGACGGAGGGGCGGGTGATCGCGGTGGGGACGACGGCCGTGCGGGCCGTGGAGTCGGCGTCCGGGGCGGACGGGGTGGTGCGCGCGCGGGAGGGGTGGACGGACCTCGTCGTCACGCCCGGGCGCGGGGTGCGGGTGGTGGACGGGCTGCTGACCGGGCTGCACGAGCCGGAGGCCTCGCACCTGCTGATGCTGGAGGCGGTGGCGGGCCGGGCCGCGATCGACCGGGGCTACGAGGAGGCACTGCGCGGGCGGTACCTGTGGCACGAGTTCGGGGATCTGCACCTCTTCCTGCCGGGGGACGGGGACCACGGTCCCGTCCGAGCGGGGCGGTCCGGTCCCGTCCGAGCGGGGCGGCCCGGTCCCGTCCGGACGACGCCTTCCGATCCCGTCCGAAGGGGCGGTGGCGAGCCCGCTACGAACCACTCACGCTCGGCATTGCTCTAGCAACTCGCAGTGAGAAGTCTGAGAGGTTGATGTGAGCCCGCACATAGGGTGCACATCACGTACGAAGGACCTTAGGAGTCAAAAGGGTCCGGGTTGAACGGGACAGACGTTGTGGTCTGTCCCGTTTTGCCGTTCCCTGATCCACTATCCGGCTTCGTACGTCACATGATTGCCTCCGGATTTTGCGGCCGCTAACAATGGCTGCCGTCGCTCAGCGCCGCGGGCTCTCCCCGCGGCGTTCGTGCCGAAAGCACCCGTGTCCGCCGTGGACAGACAGAGCGACCTCCGCGCTATTCGAAGAGGTCATTCCGCCATGCCCAAGAACACTCGCAGGATCGCGATCGCCGGTGTCACCACGCTCGGTGCCGCCGCCATCGCCTTCTCCGTGGTGCCGGCCGACACGCACACGACCACGACGGACGCCGCCTCCCCGTCCCGCGTCGCCTACAGCTCCGAGCCGGTGAAGGACGTCAAGGGCGGCGTGACCGGCCAGCTGGCCGGCGTCACCGTGAAGCTGGACGCCATCGAGGCGAAGAAGAAGGCGGCCGCCGCCGACGCGGCCGCGACGAAGAAGGCCGCCGCCGCTGCCGCCGCGGCGAAGAAGAAGGCCGCCGCCGACGCGGCCGCCCGGAAGAAGGCAGTGGCCCGTGCGGTCGCGAAGGCCGCCGCCGAGCGCAAGGTCCAGCAGGCCACGAGCCGGGCCTCCCTGCGCGCCGCCGTCCAGCCGGTCTCCGTCAAGAGCTACGCGAACAACCTCGACGGCTGGATCCGCGAGTCGCTCGCCATCATGAAGAAGCACGGCATCCCGGGCTCCTACTCGGGCATCCACCGCAACATCATGCGCGAGTCCTCCGGCAACCCGTACGCCATCAACAACTGGGACATCAACGCCATCAACGGCGTCCCGTCGAAGGGCCTGCTCCAGGTCATCCCGCCGACCTTCTCGGCCTACCACGTCCCGGGCACGTCCTGGAACATCTACGACCCGGTCGCCAACATCACCGCCGCCTGCAACTACGCGGCCCACCGCTACGGCTCCATGGACAACGTCAACAGCGCGTACTGATCCTGTCGGCCGACGCCGAAGGGCCGCCGACGCCGAAGGTCCGCCGACGCCGAAGGTCCGCCGACGCCGAAGGGCGGCACCCCCGGTCGGGGTGCCGCCCTTCGGCGTCGGCCGCGTGCGGACTACTTCCGCATGACCTCGGGCTCGTGGCGGCGCAGGAAGCGGGCCACGAAGAAGCCGCAGATCACGCCGAGGGCGATCAGGGCGGCCAGGTCCATGGCCCAGGCGCCGACCGTGTGCTCCCACAGCGGGTCGTTGCCGACGCCCTCCTCGGGCGGGCTGATCTTGTTGAAGTCCAGCGTGGCGCCCGCGGCGGCGACCGCCCAGCGCGAGGGCATCAGGTACGAGAACTGGTTGACGCCGATCGAGCCGTTCAGGGCGAACAGGCAGCCGGTGAAGACGACCTGGATGATCGCGAACATGACCAGCAGGGGCATGGTCTTCTCGGCGGTCTTCACCAGCGCGGAGATGATCAGGCCGAACATCATCGAGGTGAAGCCGAGCGCCATGATCGGCAGCGACATCTCGAGGAGCGTGAGGTTGCCGAGGACCAGGCCCTCCTCCGGGATCTCCCGGCTGGAGAGGCCGATGACGCCGACCAGCAGACCCTGGAGCACGGTGATCATGCCCAGTACGAACACCTTGGACATCAGGTACGCGGAGCGCGACAGGCCGGTCGCGCGCTCCCGCTCGTAGATGACCCGTTCCTTGATCAGCTCACGGACGGAGTTCGCGGCACCGGCGAAGCAGGCGCCGACGGCGAGGATCAGCAGGACCGTGGTGGCCGTGCCGTTCGGGATGATCCGGCCGGTCTTCGGGTTGGCCGGGTTCGGCAGCAGGCCGCGGTCCGGGTCGATGAGCAGGCTCACCGCGCCGAGGACGGCCGGCAGGATCACCATGAGGGCCAGGAAGCCCTTGTCGGAGACGATCACCGAGGCGTAGCGGCGCACCAGTGTGACGAACTGGGACATCCAGCCCTGCGGCTTCGGTGGCCTCAGCGCCTGCATCGGCGGCATCTGTACGGACTGCGGCGCGGTGGCGTCGATGTCCGCGGCGTACATCTGGTAGTGCTGCGAGCCCTTCCAGCGGCCCGCCCAGTCGTAGTCGCGGTAGTTCTCGAAGGCGGAGAAGACGTCGGCCCAGGTGTCGTAGCCGAAGAAGTTCAGCGCCTCCTCCGGCGGGCCGAAGTAGGCGACCGAGCCACCCGGCGCCATCACCAGGAGCTTGTCGCAGATCGCCAGTTCGGCCACCGAGTGCGTGACGACGAGGACCGTGCGCCCGTCGTCGGCGAGGCCGCGCAGCAGCTGCATGACGTCGCGGTCCATGCCCGGGTCGAGGCCGGAGGTCGGCTCGTCCAGGAAGATCAGCGAGGGCTTGGTGAGCAGCTCCAGGGCAACCGAGACACGCTTGCGCTGGCCGCCGGAGAGGGAGGTGACCTTCTTCTCCTTGTGGATGTCCAGCTTCAGTTCGCGCAGCACCTCGTCGATGCGGGACTGGCGCTCGGCCGCCGTGGTGTCGGCGGGGAAGCGGAGCTTGGCCGCGTACTTGAGGGCCTTCTTGACGGTCAGCTCCTTGTGCAGGATGTCGTCCTGCGGGACCAGACCGATGCGCTGGCGCAGCTCGGCGAACTGCTTGTACAGGTTCCGGTTGTCGTAGAGGACGTCGCCCTGGTTGGCGGGCCGGTAGCCGGTGAGCGCCTTGAGCAGGGTGGACTTGCCGGAACCGGACGGGCCGATGACCGCGATCAGCGACTTCTCCGGCACTCCGAAGGAGACGTCCTTCAGGATCTGCTTGCCGCCGTCGACCGTGACGGTCAGGTGGCGGGCGGAGAAGGACACCTCACCGGTGTCGACGAACTCCTCGAGGCGGTCGCCGACGATCCGGAACGTCGAGTGGCCCACGCCGACGATGTCGGCCGGGCCGAGCAGCTGCGAGCCGCCCTTGGCGATCGGCTGGCCGTTGACGTACGTGCCGTTGTGCGAGCCGAGGTCGCGGATCTCCATACGGCCGTCGGGCGTGGAGTGGAACTCGGCGTGATGGCGGGAGACCTGGAGGTCGGAGACGACCAGGTCGTTCTCCAGGGCACGGCCGATGCGCATGACGCGGCCGAGGGAGAACTGGTGGAAGGTGGTCGGGCTGCGGTCGCCGTAGACCGGCGGCGCCCCCGCGCCGACGCCGGGGCCCTGCTGCTGCGGGATGGGCGCGGCGGCCTGCTGAGGCTGCTGCCAGCCTGCCTGCGGGGCCTGCTGCGGAGCCTGCGCGTGCGGCGCCTGCGCGTGCGGCGCCTGCGCGTGCGGCGCCTGCTGCTGCGGTGCCTGCTGCTGCGGTGCCTGCTGGCCCCAGCCGGGGTTGGCGCCCTGCGCCGCGTACGGCTGCTGCTGCGGCTGGGCCTGCGGCGCGGCGACGCCCGCCGCCGCGCCGGAGAGGTTCAGGCGGGGTCCGTCGGTCGCGTTGCCGAGGTGCACCGCCGAACCGGCGTTGAGCTCCACCTGCTGGACCCTTTGGCCCTGCACGAACGTGCCGTTGGTGCTGCCGTGGTCCTCCAGGACCCAACCACGGCCGTTGAAGCTGACCGTGGCGTGACGCCAGGAGACCCTGGCGTCGTCAAGGACGATGTCCCCCTGCGGATCACGTCCCAGGGTGTAGGCCCTGGACGGATCCAGTCTCCAGGTGCGTCCGTTCAATTCCAGTACGAGTTCCGGCACTCCATGCCCCACTGAGTAGTCCCCCGAATTACCCCCGTCGCAGGGAGTCTAGGGATGTCGAACATCGTCGGGAACTATTTCAGGCACGGCCCCCTGACCGAAAGCCGGGCCTTGTGAAGACCGCGTAGGGGCTCCTCGGCCGTATCCGTTGACGGGGTTGAAACCGGACCGGAGAGTGGTAAACACACGCGAGAGGGGACGGAAACGGCGATCTTCGCCGCTCCGCACCGCGGATCGGGGGGTCTGCATGGGTGCCGGCACGGGTGTCGGGGGCGTCGGGGGCTCGGAGCGCGGCACGGGTGTGCCGTGGGCCGACGTGCTGGTGTCCGCGATCGCCGCGGTGAGCTGGGCGTTGATCGGGATGGCGGGGACCGCGGCGCTCGGGCTGCATCTGCTGGAGGCCGACGCGGCGGGCTCGTTGGGCCCGATGACGGCGGCGGTGGTGGCGCTCGGGGCGGGTGGTGCGGTGACGCCGTCGGGGGATCTGTCGGCGTTCGGCCTCACGGGCGCGGAGGCGGTGACGGCCGTCGAGATCACGCCACTTGGCGTCGGCCTGGTCGGGGCGCTGCTGCTGTCGTGGTTCTTCCTGCGGTCCCTGCGCACGGCGGGCGCGGTGATCTCCCCGGCCGAACTCCTCGCCCGCGCGGCCACGATGGTCGCGCTGTTCGTGGCGGTGCTGGGCGGGCTGGCCTGGGCGGGACACGACGTCGTCACGATCGACGGGGGCTCGCTGGGGCTGGACGGCCTGCCCGGCGGGGGCGGGGGCGGTGGGGTCGAGATCCCCGGGCTGGGTGACCTGGGGGACGTCGGTGGTCTGCTGCCGGACGGGCTCGAAGACCTGATGGACGCTCAGGCGGCCGTCGGCTTCACCGTCGACACGGTCCCGACGCTGCTCGGCGGACTGCTCTGGTCGGCGGGGGTCCTGACGATCGCCCTGCTGGCCTCGCGCCGTACGCCCGTGCCGCGGGGGTGGGAGGCCGTGCACCGGGTGGTACGGCCCGCCGTCTCCGCCGTCGTCACCGTGCTGCTGGTCTCTGTGGCGGCCGGGTTCGCCGCGGCCGCGTACGCGGCGATCGGCGACGACCACCCCGGGCGCATCGCGGGGGCGGCGCTGCTGGGCGCGCCGAACGGGGCCTGGCTCGGTCTCGGCATCGGCCTGTTCGTGCCGTGGGACGGACGGGCGACGGGCGTCCTGACCGGCGTGCTGCCGACTCCGCTGGACCGACTGCTGGGCATGGGCACCGAGCAGTCGGTGACGCTGGGACGACTGGCCGAACTGGACGGTCGCGTGTGGCTGTTAGCGGTTGCGGTCACCGTGATGATGCTGCTGGCAGGGGTGTTGACGGCCGTACGGACGCCCTTCGAGGCGGCCCGAGGGGCGGGCGCCGCCGACGGCCCCGGCGTCGTCGGCTTCACCGGACGGTGTGCGCTGCGGCTGGGGGTCGTGACCGGGGTGGCCCTGCCGTTGCTCGCCCGGCTGACGGACGTGTCCGCGGACGCCTCCCTGTCCGTGCTGGGGTTCGACGCCTTCGAGGCCGGGATCGAGTTGCACGGGCACCCCGGCACGGCGGTGCTGCTGGGCGTCGCGTGGGGTGCTGGGGCGGGGGCCGTCGGCGCGGCACTGGCCTGCGCGACCGGGGCGGCGGGCGGACGGGCGGCGCCACTGGCACGGGGTGTCAGGGGGGTGGGCGTGTCGGGAGTGGGGGTGCCGGAGGTGGTGCTTGGTGCGGAGGGTGGTGGAGGAGGCGGTGGGGGTGCGGGAGGCGGTGGGGGTGCAGGGGGCGGTGCTGCTGGGGTCGGGGGCGGGTTCGCGGGTGTGGGGCACGGGGGTGCAGGTGTCGGACACGGGGGTGCGGGGGGTGCGGGTGTCGGACACGGAGACGCGGGGGACATCGGTGTCGGGCTTCGGGGCGCCGGGGCCGGGAAGGCGGAGCGTCCGGTCGCCGGGCCCGGTGAGAGCCGGTCCGGACCGTACACGCCGAGCGCGCCGTACCGGCCGCCCAATCCGGCGACCAATCCGTACCTGCGCGTGCCGGACCGCCTGCGGGAGCCGGAGGACGCCCGCCCGGGGCCCCCGAGCGGGCGCAGCACGGACGCGTCTCCGCCCGAGGACGCCCGTCCCGCCCCGCCGTCGGGCGGTCCCGGGCCCCGCCCCGGTGGGGCCGCGCCGTCCGCGCCGTCCGCGCCGGGTTTCCCGCCCGGGCCGAGAGGACCCGTCGGGCCTGCGGGCGGCGCCCGGCCCGTCGAGCCTCCTGCCCCGAACGTTCCGGGGCCCCCGGGTGCTCCGGACACCCCGGGTGCCGGGCGGCGTCCGGACGGGCCGCCGCCGCTCGGCGACCTGTACGACGCGCCCACCATGGTCCGGCCCGTCGGGCCGCCGCCCCGGTCGCCGCGGCGGCCCGGCGACCCTCCGCGGCCCGGGGAGCGACCGGCGCGGGACGCCGACGACGGACCGCCTCCGCCGCCTCCGCCACCTCCGGCGCCCCCTTCGTCTCCCCCGCCTTCACCGCCGCACCCTCCGTCGGTTCCTCCCCCACCGCCTCCCCCGCCTCCGGCCGCGCCCCCGCCCGGCAGGCCGAAGCGGCCCCGCTGAGCCGGCCGGCCGCAGGGCGGGACGTGCTCCGGCAACCGTGGCCGCGTCGTCATGCGCGGGTCACCGGCACGCCACCCACTGTTCCGTGTCCGCTAGGCGGACCTGGGCGGCGGTCGGCACTGGGTGCCGGATACGGTGGGTACACCATGAGCGCTGAGCAGACCTCGCCGACCGACGTCCCCACCCTCCTTGTCAAGATCTTCGGCAAGGACAGGCCGGGCATCACGGCCGGCCTCTTCGACACCCTCGCCGCCTACTCCGTCGACGTGGTCGACATCGAGCAGGTCGTCACCCGTGGCCGTATGGTGCTGTGCGCGCTCGTGACCGAGCCGCCGCACGGGCTGGAGGGGGACCTTCGGGCGACCGTCCACAGCTGGGCGGAGTCGATGAAGATGCAGGCGGAGATCATCTCCGGCATCGGTGACAACCGCCCGCGCGGTCTGGGCCGCTCCCTCGTCACCGTGCTCGGCCACCCGCTGACCGCGGAGGCCACGGCCGCCGTCGCCGCCCAGATCACCAAGGTGGGCGGCAACATCGACCGCATCTTCCGGCTGGCCAAGTATCCGGTGACGGCCGTCGAGTTCGCGGTCTCCGGTGTGGAGACGGAGCCGCTGCGCACCGCCCTGGTCACGGACGCGGCCGCGCTGGGTGTCGACGTCGCCGTCGTGGCGGCGGGCCTGCACCGGCGCGCCCAGCGGCTCGTGGTCATGGACGTCGACTCCACGCTCATCCAGGACGAGGTGATCGAGCTCTTCGCCGCGCACGCCGGCTGTGAGGAGCAGGTCGCCGAGGTGACGGCGGCGGCCATGCGGGGCGAGCTGGACTTCGAGCAGTCGCTGCACGCGCGCGTGGCGCTGCTGGAGGGGCTGGACGCGTCGGTCGTGGAGAAGGTGCGCGCGGAGGTGCGGCTGACGCCGGGCGCGCGCACCCTCATCCGGACGCTGAAACGACTCGGCTACCAGGTGGGGGTCGTCTCCGGCGGCTTCACCCAGGTCACCGACGACCTCAAGGAGCGGCTGGGGCTCGATTTCGCCCAGGCGAACACGCTGGAGATCGTCGACGGAAAGCTGACGGGCCGGGTCACCGGGGAGATCGTGGACCGCGCGGGCAAGGCGCGGCTGCTGCGCAGGTTCGCCGCCGAGGCGGGCGTACCGCTGTCGCAGACGGTGGCGATCGGCGACGGCGCCAACGACCTGGACATGCTCAACGCGGCCGGTCTCGGTGTCGCCTTCAACGCCAAGCCGGTCGTGCGGCAGGCCGCGCACACCGCGGTGAACGTGCCGTTCCTGGACACCGTCCTGTATCTGCTGGGTATCACCCGGGAAGAGGTCGAGGCGGCGGACACCCACGACGAGCGCTAGCGCTGTACCGACCCGCACCGGCACGCGCGAGGGCCCGGCACCCAGGGGTGCCGGGCCCTCGCGCGTGCCGGTGCGTCCGGGGTGCGGGTGCCGGAACACCCCGCGTGCGCGTGCCGGAGCGTCCCGTGTGCGGGGCCGCGCCCGCCAGCGGGGCCTTCGCCCGCCCGCGGATCACTCCTGCCGCGGGCTCACTCGGACGGCGCCCAGTAGTCGGTCAGGGTGCCGACGGCAGGCTCCAGGGACTTCCAGGAGCCGTCGAAGGACACGACGGCGAAGGCGGCGGCCGGGAAGCCGCGGCGGTTCATGCGCTCGCGGGCGTCGTCCTCGGCGGTGCCGGAGAGGATGTCGGCGAGGCCGTGGATGCCCGGGTTGTGGCCGACGAGGAGGATGCTGCGCACGTCGTCGGGGGTTTCGTTGAGCAGGGCGATCAGTTCGCCCGGGGAGGCCTCGTAGATCCGCTCTTCGTAGACGGTTTTCGGCCGCTGCGGGAACTCCTGGACGGCGAGCTTCCACGTCTCGCGGGTGCGGGTGGCGGTGGAGCACAGTGCGAGATCGATGGGGATGCCGGTGTCGGTCAGCTTGCGTCCGGCGATGGCGGCGTCATGACGGCCCCGCTCGGAGAGCGGACGCTCGTGGTCGGTCACCTGGGGCCAGTCGGCTTTCGCATGCCGGAAGAGGACGATCCTGCGGGGTTCTACGACGCTCATGGCTCCCAGCTTCGCATGAAACAGGCCATGCGGCGCAGGGAGTTGACATGCGCCTTCACCGGTCGGCCGGGGGGTGAAGGGCGTGCCCGGGGCGTGATCGACACGGCTAGCGCGCGAGCAGGTGGCGCACGCGCTCGACGAGGTGCGGGATCGTCGGGTCGCCGGCGGCCGCCTGGGCGTCGGACGGGTTCAGTATCAGCGTGAGCAGGGCGACGAAGGCCAGGGCCGGGAGCGCCAGGGCCCACCAGGGCAGCCGGGTGGCGATGCCGCCGCTCGGGGCGACCGGGTGGAGCCGGGTGTGCGTAGGGGCCGGCATGGGTGCCTCCGCGGGTCTTCGAGTCGTCCGTGGTCCGCGTCGCGCGGTCACTTCTCGAAGGTACGGATCCGGCGGGCCTCCCCCCATCCGGTGGTCCACCCACTTGACCCTGACCCTGGCCCCCTAGGGGACAGGGGGGTTAACCCCACCGCCCGGGGGGGAGCGGGCCCGTCAGGGCGAGGCGATCGTCGCGACGACGGCGATGATCACGAAGATGAGGAGGAACGAGCCGAAGACGATCAGCATCTTCTTCTGGCCGTTCTGGGGGTTCGGGTCGAGCACGGGCATGCGCCCAGTCTCGCACCCGCCACGCGAAACGGTGCGCCCGGGGTCGACACGGTTCCCGCAGGGCCGACGCGGTTCCCCCGGGTCGACGCGGCGCACCCGGGGTCAGCGGGCGGCGGCCTCGTCCTCCACGGTGCGGTCGCGCCCGGCGAGCACGCCCACCACCGTCTGCGGGACCATCAGCGCCGCCATCAGCGCGAGGGGCAGGCCCCAGCCTCCGCTGTGCTGGTAGAGGACGCCCACCAGGAGCGGGCCGGGAATCGAGATCAGATAGCCGGTGCTCTGGGCGAAGGCCGACAGCTGGGCCACGCCCGCGCCGGTCCTGGCCCGCATGCCGACCATGGTGAGGGCCAGCGGGAAAGCGCAGTTGGCGACGCCGAGCAGCACCGCCCAGGCCCAGGCGCCGCCGGCGGGCGCGAAGTAGAGGCCGGCGTATCCGGCGAGGCCGCAGACGCCGAGCGCGAGCACGATCGGGCCCTGGTGCGGCAGCCGGGCCGCCACGCGCGGGATGACGAAGGCGAGGGGCACGCCCATCACCATCGTGACGGCGAGGAGCAGGCCCGCCGTGCCCGCGGCCACGCCCGCGTCCCGGAAGATCTGCGCCATCCAGCCCATGGTGATGTAGGCGGCGGTGGCCTGGAGCCCGAAGAAGACGGCGAGCGCCCAGGCGGTGCGGCTGCGGGTGACGCGCATCCCGGCCGGCGCCTCCGCGCGCGCGGTGGCCCGCGCGTCGGGAGCCGCCTCCCGCCTGCGCACCTGTGGCAGCCACGCCAGGACGGCGACCGCCGCCAGGACCGCCCAGACCGCGAGTCCGGACTGCCACTCGCCGCCCAGCGCGTCGGTCACGGGCACGGTGATCGCCGCGGCGGTCGAGGTGCCGAGGGCGAGGGCCATCGAGTACAGGCCGGTCATGGAACCGACCCGCTCGGGGAACCAGCGCTTGACGATCACCGGCATCAGGACGTTGCTGACGGCGATGCCCATGAGGGCGAGGGCGCTGGCGGCCAGGAAACCGGGCGTGCTCCCGGCGTACGGCCGTATCAGCAGGCCCGCGGTGATCGCCGCCATGCCCGCGCAGACCACCGCGCCCGGTCCGAAGCGGCGGGCGAGGCGGGGGGCGGTGACGCCGAAGACGGCGAAGCAGAGCGGGGGCACGGAGGTGAGCAGGCCGGCCACGCTGCCGCTCATGCCGAGGCCGTCGCGGACCTCTTCCAGGAGGGCGCCGAGACTCGTGATGGCCGGACGGAGGTTGAAGGCGGCCAGCACGATGCCGACCACGAGCAGGCGTTGCGCCCACGCGCGCGTGTCCGCCCCCGGCGCTTCGTCCGCCGCCGGGGCGGGCGGGGCGGGGGACGTCGTCGTGTGCGCGGGCGACGGCGTCGTCCGTGTTTCCTCACTGGCCATGAGGCCCATCATAGAATCATGGGATGATTGGTTGTCCATCCCCGGGTGCCGTCGCCCCGCCCCGCCCGTGCGAAGGTGTGCCATGCCCCTGAGCCATCCCCGTCGCTCGGCGCTGTCCGAGCAGGTCATCACCGCGCTGCGTACCCAGATCACCTCGGGTGAATGGCCGGTGGGCTCACGCATCCCGACGGAGCCCGAGCTGGTCGAGCAGCTGGGCGTCGCCCGGAACACCGTCCGCGAGGCCGTCCGCGCCCTCGCGCACAACGGCCTGCTGGACATCCGGCAGGGCTCGGGCACGTACGTGGTGGCGACGAGCGAGCTGGCGGGCGTGATGCACCGCCGTTTCGCCGCCGCGGACCCGCGGCACATCGCCGAACTCCGTTCCACGCTGGAGTCCGGCGCGGCGAAACTGGCCGCCGAGCGGCGCACCGAGAAGGACCTCAAGCAGCTGGACGCGCTGCTGCTGCGGCGCGAGGAGACGTGGGAGTCGGGCGACGCCGAGGCGTTCGTCGCGGCGGACGCGACCTTCCACCTGGCGGTGGTGGCCGCCTCCCACAACGACGTCATGACCGCGATGTACGCGGACCTCGGCGAGGTGCTGCGGGACTGGCTGCGCGAGGACGTGGGCGAGGAGCTGACGCCGGAGACGTACATGGACCACGCGCGGCTGGTGGACGCGATCCGCGCCGGGGACGCGGAGCGGGCGGCCATGGAGGCGGCGAGCTATCCGTTCCTGTGCCGGCCCGGGCGGTTCACGGCGTCCGGTGGCTGACCCAGGCCGTCGGACTCACGGCCTGCGGTGGCTGACCCAGGCCGTCGGACTCACGGCCTGCGGTGGCTGACCCAGGCCGCGCCGACCTCCTTCCAGCACCGGCCGGTCAGCCGTACGGTCATGGCGGGTCCGGCGTCGGCGGGGGCTCCGTCGGTGTCCAGGTCCCACCAGCGGGCGCACTCGATGTGCAGGCGGACGCGGTCGACCTCGGCGTAGGGGTTGTGGCAGTACGCGACGACGCGGGAGCCGCGGACCGTGACGCGGCACTCCGCGCCGAACGGTTCCGGCGGGGTGGCGGGCTTCGGTGCCCGCGCGCGCGGCGCCTGCGCGGGCGATGCCTCCCCACGCGCGTGGGGCAGGGCGTGGTACGGCAGGAAAAGGACGACGAAGACGGCAACGGTCACTGGGGCCACGCTGCGGGACAGACGCACAAGGGGGACCTCCTCGGCCGTGCTGGGGAGGGAAGCGCGTGCGGAGCGCACACCTCATCATGGCTGGTGACGCCCCCTCCCCGCCCGGTCGAGTACGCCGGACGGGTGACGCCCCGCCCCCGGCGTGCCGCGGGGGACGGGGCGTCGGTGCTTCGGCCGGGGGTCAGGCGCCGATGGCGTGCAGACCGCCGTCCACGTGGATGATCTCGCCCGTGGTCTTGGGGAACCAGTCGCTGAGCAGGGCGACGATGCCGCGCCCGGCCGGCTCCGGGTCCTTGAGGTCCCACTCCAGCGGGGAGCGGGTGTCCCACACCGCGGCCAGGTCACTGAAGCCCGGGATGGACTTGGCAGCCATCGAGCCGAGCGGGCCCGCGGAGATGAGGTTGCAGCGGATGTTCTGCTTGCCCAGGTCACGCGCGATGTAGCGGCTGGTCGCCTCCAGGGCGGCCTTGGCCGGGCCCATCCAGTCGTACTGCGGCCAGGCGTACTGCGCGTCGAAGGTGAGGCCGACGACCGAGCCGCCGTTCTGCATCAGCGGCAGGCAGGCCATGGTGAGCGACTTCAGGGAGTACGCCGAGACGTGCATGGCCGTGGCGACCGACTCGAACGGCGTGTTGAGGAAGTTGCCGCCGAGGGCGTCCTGCGGCGCGAAGCCGATGGAGTGGACGACGCCGTCGAGGCCGCCCAGCTCCTCGCCGACGATGTCGGCCAGGCGGCCGAGGTGCTCGTCGTTGGTGACGTCGAGCTCGATGACCTTGGTGGGCTTCGGCAGCTTCTTGGCGATGCGCTCGGTCAGCGTGGGCCGCGGGAACGCGGTCAGGATGATCTCGGCACCCTGCTCCTGAGCCAGCTTGGCCGCGTGGAAGGCGATGGAGGACTCCATCAGCACACCGGAGATCAGGACGCGCTTGCCCTCGAGAATTCCGCTCATGGTGATCAGTGACCCATTCCCAGTCCGCCGTCAACGGGGATGACGGCTCCAGTGATGTACGAGGCGTCGTCCGAGGCGAGGAACCGCACCGTCGCGGCGATCTCCTCCGGCTGCGCGTACCGGCCGAGCGGGACCTGCGAGACGATGCCCGCGCGCTGCTCGTCGGTGAGCACCTTGGTCATGTCGGTGTCGACGAAACCGGGCGCGACGACGTTGAAGGTGATGTTGCGCGAGCCCAGCTCACGGGCGAGGGATCGCGCGAAGCCGACCAGGGCGGCCTTGGAGGCGGCGTAGTTGGCCTGACCCGCGGAGCCGAGGAGCCCGACGACCGAGGAGATCAGCACGACGCGGCCCTTCTTGGCGCGCAGCATGCCGCGGTTGGCGCGCTTGACGACCCGGAAGGTGCCGGTCAGGTTGGTGTCGACGACCGAGGTGAAGTCCTCCTCGGACATGCGCATCAGGAGCTGGTCCTTGGTGATGCCGGCGTTGGCGATCAGGACCTCGACCGGACCGTGCACGGCCTCGATCTCCTTGTAGGCCTGCTCCACCTGCTCGGCATCGGTGATGTCGCACTTGACGGCGAGGCAGCCCAGTTCCGTCAGGGCGGCCGGCGGCTCACCCGAACGGTACGTGATCGCGACCTTGTCGCCGGCGTCGGCGAACGCGCGGGCGATGGCGAGGCCGATGCCCCGGTTTCCTCCGGTGACGAGAACCGAGCGGCTCAACGGATCACCCTTTCCCTAGGGGTCTGACACGACCGCCCGGACGCTGGGTGACAGGCGGCTTCCCCCGAACCTATCGGTCCGGTCGCGGTGGCGGAGAAGGGGGCACCGACAGTGGCGCAGGGGGCTGGCTGTCGGGTCCCTACAGTTTCGCCCGGCGCCGGGCGGCAGCCGGCACCGGGCGTGGCCCACGAGGAGGCCGGGCTCGGGCGGGGTGTCCGGGCCACCGTCCGCGCACCGGCCGCCGGGTGGCGGCGCAGCCTGCCCTCCCACGGCCGGACCACGCCCGGACCACGCCCGAGGACCGGGCCACGTGCCGACCGCCGTTCCCCAACTCCCCTCGGTCGCCTCGTGAAACACGGTGGACACGGCATGATCGAATGTGACGTGCTTGACTGCGGCCTGTCCCTTCCACAGAGCACGCGCAGAGAACACCTTGAGAACACTTCGATAGGGGAGAGCCTCCTGTGGCCCACGGCATCGATCCGACCTTTCTCGCGCTACCCCTACGCGCCCTCGCCGACGCCGCGCTCGCACGCGCGCGTGCGCTGGGGGCGGAGCACGCGGACTTCCGGTTCGAGCGGGTGCGCAGCGCGTCCTGGCGGCTGAGGGACGCGCGGCCCGCCGGGTCGTCCGACACCACGGACCTCGGGTACGCGGTGCGCGTGGTGCACGGCGGCACGTGGGGGTTCGCGTCGGGCGTGGACCTGACGATGGACGCGGCGGCCAAGGTCGCCTCGCAGGCGGTGGCCATGGCCAGGCTGTCCGCCCGGGTGATCGAGGCGGCCGGGTCGCAGGAGCGGGTGGAGCTGGCCGACGAGCCGGTGCACGCGGAGAAGACGTGGGTGTCGTCGTACGAGATCGACCCCTTCGGCGTGCCCGACGAGGAGAAGGCGGCGCTGCTCGCGGAGTGGAGCACACGGCTGCTCGCGGGCAACGGCGTCGACCACGTCGACACCTCGCTGCTCACCGTCCACGAGAACAAGTTCTACGCGGACACGGCGGGCACGGTGACCACGCAGCAGCGGGTGCGGCTGCATCCGTCGCTGACGGCGGTGTCGGTGGACGAGTCGAGCGGCGAGTTCGAGTCGATGCGGACGCTCGCCCCGCCGGTCGGGCGCGGCTGGGAGTACCTCACGGGCACCGGCTGGGACTGGGACGAGGAACTGGAGCGGATCCCGGAGCTGCTCGCGGAGAAGATGCGGGCGCCGAGCGTCCAGCCGGGGCTGTACGACCTGGTCGTGGACCCGTCGAACCTGTGGCTGACCATCCACGAGTCCATCGGGCACGCCACCGAGCTGGACCGGGCCCTCGGCTACGAGGCCGCCTACGCCGGCACCTCCTTCGCCACGTTCGACCAGCTCGGCAAGCTCAGGTACGGCTCGGAGCTGATGAACGTCACCGGCGACCGCACCGCCGAGCACGGCCTCGCCACGATCGGCTACGACGACGAAGGGGTGCGGGCGCAGTCCTGGGACCTGGTGAAGGACGGCACCCTCGCCGGCTACCAGCTGGACCGGCGGATCGCGAAGCTCACCGGCTTCGACCGCTCCAACGGGTGCGCGTACGCCGACTCCCCCGGCCATGTCCCGGTGCAGCGCATGGCGAACGTGTCGCTGCGGCCGGACCCCGCCGGCATGTCCACGGAGGACCTCATCGGGGGCGTCGACCGCGGCATCTACGTCGTCGGCGACCGGTCCTGGTCGATCGACATGCAGCGGTACAACTTCCAGTTCACCGGGCAGCGCTTCTTCCGCATCGAGAACGGGCGGATCACCGGGCAGGTGCGGGACGTGGCCTACCAGGCGACGACCACCGACTTCTGGGGGTCCATGGCCGCGGTCGGCGGTCCGCAGACGTACGTGCTCGGGGGTGCCTTCAACTGCGGCAAGGCCCAGCCGGGGCAGGTCGCGTCCGTCTCGCACGGCTGCCCGTCGGCCCTGTTCAAGGGCGTCAACATTCTGAACACCACGCAGGAGGCCGGCCGATGAGCACGCGCACCAGCAAGGCGGACCAGCCGCACGAGATCGTGGAGCGGGCCCTGGAGCTGTCGCGGGCCGACGGCTGTGTGGTGATCGCCGACGAGCAGTCGACCGCCAACCTGCGCTGGGCGGGCAACGCCCTCACCACCAACGGGGTGACGCGCTCGCGCACGCTCACGGTGATCGCGACGGTGGACGGCAGGGAGGGCACCGCCTCCGGGGTCGTCTCGCGGGCGGCGGTCACCCCGGACGAGCTGGAGCCGCTGGTGCGGGCCGCCGAGGCCGCCGCGCGTGGCGCCGGGCCCGCCGAGGACGCGCAGCCGCTGGTCACGGGTGCGGCGCGGTCCCCCGAGTTCACGGAGGCGCCCGCCGAGACCTCGTCCGCGGTGTTCGCCGACTTCGCGCCGGCGCTGGGCGAGGCGTTCGCCCGCGCGCGGGCGGGCGGGCGCGAGCTGTACGGGTTCGCCAACCACGAGATGGTGTCGACGTACCTGGGCACGTCGACCGGGCTGCGGCTGCGGCACGACCAGCCGAACGGGACGCTGGAGCTGAACGCGAAGTCGCCGGACCGTACGCGGTCGGCGTGGGCGGGCCGGTCGACCCGGGACTTCAAGGACGTCGACCCGGCGGCGCTCGACGCCGAGCTCGCCGTACGCCTGGGCTGGGCCCGGCGGCGGATCGAGCTGCCCGCCGGGCGGTACGAGACGCTGCTGCCGCCGACCGCCGTGGCGGACCTGATGATCTACCAGCTGTGGTCGGCGTCGGGCCGGGACGCGGCCGAGGGACGGACGGTGTTCTCCCGGCCGGGTGGGGGCACCCGCCTCGGCGAGAAGCTGACCGAGCTGCCGCTGTCGCTGCGCAGCGACCCGCACGAGCCGGGGCTGGAGTCGGCGCCGTTCGTCGTCGCGCACTCCTCCGGCGGCGACCAGTCGGTGTTCGACAACGGGCTGCCGATCCGGGCGACCGAGTGGATCGGCGGGGGCGAGGTGAGGCACCTCACGACCAGCCGGCACAGCGCGGGCCTGACCGGGCTGCCGGTGGCGCCCGCGGGCGACAACCTGATCCTGGACGGCGGGGACGACCGTTCCCTGGAGGAGATGGTCGCGGGCACCGCGCGCGGGCTGCTGCTGACCTGCCTGTGGTACATCCGCGAGGTCGACCCGGCGACGCTGCTGCTGACCGGCCTGACCCGGGACGGCGTGTACCTCGTCGAGGACGGCGAGGTCGTGGGCGAGGTGAACAACTTCCGCTTCAACGAGTCGCCGGTCGATCTGCTGGGCCGGGCGGCCGAGGCCGGGCGCACGGAGAAGACGCTGCCCAGGGAGTGGAGCGACTGGTTCACCCGGGCCGCGATGCCGCCGCTGCGGGTGCCGGATTTCAATATGAGCTCTGTCAGCCAGGGCGTATAACCTCGTAGCCGGTAGTCGTCCCGGCTGCCCGAGGATCACCGAGGAGACACGAGAACCGTGACGGACATCGTCGACGAGCTGAAGTGGCGCGGGCTGTTCGCCCTGTCCACCGACGAGGACGCTTTGCGCAAGGCGCTCGCGGACGGTCCCGTCACGTTCTATTGCGGCTTCGACCCGACCGCGCCGTCCCTGCACGTCGGGCACCTGGTGCAGGTGCTCACCGTGCGCCGGCTCCAGCAGGCCGGGCACCGGCCGCTGGCCCTGGTCGGCGGGGCGACCGGCCTGATCGGCGACCCGCGCCCGACGGCGGAGCGCACGCTGAACGACCCGGGGACGGTCGCCGGCTGGGTCGACCGGCTGCGCGGCCAGATCGAGCCGTTCCTCTCCTTCGAGGGCGAGAACGCGGCCGTGATGGTCAACAACCTCGACTGGACGGCCGGACTGTCCGCGATCGAGTTCCTGCGCGACATCGGCAAGCACTTCCGCGTCAACAAGATGCTGACGAAGGACTCCGTGGCCCGCCGCCTGGAGTCCGACCAGGGCATCAGCTACACCGAGTTCAGCTACCAGCTGCTCCAGGGCATGGACTTCCTCCAGCTCTACCGGCGCCACGGCTGCACGCTCCAGCAGGGCGGCAGCGACCAGTGGGGCAACCTCACGGCCGGCCTGGACCTGATCCACCGGCTGGAGCCGGACGCCTCCGTGCACGCGCTGGCCACGCCGCTGATGACCAAGGCGGACGGCACCAAGTTCGGCAAGACCGAGGGCGGCGCCGTCTGGCTGGACCCGGAGATGACGACGCCGTACGCGTTCTACCAGTTCTGGCTGAACGTGGACGACCGGGACATCTCGCGGTACATGCGCATCCTGTCCTTCCGCTCCCGTGCGGAGCTGGAGGAACTGGAGCAGCAGACGGAGGAGCGGCCGCAGGCCCGGACCGCGCAGCGCACGCTGGCGGAGGAGCTGACGACGCTGGTGCACGGCGCCGACCAGACGGCCGCCGTGATCGCCGCGTCCAGGGCGCTCTTCGGTCAGGGCGACCTGGCGGAGCTGGACGACCGGACGCTGGCGGCGGCCCTCTCCGAGGTGCCGCACGTGCGGGTCACCGAGCTGGGACCGGTCGTGGACCTGTTCGCCGAGGTCGGCCTGGTGGCGAGCAAGTCCGCCGCGCGGCGGACCGTGAAGGAGGGCGGCGCCTACGTGAACAACGTCAAGGTCACCGCGGAGGACGCCGTGCCCGCCGCCGAGGACCTGCTGCACGGGCGGTGGCTGGTGCTGCGTCGGGGCAAGAAGAACCTGGCCGCCGTGGAGGTCACCGGGGCCGCCTGACCGGTTCGCCGGCGCCCATCGCCGCCCGGCCCGCCCCCGCGCCCCTCGGAGCTTGTGTTCCGGGGGGCGCGTCCCTTCGTACGGCTCCCGCCTCGGACGGCTCGGGGTGTCGCTCCCGTCTCAGGTGGTGCGGTGCTTGCGTTTGCCCAGCGTCGCCATGTACAGCATGTCGCCGAAGGCCACGATGATGATCGCGGCGATCAGCTGGAAGATGTGGCGGCTCCAGTCGATGCCGGGAGTCTCGTCGACTCCGAAGCCCCGCGCGACGGCGTTGCCCACGACGGCGCCCAGGATGCCGAAGATGGTGGTCAGCCAGAGCGGGCTGTGCTGTTTGCCCGGGATGACCGCCTTGGCGATCAGGCCCAGTACGAATCCCACGATGATCGCCCACAACCAGCCCATGGCTGCCTCCTCGTACGGCTCGACGTGAGCATTGCCCCCAGTCTGGGTTCGTACGCCGTACGGCGCATGTCGGACACGGCCGTACGTGGTACGGCGCAGAAAGTCCGCCCGGGCGGGGAGCGCCCCGGCCTCGAAGGCGGCCGGGGCCGGGCGTACCGTGGGTGCCGGGGAGAGTTCGATGCGGTCGGATGGTGGAATGTGATGCGGAAGCGGAGTGGCGCCGGCAACGTCCAGGTGTTCCGGATCACCGGGGCCCGTCAGGGGCTCCAGGAGGACGTGCGGGGCCGGCAGCGACGGTACGTGATCTCGATGACGATCCGCACCCTGTCGGTGATCCTGGCGGCGGTGCTGTGGAACGTGGAACGGCATGTGGCCGTGGTGGCGCTGATCCTGGGTGGAGTCCTGCCGTACGTCGCGGTGGTGATCGCCAACGCCGGCCGGGAGAACGCGCCGGGGCTGCCGTCGACGTTCGTGACCGCGCCGGAACGGCCGATGCTGACGCCGCCGCGCGCGGAGGGCGGTTCCGGGGTGTCCGGGCCAAAAGAGGAGCCGTCCGCGGAATCCGCCCGGGAGCCCGCGGAGGGCGGTCCGACGGAGCGGCGGCCACGCGCCACGCCTTGAGCCGGCTGTGGACCAAGCTCAAGAAAAGCTCAGATCAATCATGTTGTTCCGGTGCCGTGCGGCCGGTCACCCGTGACATACTGCGTACGCGCTCCGCATCCCCCGTCGGAGCGACGGACCGACGCCGGGCAGCTCCCCCCGTGGCTGCTCGGCGTCGCCTTGTTCACCGCACCTGTGGGACGAACCAGTGAGTGAAGAGACCCCCATCTGCTCCGCCAAGGGCTGTCGTGCCGACGCCGTGTGGGTCCTCGCCTGGAACAACCCGAAGCTGCACACGCCGGAGCGGCGCAAGACCTGGCTGGCCTGCGAGGAGCACCGGGAGCACCTGTCGCAGTTCCTCGGGGTGCGGGGGTTCCTCAAGGACGTGGTGAGGTTCGAGGAGTGGCGGGCGCCCGAGGAGACCGGCGGGGCCCAGGGCTCCTGAAGGTGCCGGAGGCCCAGGGCTCCTGAGGGTGCCCGGGGACCCAGGGCTCCTGAGGCGTGGCTTCCGAGGTGTGCTCGGCTAACCGCCGATCGCGGACATCGGGCGGTCCGGCTGGACGAACGACGGGTCGTCCAGGCCCGCGCCCGCCTTCTTGCCCCACATCGCCAGGCGCCAGATGCGGGCTATCTCCTCGTCGGGTGCGCCGGAGCGCAGGGCGGCCCGGAGGTCGGTCTCCTCGCGGGCGAAGAGACAGGTGCGGACCTGGCCGTCGGCGGTGAGGCGGGTGCGGTCGCAGGCCGCGCAGAACGGGCGGGTGACGGAGGCGATGACGCCGACGCGGTGGGGGCCGCCGTCGACCAGCCAGCGTTCGGCCGGGGCCGAGCCGCGCGCGGACTCGCCCTCGGCGGTGAGGTCGAAGCGGGTCCGGAGCGAGGCGAGGATGTCGCCCGCCGTGACCATGCCGTCGCGCTTCCAGCCGTGCTGGGCGTCGAGGGGCATCTGCTCGATGAAGCGCAGTTCGTAGTCGTGGGCGACGGCCCAGGCCAGCAGGTCGGGGGCCTCGTCGTCGTTCAGCCCCGGCATCAGGACGGAGTTGACCTTCACCGGGGTCAGCTCGGCCTCGCGGGCGGCGGCGAGTCCCTCGAGGACGTCCTTGTGGCGGTCGCGGCGGGTGAGGGTCTTGAAGACGTCGGGCCGGAGGGTGTCGAGGGAGACGTTGACCCGGTCCAGGCCGGCCGCCTTCAGGGCGGTCGCCGTGCGCCTCAGGCCGATGCCGTTGGTCGTCAGCGACATCTGGGGGCGCGGGGTGAGGGCGGCGACCCGCTCCACGATGCCGACGAGGCCGGGGCGCAGCAGGGGCTCACCACCGGTGAAGCGGACCTCTTCGATGCCGAGGGTGGTGACGGCGATGTCGATCAGGCGGACGATCTCGTCGTCCGTGAGCAGGTCCGGCTTGGCCAGCCACTGCAGTCCCTCCTCGGGCATGCAGTACGTGCAGCGCAGGTTGCACCGGTCGGTCAGCGAGACCCGCAGGTCGGTGGCCACCCGGCCGTAGGTGTCGATGAGCACGTGGGCCCCCTTCCCTCGTAGCGCTCGGAGCGGATCGTGTGTGGTCCGTCGTCTGCGAGCCTACGTGACCGGACCGACAAGGTCAGCCGCCGATCCCACGACATAAGACGCGGCCGCGTCGTAGGGACCTCCAGGTGCCCTGCGACGCGGCCGCTGCGGGGGGCGGGTCAGTGGGCGCCGGTGCCGGTCAGGGACCGTACCTCCAGCTCCGCGTACTTGCCGGCGTCGGGTTCCTCCTTGGACAGGACGGTGCCGAGCCAGCCCATCAGGAAGCCGAACGGGATGGAGATGATGCCGGGGTTCTTCAGCGGGAACCAGGCGAAGTCGACGTCGGGGAACATCGCCTTGGGGTCACCGGAGACGACCGGCGAGAACAGCACCAGGCCGACGGCGACGATCAGGCCGCCGTAGATCGACCAGAGGGCGCCCTGGGTGGTGAACCGCTTCCAGAACAGGCTGTAGAGGATGGTCGGCAGGTTGGCGGAGGCGGCGACCGCGAAGGCGAGAGCGACCAGGCCGGCCACGTTGAGGTCGCGGGCGAGGGCGCCCAGGCCGATGGAGACGATGCCGATGAAGAGGGTCGCCCAGCGGGCCGCCTTCATCTCCTCCTTCTCCGTCGCGTTCCCCTTGCGGATGACGTTGGCGTAGATGTCGTGGGCGAAGGACGACGACGAGGCGAGGGTCAGGCCGGCGACCACCGCGAGGATCGTCGCGAAGGCCACCGCCGAGATGGTGGCGAGCAGGATCGCGCCCCAGGTGGAGTCCACGCCGCCCAGGTGGAGGGCGAGCAGGGGGGCGGCCGTGTTGCCGGACGGGTTGGAGGCGATGATCTCGTCCTGGGAGATCAGGGCGGCGGCGCCGAAGCCGAGCGCGATGGTCATCAGATAGAAGCCGCCGATGATGCCGATCGCCCAGTTCACCGACTTCCGGGCAGCCTTGGCGTTGGGGACCGTGTAGAAGCGGATCAGGATGTGCGGCAGGCCGGCCGTGCCGAGCACCAGGGCGATGCCCAGGGAGATGAAGTCCAGCTTGGAGGTGCCGGTCGCGCCGTACTGGAGGCCGGGCTCCAGGAAGGCGGCGCCCTTGCCGCTGTTCTCGGCGGCCTTGCCGAGCAGGTCGGAGATGTTGAAGTCGAACTTCAGCAGCACCAGGAAGGTGATCAGGAGGGTGCCGCCGATGAGCAGCACGGCCTTGACCATCTGGACCCAGGTGGTGCCCTTCATGCCGCCGATGGAGACGTACACGATCATCAGGACGCCGACGAGGGCGACGATGAGGATCTTGCCGGCGTCGGAGGTGATGCCGAGCAGCAGGGAGACGAGGACGCCGGCGCCCGCCATCTGGGCCAGCAGGTAGAAGATCGAGACGACGATCGTGGAGGTGCCGGCCGCCGTACGGACCGGGCGCTGGCGCATGCGGTACGCCAGCACGTCGCCCATGGTGTACCGGCCGGAGTTCCTGAGCGGCTCGGCCACCAGGAGCAGGGCCACCAGCCAGGCGACGAGGAAGCCGATCGAGTAGAGGAAGCCGTCGTAGCCGAAGAGGGCGATGGCGCCGGCGATGCCGAGGAACGACGCGGCCGACATGTAGTCGCCGGAGACCGCGAGGCCGTTCTGGAAGGCGCTGAACTGGCGGCCGCCCGCGTAGAAGTCGGCGGCGTCCTTGGTCTGGCGGCCCGCCCAGACGGTGATGACGAGGGTCGCGACGACGAAGAGGGCGAACAGCGTGATGATCAGCGGCCGGTGTTCGCTGGCCTCGTTGGCGGCGAGGAAGGTGTGCTGTGCGGGGCTCATGCGCCGCCCTCCATCCGGGACTTGATGGCCTCGGCCTGGGGGTCGAGCTTCGCGGCGGCGTGCCGCGAGTACCACCAGGCGATGAGGAACGTGGTGATGAACTGGGCCAGGCCGAGGACGAGGGCGACGTTGACGTTGCCGAACAGCTTGGTGCCCATGAAGCCGCCCGCGTAGTTGGACAGCAGGACGTACAGCAGGTACCAGGCGATGAAGGCCACGGTCAGCGGGAAGGCGAAGCTGCGGTGGGAGCGGCGCAGTTCACCGAACTCCGCGCTCTCCTGCACCGCGACGAACTCCTCGGTGGAGGGGAGTCGGGCTTGGGTTTTCGAGGGGGGCGGTGCATCGGTGGCCACGGAGTCTCCTCGCGTTACGGACGGCGGGTGTACCGGGGGGCTCGATCGTCCTCGGGCTCCCTGCCCAAGGTCACGGCGGCGCGCAAGCCACGGTTCAACTCGATCGGGTTGTTTCGGAAGTCGTCGGGGGGTTGTTCCGGAGGCCGTCCCGGGATGTCGGCCGGGGCCGCGGGGAGGCTCCCGGAGAAGTCGTGGCCGTGGGTCATTGCTGGCCGGCGAGTCAGGAAGATAGCTTCGCCCCAGCACCATGCGTCATGTACCTGCCCAGACACGACCTGTGTCCCGGGCGGTCCTGTTCCCGGATGATGTGGAGACCCCATGGCTCATCTGCCGTCCAGACGCCGTCTCGCCCTCGCGGTGCCCGTCGTGCTCTCGCTGACCGCCTCGCTCGGCTTCCTGCCGACGGCGGCCGCGGCGGCCCCGGTCACGGCCTCCGCCACGGAGGCGGCCGACGCCGGCACCCTGGCGTACGTCGTCAACACGAGGGTGGACCACCGCACGATCGGGTCGGTGAAGGAGGCGATCACCGCGGCCGGCGGCACCGTCACCGCGGCCTACGACCGGATCGGCGTGCTCGTCGCGCACTCGGCGGACCCCGGCTTCGGCGCGACGATACGCGCGGTGCGCGGGGTGGAGTCGGCGGGTGCGACCCGTACGGCGCCGCTGAGCCCGGCGGGGACCACCGACGAGGGCGCGGCGCAGCTGCTGTCGGAGGCGGACGCGGCGAGGACCGCGAGCGCGTCGGCGGCGGCGGGCGAGAGCGAGCCCCTCGAGGCCGACCAGTGGGACCTGCGTGCGATCGGCGCCGACAAGGCCGCCGAGATCGACCCGGGCAGCAGGGACGTGACGGTCGCCGTGATCGACACCGGCGTCGACGACACCCACCCGGATCTCGCCCCGAACTTCTCCGCGTCCCAGTCGGCCAACTGCGTCGGCGGCGTCGCGGACACCTCCGAGGGCGCCTGGCGCCCGTACACCGCTGACGACTACCACGGCACGCACGTCGCCGGTGAGATCGCGGCGGCCCGCAACGGCATCGGCGTGGCCGGTGTGGCGCCCGGGGTGAAGGTCGCCAGCATCAAGGTGAGCGACCCCGTGGACGGCCTCTTCTACCCGGAGAACGTCGTCTGCGCCTTCGTGTTCGCCGCCGACCACGGCGTCGAGATCACGAACAACAGCTACTACGTGGACCCGTGGCTGTACAACTGCCTGGACGACCCCGACCAGAGGGCCATCGTCGACGCGGTCAACAGGGCGCAGCTGTACGCCCAGAAGAAGGGCACGCTCAACGTCGCCTCCGCGGGCAACTCCAACCACGACCTGGACGCCGACGAGGTCGTCGACTCCAGCAGCCCGGACGACTCCACGCCGGTGACGCGGACGGTCGACCCGCACACCTGCCTCGACGTGCCGACCCAGCTGCCGGGCGTGGTCACGGTGAGCGCGACGGGCGTCAAGGGCACCAAGTCGTACTACTCCAGCTACGGCCTGGGCGTCGTCGACGTGGCGGCTCCGGGCGGCGACCGGTACCAGGTCCCGGACACCCCGTCGGCCAACGGCCGCATCCTGTCGACGATGCCGAACGACGCGTACGGCTTCCTCCAGGGCACCTCGATGGCGTCCCCGCACGTCGCCGGGGTGGCGGCGCTGCTGAAGTCGACGTACCCGTCCGCGTCCCCGGCGACGCTGCAGGCGCTGCTCAAGGCGCAGGCGGACAACCCCGGGTGCCCGGCCGAGCCGTACGACGGCAACGGTGACGGCGTGGTGGACGCCACGTGCGCGGGCGGCACGCGGTTCAACGGATTCTTCGGCTTCGGCGTCGTGAACGCGTTGCGCGCCGTGAAGTAGCCGGAGGCCCGGGCCTCTTCCCGGGGCCGGGCGGGGTGTCCCGTCCGGCCCCCGCCCTGCCCGGGTCCGGACGGGCGGGTGCGCAGGTGGGCGGGTGGCCGAGAGAGGTGCCTGGGCCTGTGGCGATCCGGCCGGTGATGCATGTTCCGGCCGGTGATGCATGTTCCGGCCGGTTCCGGCCGGTGATGCGTAGGGTGCGGTCATGATGGATATCGCGTCCGCCTGGGCGGACCTGGGCGGCCGCCCCGCCCTCCTCGCGCGCGTGACGGCCCTTCCGCGGGAGGGCGTCCTCCCCTCCCGGCTTCCGGTACGGGAACTGGCGCGGGCCTGCGTCGGCGCGTGCGCGCTCGCCGGAGCCGAGCTCGCGGCGGTACGGGCCGGGCTCACCGAGGTGCCGCGGGTGCGGGTGGACGACGGGGCGGTGGCCACCGCGTTCGTCAGCGAGCGCCATCTGCTGGTCGACGGGCGGGCGCCCGTCTCCTTCGCGCCGCTGTCGCGGTTCTGGCGGACGGCCGACGGCTGGGTGCGCACGCACGCCAACTACCCGCACCACCGTGAGCGATTGCTGCGGGCCCTGGACCTGCCCGGCGATGCGGGTCCGGCCTCCGTCGAGGCGGCCCTCACCGGGCGCTCCGCCCTGGAGGTGGAGGAGACGGTGACCGCCGCCTCGGGCCTGGCCGTGGCGCTGCGCACGCCCGCGGAGTGGGCCGCGCACCCGCAGGCGGCGGAGATCGCCCGTCGGCCGCTCGTCGAGAGCGCGGCCCTGGACACCGCGCCCGCGCGTGCGCTGCCGCCCCTCGACGGCACTCCCCTGCTGCCGGCCGCCGGGCTGCGCGTGCTGGACCTGACCCGGGTCATCGCCGGTCCGGTCGCCACCCGCACCCTCGCGCTGCTGGGCGCGGACGTCCTGCGCGTCGACGCACCCCACCTGCCCGAGCTCCCCGACCAGCACGCCGACACGGGGTTCGGGAAACGGTCGGCGGCCCTGGATCTCGGCGTCGACCGGCGGACGTTCGAGGAACTGCTCGCCACGGCGGACGTCGTCGTCACGGGGTACCGGCCCGCGGCCCTGGACCGGTTCGGCCTCTCGCCCGAGGCGCTGGCCGAGCGCCGGCCCGGGCTGGTCGTCGCGCAGTTGTCGGCGTGGGGGGCGTACGGGCCGTGGGGCGGGCGGCGTGGCTTCGACAGCCTCGTCCAGGCCGCGACGGGCATCGCCGCCGTCGAGGGGACGGCCGGGCGGCCCGGCGCACTGCCCGCCCAGGCGCTCGACCACGGCACGGGGTACCTCCTGGCGGCGGCGGTCCTGCGCGCGCTGACCGACCGGTCGGCGCAGGGCGGCGGCCGGGTGCTGCGGCTGGCACTGGCCCGGACGGCGGCTTGGCTGACGGAGGGGGTACGGCCGGGCGGGGTGGAGGTCGGTGTCGCGTCGGCGGGCGGGGGCGGCGAAGGGGCTGACGCCGCCTCGGCGGGCCGGAGCAGGGGCGGCGCCGGCTCGGCGGGCGGAGGCAGAGGCGGCGCCGACTCGGCAGGCGGAGGCAGAGGCGGCGCCGACTCGGCAGGCGGAGGCAGAGGCGGCGCCGACTCGGCGGGCGGAGGCGGGGTCAACGCCGCCCCGGCGGGCGGCGAAGGGGCCGACGTCGGCCACGACGAAGTCGCACCCGGACCCCGCGAGAGCAGCCACGACGAACCCACACCCCGACTCCCCGAGACCCCGCACGACGAACCCTCCCCTCGGTCCGCCGAGACCGCGCACAGCGGGTCCGCTGGCTGGCTCGCCGAGGCCGACAGTCGGCTCGGGCGGCTGCGGTACGCGCTCCCGCCGGTGTCCTTCGACGGCGGGCCGGTCGACTGGGCCGGGCCGCCGGGGCCCTGGGGGGCTGATCCGGCACGCTGGGCGGGGTGAGCGGCCGGCCCGGCGGCGCCGTCGCGCCAGGGGCGGGTGAGCCTGCCCGGCGGCGGGCGGGAGCGGTGCCCCGCCGCCCCGGCCTCACGCCCCCGCCGCCCCCAGCAGGATCCCGGCCGCGTGCGTCACCCCCATCGCCAGGGCCCCGCCGCCGACGTTCCTCACCACCGCGCGCCGCGGTTGCGCCGCGCCCAGCCGGGCGCTGGTCCATCCCGTGCAGGCGAGGGCGAGCAGCACCGAGACCACCGTCACCGGCAGCCGCCGGTCCGGCGGCGGCAGCACGATCGCCAGCAGCGGCAGCAGGGCGCCGACCGTGAAGGCGAGGAAGCTGGCCCACGCCGCGTGCCAGGGGTCGGTGAGGTCGTCGGGATCGATCCCGAGCTCCACGCGCGCGTGGGCCCTCAGCGCGTCCCGTCGGGTCAACTGGACGGCCGCCTCCCGGGCCACCTGCCGGCTCAGGCCCCGCTCCTCCAGCAGCACGGTCAGCTCCTCCAGCTCCGCCTCCGGCTGTTCGCGCAGCTCCCGTTTCTCCTGGGCGAGGGCCGCCTCCTCGGAGTCCCGCTGCGTCGACACCGAGACGTACTCCCCCGCCGCCATGGACATCGACCCGGCCAGCAGTCCGGCCAGGCCGGCCGTGAGCAGGGTCGAGCGGTCGCCCGTCGCACCGGCCACGCCGACGACGAGACCGGCGGTGGAGACGATGCCGTCGTTGGCGCCGAGGACGGCGGCGCGCAGCCAGTTGAGGCGGGATCCGAGCGTGCTGTCGTGGGCCTTGCCCGCGGGAGGTTCCGGCGTGGGTTCCGTCACAGGTCGGAGGATCGCACCCCAGGCACCGCCCGCACCGTACCGACGCTCCACGCGCGCGCGGGACGGGGTGTGACACCCCGTCCGGGTGGGCAGGCCGAACTGCCGTGCGCCGCGGGCACCTTCCGTCCGGCTTCGTCCCGCACGCGCGTGTGGCGGTACGCGGGGCCGGGCGGGGACACGTGCGCGGGGTGTCAGTGGTGGCCCGTATCCTCAGGGACCATGCTCGAAGACCGCACGACCACAGCGCCCTCCGCCACGGAGTGGCCGGCCGCGTATCCCCAGGGGTACGCGGTCGTTGACGTGGAGACCACCGGCCTGGCCCGCGACGACCGGATCATCTCCGCCGCCGTCTACCGGCTGGACGCGCGCGGTGAGGTCGAGGACCACTGGTACACGCTGGTCGACCCGGAGCGCGATCCCGGCCCGGTGTGGATCCACGGTCTGACGAGCGACGCCCTGGCCGGGGCGCCCGTGTTCCGGGACGTCGCCGAGGAGTTCGCGGCCCGGCTCGCGGGCCGGGTGCTCGTGGCGCACAACGCGGTCTTCGACTGGCAGATGATCGCGCGGGAGTACGCGCGCGCGGAGCGCGAGGCCCCGGTGAAGCAGCGGCTGTGCACCATCGCCCTCTCGAAGGAGCTGGGCCTGCCGCTGCCCAACCACAAGCTGGAGTCGCTGGCGGCCCACTTCGGCGTGGTCCAGCGGCGGGCGCACCACGCGCTCGACGACGCGCGCGTGCTGGCGGAGGCGTTCCGGCCGAGCCTGCGGGCCGCGGCGGCGGGCGGCGTACGGCTGCCGCTGCACGAGTGCCGCCCGCTGACGGAGTGGCAGGACCGGCCCGCGCCCCGGATCGGACAGCAGCCGGGAGGTTCGGGCGGTTACGGCAGCTATCGGCCGACGAGTTGGCGTCCGTCCCGGAAACGCCCGGTATGCCCCTACCCCAACCCCGGCCGGTACGAAGAGGGCAGAAGGCTGAAGCAGGGCATGCGGGTGGCGTTCTCGGGCGACACGTCCGTCGACCGCGAGCTGCTGGAGGACCGTGCGGCGGAGGCGGGGCTGCACGTGGCGACGAGCCTGTCACGGCTGACCAGCCTGCTGGTCACCAACGACCCCGACTCGGGCACGTCGAAGGTGGTCAAGGCGCGCCAGTTCGGGACGCCGGTGGTCGACGAGGCCGCCTTCGGGCAACTGCTGCGGGACGTCGAGCCCGCGGAAGGATGACCGCAGCGGACGGGGGCACCACGGACGGAAACACCACGGACGGGTGACGCCCGCGGACGGATGACGCCCGCGGACGGGGCACCACGGACGGATGCCCCCCCGCGGACGGGCGACGCCCTGCCGGACGGGTGTCCCTTACAGGCGGGTGTCCCCTGCGGACGGGTGCCCCCCGCACGCCGGACGGGCGGGGCCGCCGACCGCCTCGCCGCGACCCGTACGTACGGGTGATTGCCGTACGACTCGCCCGCCGCCCGCTCGCCCGCGCCACCGCGACCGCTCACCCTGTGGCCCATGGCGACCTGTGAAGTCTGCGGAAACAACTACGGCATGACCTTCGAGGTGCACGCGCAGGGCGCGGTGCACGTCTTCGACTGCTTCTCCTGCGCGATCCACCGCATGGCCCCCATCTGTGAGCACTGTCGTGTTCAGATCATCGGTCAGGGTGTCGACGTCGAGGGCCACTGGTACTGCGGTGCGCACTGCGCGCGGGCGGAGGGGAAGGTGGGCATCGTCGACCGCGTCTGAGCGCCCCCTGCCCGAGGCACCCCACGGCCCGGGAGGTACGGTCGTGGGGTGTACCGCTTCCTGTTGTCCCGGCAGTGGGTGATCCTCACGCTGGTCGCCCTCCTCCTCATCCCCACGATGATCAGGCTGGGCTTCTGGCAGATGCACCGCTACGAGGAGCGCACCGCCCGCAACCAGCTGGTCTCCGACGCGCTCACCGCCGACCCGGTGCCCGTGGAGAGGCTGACCGCCCCGGGGCACACCGTCACCACCGGCGAGCGGTACCGCACCGTGACGGCCGAGGGCCGCTTCGACCCCGAGCGGGAGGTCGTGGTCCGGCGGCGCGTCAACGCGGACGAGGAGGTCGGCTTCCACGTCCTGACCCCGTTCGTCCTGACGGACGGCACGGTGCTGCTGGTCAACCGCGGCTGGATCCCCGCCGACGGCGCGAGCCAGACCGAGTTCCCGAAGGTTCCGGCACCCCCCACCGGCACGATCACCGTCACCGGGCGGCTGATGCCCGACGAGACGACCGAGGCGAGCGGCATCAAGAACCTCGACGGGCTGCCGGACCGGCAGGTCATGCTGATCAACAGTGAGCAGGAGGCGGAGCGCCTCGGTGCCCGGGTGCTCGGCGGCTACGTCGTGCAGACCGCGCCCGAGCCCCGGGGCGACACCCCGGAACTGATCGGCAAGCCCGGCAACGAGGACGCCGCACTGAACTACGCCTACGCCATCCAGTGGTGGCTGTTCTCCGCGGGCGTGCCCGTCGGCTGGGTGGTCCTGGTCCGCCGGGAGCGACGGGACCGGACCCAGGCGGCCCGTCAGGAGACCGACCGGACGGAACCGGCGACGGTGCAGCCGGGGCCGGTGTAGCCGGGGCCGGCGGCACGGCCGGTCCGGACCGCGTGTCACTCCCCCGGCCGCTCCCCTGATTGCCCCCGGGGCGAGCCGGGAACCCGCACCCCGTGCACCCCCGTATCGAGGACTACGCCGTGATCGGCGACGAACAGACCGCCGCGCTGATCGGCACGGACGGCTCCATCGACTGGCTGTGCCTGCCCCGCTTCGACTCCGGCGCCTGTTTCGCCCGCCTCCTCGGCGACGAGCGCAACGGCCACTGGCGCATCGCGCCCAAGGGCGTCGACGGGCCCTGCACACGGCGCGCCTACCGCCCCGACACCCTCGTCCTGGACACCGAGTGGGAGACGGACGAGGGGGCGGTCCGCGTCACCGACCTGATGCCGCAGCGTGACCGCGCCCCCGACGTCGTACGCGTCGTGCAGGGCCTGCGCGGCCGGGTCACCGTCCGCTCCACGCTGCGGCTGCGCTTCGACTACGGCTGGGTCGTCCCCTGGATGCGCCGGGTCGACGGCCACCGGGTGGCGGTCGCCGGACCGGACGCGGTCTGGTTCCGCAGCGAACCCGCCGTGCGCACATGGGGCGAGGACTTCGGCACGCACGCGGAGTTCACCGTCGCCGAGGGCGAGTCGGTGGCGTTCGTACTGACCTGGCACGCCTCGCACCACGCACGGCCGCCGCTCGTCGACCCGTACGAGGCGCTGCGGTCCAGCGTCGAGGACTGGCAGGCGTGGTCGGCCCGCTGCCGCTACGACGGACCGCACCGGGACGCCGTCGTGCGCTCCCTCATCACGCTGAAGGCCCTCACCTACGTACCGACGGGCGGTATCGTCGCCGCGCTCACCACCTCCCTGCCGGAGGAGATCGGCGGGCTGCGCAACTGGGACTACCGCTACTGCTGGCTGCGCGACTCCACCCTCACCCTCGGCGCGCTGCTGGCGGCCGGGTACCAGGAGGAGGCCGAGGCCTGGCGCGACTGGCTGCTGCGCGCCGTCGCGGGCGACCCGGCGGACCTGCAGATCATGTACGGGCTGGGCGGCGAGCGCCGGCTGCCCGAGTGCGAACTGCCCTGGCTGTCCGGGTACCTGGACTCCCGGCCCGTGCGCATCGGCAACGGAGCCGTGAACCAGCTGCAACTGGACGTCTACGGCGAGGTCATGGACTCCCTGTCCCTCGCCCGCGCCGCGGGCATGTCGCCCAAACCGCACATATGGTCGTTGCAGTGTTCGCTGATGACCTGGCTGAGCGAGCACTGGCGGCAGCCGGACGAGGGGCTGTGGGAGGTGCGGGGCGGCCGCCGTCAGTTCGTGCACTCCAAGGTGATGGTGTGGGTGGCCGCCGACCGGGCCGTGACCGCGCTGGAACGCCACCCCGAGCTGAAGGGCGACCTGGAGGGCTGGCGGGCGTTGCGCGACGAGGTGCACCGCGAGGTGTGCGCTAAGGGCTACGACGCCGAGCGGAACACCTTCACCCAGTCCTACGGCTCGCGCGAGCTGGACGCCTCGCTGCTGCTGATCCCCCGGGTCGGCTTCCTGCCGCCCGACGACCCGCGCGTGGTCGGCACCGTCGACGCGGTCCGCGCGGAGCTCGGCCACGGCGGCCTGGTCCGCCGCTACAGCACCGACGGCACCACGGTCGACGGCCTCCCCGGCGACGAGGGCACCTTCCTGGCGTGCTCGTTCTGGCTCGCCGACGCGCTGCACCTGACGGGCCGTACGCGGGAGGCCCGCGAGCTGTTCGAGCGGCTGGTGGGTCTGGCCAACGACGTGGGGCTGCTGGCCGAGGAGTACGACCCGGTGAGCGGCCGCCACCTCGGCAACTACCCCCAGGCGTTCAGCCACATCGGCCTGGTCAACACCGCCCTCACCCTGTTCGGCGGCGAGGAGGCAGGATAGGGGCATGGATCTTGGACTGAGGGACCGGGTGTACGTCGTCACCGGGGCCACGCGCGGCCTCGGGAACGCCGCCGCGCGCGAGCTGGTCGCCGACGGCGCGAAGGTGGTCGTCACCGGGCGGGACGCGCAGCGCACCGCCGACGCGGCGCGGGAACTGGGGCCGAACGCGGTCGGGGTGGCCGTCGACAACGCCGACCCGCAGGCGCCCGCGCGGCTGATCGCGACGGCCCGCGAGCACTTCGGCGGCTTCGACGGCGTGCTCGTCAGCGTCGGCGGCCCGCCGCCGGGGTTCGTCGCCGACAACACCGACGAGCAGTGGCAGGCGGCGTTCGAGTCGGTGTTCCTCGGCGCCGTCCGGCTCGCGCGGGCGGCCGCCGCCGAGCTGGAGGACGGTGGTGTCATCGGGTTCGTGCTGTCCGGTTCGGTGCACGAGCCGATCCCCGGGCTGACGATCTCGAACGGGCTGCGGCCGGGGCTCGCGGGGTTCGCGAAGTCGCTGGCGGACGAGCTGGGACCGCGGGGCGTCCGAGTCGTGGGCCTGCTGCCGGCGCGGATCGACACGGACCGCGTGCGCGAGCTGGACGGCCTGTCGGCCGATCCGGAGGCCACGCGGGCCGCCCACGAGTCCCGCATCCCGCTGCGGCGGTACGGCAGGCCGGAGGAGTTCGGCAGGACGGCGGCGTTCCTGCTGTCCCCGGGTGCCTCCTACCTCACCGGCATCATGGTGCCGGTCGACGGCGGCATGCGGCACGGCTTCTGAGCACGGGGCCGACGCCCGCCTCCCGGCCGACCGGAGGACACACGGGCGCGGCCCGGCGGGCCGCGCCCGCCGTACGACCGGCGAGACGGCACGGACTCCGACCGGCGGCACGGCACCGTCCGGACGGCCGAACGGCTCCGGCAGGCCGGAGGGGCCGCGGTCGCGGGCTCCGGCCGGCAAGGCCGGGCGCGGCCCCTGGAGAGCGCGGCGCCGGACGCCGGGGTTCGTCGGTCGACGGGTCGGCCGGTCCGCGTGTGCACCGGCCCGGCGGGCCCGGCCCGCCGGAGCAGCGGAACCGCGCCCCGGTCCTCCGGCCGGCGGGTCCTACGTCAGCCCGCCCGCCGGTCCTACGTCAGCCCGCCCGCCGGTCCGCGTACGGACCGGCCCGGCGGGCCCGGTCGGGCGGGATCGCACCCCGGTCCGCCGGCCCACCCCGCCGCGGTGCGCCGGCCCACCCCGTCCCGGTCCGTCGGCCCACCCGGCCCGCGGTGCGCCGACGGACCGCGGGCCGCTCAGCTCACCCGTTCGGCCTTGTGTCTGGCCGTGCGCAGGCGGACCTCCGCCGGGAGGGAGCCCAGGGCCGCGGAGTCCCGGGCGTGGGTCAGGGAGTCGGCCGTCAGGTGGTGCAGGGCGTCCGCCGGGTCGACGTGCGGCTCCAGCAGGAGACGGACGCGGACCTCGGGGGCGTCCCTGCGGCCCGTCAGGTGGGCGTGGGCGTGGGCCACGCCGTCCAGACGGGTCGCGTCGGTGGCCAGGACCCCCTCCAGGGCCCGGCCGCGCAGCAGGGCGCCCGCGCCGTCGCCGGTGTCGACGAGGACCTCGCCGAGCCGGTGGCGGCGCAGGACCGCGACCAGCCACCACAGGGCGAGCAGGACGAGGACCGTGAGGGCGGCGAGCACGGCCGGCCACCACCAGGCCTCGCCACGCCAGTGGGTGCGCTCGGCGGTGCTGAGGAGCACGTCGTGGGGACCGTCGTGGATCCACCAGGAGGGCGGGGAGACGCCGAGGCCGACGGCCAGCACCGCGCCGCCGAGGGCGAGCAGGACGAGGCCCACGAGCCCCAGCACCACCCGGTCGACCGTTCTGAGCACCGCCCTCACCCCTTTCCGCCGAGCCGGCGCACGTGCACCTTCAGCGCGGGCGGACGGGCCAGGCCCAGACCACGGACCGCGTCACCGAGCACGGCGTCCAGGTCGGCGCGTACGTCGTCCAGGTCCCGGAAGTGGGAGACCGCGCGGACGTCGGCCCTGCGGCGGCCGACGCGGACCCGCACGGACTGCACACCGGCGACCTCCATGGCCCGGTCGCGCAGCACCAGCGCGGCGGCGCCGCGGCTGAGACCGGCGCGGACCTCCGGCCGGCTGCGCCGCATGGGCAGCACGTCGCGCAGGCCCGGCGTCATCGCGAGGACGATCAGCCACAGGCCGACGGCGACGGCGCCGCCCGCGCCGACGAGCACCCAGGTGTCGTCCAGGGGCCGTTCGGCGAGCTGCCGGGCGAGTTCCCGGCGCGCCTGGAGGGCGGGCCGGTCGGCGCGGACGGCGGCGATGTCGTACAGGAACGCGCCCGCGAGGCCCAGGAGCACGAGGGCGACGACGGCCGCCGGGACGCGGCGCGCCGACCAGAAGCGGCCGCTGCTCGCCGCGGGAGCGGGCTCGGTCTCCGGTGTCTGCGGTGCGTCGTCGGGTGTCTTCTCCAGGACCGGTAGCCGCTGTGTGGTGCCCTCGGAGCCCCGGGGCTCGCTCATCGCGTCCTCCCGTGTGCCACGCCGTGTGCCGCCGTCGGATGCAGCCGTTCGACCCTGACGGCGACTTCCGGCACCTCCATTCCCACCAACGCGCCTACCCGCTCGGTGACATGACGACGCACCGCGTGACAGCGCGGGCCGATGTCGGCCGGATAGCCGAGTTCGAGGTGGACGCTGATGTGGGCGGCCTCGACGGGCGTCCCCCCGCTCGAACGGTGGGAGGAGTGGGGGCGTACGACGATGGTGGCGTGCGGGCGCGCGGCCTCCGGCGGCAGGGGGCCCACCGCCTCCCGGGCGGCCTGGGCCGCCACCTTGGCGACGACCCGGTCGGCGATCCGCGTCGCGCCGCGCTCCCGCGGCGGGACGACGTCCGGACCCCGGCCGGGCGCGTCGTTTCCCACGCTCACGGAGGTCACCGGCGGCGGCCGTCACGCGTGCGGAAGAGGTCGCCGAGCTCCAGGTCCCCTTCCAGGAACCGGCCGACGACGAAGCCGACGGCGCCCAGCGCCGCCACCAGCAGAAAAGCCCCGAACCCGCCGAAGTACCCGGCGAAGCCCAGCGCCATGCCGGCGATCAAGCCGACCACGGCCATGCTCAAGGTGGTCTCCCCTCACCGGTCGCCCGGGTGGCGTGTCACTGGATCCGGGTTTCCGGTTCCTCTTCTTCTTCCTCCGGCAGTTTCACGTCGCTCACCGCGATGTTGACCTCGACGACCTCCAGCCCGGTCATCCGTTCCACGGCCGCGACCACGTTCTCCCGCACGTCCCGGGCGACGTCCGCGATGGCGACGCCGTAGTCGACGACGATCTCCAGGTCGAGCGCGGTCTGCACCTCGCCGACCTCGGCCTTGACGCCCCGGGTCACCGACTTCGACCCGCCGGGCACCCGCTCCCGCACCGCGCCGATGGTGCGGCTGAGACCGCTGCCCATGGCATGGACGCCGACGACGTCCCGTGCCGCCAGTCCGGCGATCTTCTCCACGACTCCGTCGGCGATGGTGGTGCGGCCCCGGCTGCCCGGGGCGCCCCCGCCGCGCCTGGTGGGCCTGCGGGTCTGCGCCGGATCGGTTCCCACGTCCGGGGTCTGCGTCCGGTTCTGCTCCGATGTCTCGCTCATCACCGTACGTCCTTTTCGGTCGTATTCCTTCGACCACGGTAAGCGCGGTTGCCCGGGCGCGCGCCAGGGATGGGGCAGGCTGGAGGAATGACGGCGGACAGATGGACGCGTGCGGTACGGGACCAGCTCGGTCTGGGCAGGCTGCTCCCTCTGGGTGGGCCGCGGGACGGCGCCTGGATCGCGGAGAGCGCGGCGGAGGTGGTGCTGCGCCGGGCGGTGGGGGGACTGGGGGGCGTGCGCCTGGGGGTGCTGCGGATCGCGCCGGCCGATCCGGAGGGCGGGTACGAGCCGGTCGTCCCGGCGCCGCCGAGCGCGCTGCCGCCGGGGCCGCTCCGGGTGACGGCGGACTTCGCCGCGGAGGCCGCCGAGCCCCTGCCGGCCGTCGCGGCCCGGCTGCGGACGGCGCTGGCGACGGTCGCGGCGGAGCGGCTCGGGCTGGAGGTGGCGGAGGTGGACCTGCGGGTGACGGCCCTCCTCGACCGGGGCGAGGAGGATGCGGGGGGCCGGGAACCGGAGTGGGTGCCGGGCGGCCGGGTCGTCCTGCGGCTGTCGGGGGCGGCCGGGGAGGGGGACGAGGCGCGCGTCGCCGCGGCGGTTCTCGCCGTGCCGGGGGTGACGGGGCTGACGGCCGCGCTCGGACGGGCGGTGCGGATCGAGGCGCGGCGGGGCGGGACGGCCGCCGCGCTGCCGCGCTCCCACGCGCGCGTGGAGTTCGGGGTGGGGGCGGACCACCGGGCCCTGGATGTGGCCCGGGAGGTCCGCGGCGCGGTCGCGGAGGTGCTGCGGGATCAGCAGCCGACGGTGGCGGTGCTGGTCACCGCGGTGAGCTGAGCCCGCTCGTGCACCGGCGCACGCTCGGCCACCGGCGCGCGCCCCTTCACCGGCGCCCGTTCACCGGTGCGTGCGTGCGGCGACCGCGCGCCCGTGCGCTCCTGCCCGTTCATTCACCGACGCCCGCCAGATCCCGCAGCCGTCGGGCCTGGGCGGCGCGTTCGGCGGCCCGCTGCTCGTCGTAGGTGCGGTCGCCGGCGCCGCGCAGCAGTGCCTTGGTCTCGACGACCGCGTCCCTGGGCGCGGCCAGGATCGCCGTGGCCAGGTCGCGCACCGTCGCGTCCAGCTCGGCCACGGGCACGGCGACGGTGGCGAGGCCGGAGCCGACCGCCTCCTCCGCGTGCACGAAACGGCCGGTCAGGCACATCTCGACGGCCCGGCCGTAGCCGACCAGGCTGACGAGGGGGTGCGTACCGGTGAGGTCGGGCACCAGTCCGAGGCTGGTCTCGCGCATCGCGAACTGCACGTCGTCGGCGACGACGCGCAGGTCACAGGCGAGCGCCAGCTGGAAGCCGGCGCCGATGGCGTGGCCCTGGACGGCGGCGATCGACACCAGGTCGTTCCGTCGCCACCAGGTGAAGCCCTCCTGGAACCCGGCGATGGCGGCGTCGAGTTCGGCGTCGCCACTGCGCGCGAGGTCGATGAAGGAGGGTTCGCCCTCGATCCCCTCGGGCGTGAACATCTGCCGGTCGAGCCCGGCGGAGAAGGACTTGCCCTCGCCGCGCAGCACGACCACCCGGACGGAGCCCGGCAGCCGGCGCCCGGCTTCGGCGAGCGCGCGCCACAGGGCGGGGCTCTGCGCGTTGCGCTTGGCCGGGTTGGTCAGCGTCACCGTGGCGAGCGCGTCGTCGACGGTGAGCCGTACGCCGTCCTGGTCGAGCAGGGGAGCGAGTTCCTGGTCGGGCGAAGCCATGGGGCGCCTCCGATGGGTGCGGTCCGCGGAGCGATGCGGGAAGCATCGCTAAGTGACTGCACAGTAACCACCCGGCCGGTCCACGGATCCCCCGGGCCCCTCACGGGCCCGGGGGGAGATCGACCGGGTGGCCACCATCGAAGCCGGTGGGCCGCCCGGGATCAGGACGAGGCGGCCTTCTTGCCCCGCGTCGCACCGCCACGCCCACGAAGCGTGACGCCCGACTCGCTGAGCATCCGGTGGACGAAGCCATACGAGCGGCCGGTTTCCTCGGCCAGTGCCCGGATGCTCGCACCGGAGTCGTACTTTTTCTTCAGGTCTGCCGCGAGCTTGTCGCGCGCGGCGCCGGTCACCCGGCTGCCCTTCTTCAGAGTCTCGGCCACCCGTGCCTCCTCATGGGAAGTGCGCTCTGGTCTCCTCATGATCACCCCTCCGGGGCGTGATGGCCACCCATTCGGCAAGGTCCGTGCGACAGGGTTGTGACGACAGGAGCACGTCCCCACAAGTGGAATCCGCCATTCCGCGCGGCGGCGTTCGTGGGGCCGAACGGGGGCATTCGAGAAGTGCCAGGTCAGGGACGCACGACGGCCGATCCCTTGTCGACAAAGGGATCGGCCGGGAGATGGGTGTAGGACACACCTCGATACGAGGAGATCTCACACAGATGATGGATCACCGGTAGGCCGAATGATCCATACGCCGTGGATCACCCGTTCGATCACGCCAGGGCGACGAGATCCGCGTAGTCGGAGCCCCACAGGTCCTCGACACCGTCGGGGAGCAGGATGATCCGCTCGGGCTGGAGGGCCTCGACGGCGCCCTCGTCGTGGGTGACTAGGACGACGGCGCCCTTGTAGGTGCGCAGCGCGCCGAGGATCTCCTCGCGGCTGGCCGGGTCGAGGTTGTTGGTGGGCTCGTCGAGCAGCAGCACGTTGGCGGAGGAGACCACGAGGGTGGCCAGGGCCAGACGGGTCTTCTCACCGCCGGAGAGGACGCCGGCCGGCTTGTCGACGTCGTCGCCGGAGAATAGGAACGAGCCGAGCACCTTGCGGACCTCGACGAGGTCCATGTCGGGCGCGGCGGAGCGCATGTTCTCCAGGACCGTGCGGTCCGGGTCCAGGGTCTCGTGCTCCTGGGCGTAGTAGCCGAGCTTGAGGCCATGGCCGGGGACGACCTTGCCGGTGTCGGGCCGCTCCACTCCGCCGAGCAGGCGCAGCAGGGTGGTCTTGCCGGCGCCGTTGAGGCCGAGGATGACGACCCGGGAGCCCTTGTCGATGGCCAGGTCGACGTCGGTGAAGATCTCCAGCGAGCCGTACGACTTCGACAGGCCCTCCGCCATCAGCGGGGTCCTGCCGCAGGGCGCGGGCTCGGGGAAGCGGAGCTTGGCGACCTTGTCGGAGACGCGGACCGCCTCCAGGCCGGAGAGCAGCTTGTCGGCGCGGCGGGCCATGTTCTGCGCGGCGACCGTCTTGGTGGCCTTGGCGCGCATCTTGTCGGCCTGCGAATGCAGTGCGGCGGCCTTCTTCTCGGCGTTGGCGCGCTCGCGCTTGCGGCGCTTCTCGTCGGCCTCGCGCTGCTGCTGGTAGAGCTTCCAGCCCATGTTGTAGACGTCGATCTGGGAGCGGTTGGCGTCCAGGTAGAACACCTTGTTGACGACCGTCTCGACCAGGTCGACGTCGTGGGAGATGACGATGAAGCCGCCGCGGTAGGTCTTGAGGTAGTCCCGCAGCCAGACGATCGAGTCGGCGTCGAGGTGGTTGGTCGGCTCGTCGAGGAGCAGGGTGTCCGCGTCGGAGAACAGGATGCGGGCCAGCTCGACCCGGCGGCGCTGACCGCCGGAGAGCGTGTGCAGGGGCTGGCCGAGCACGCGGTCGGGCAGGTTGAGCGCGGCGGCGATGGTGGCGGCCTCGGCCTCGGCGGCGTACCCGCCCTTGGTGAGGAACTCGGTCTCCTGGCGCTCGTACTGCTTGAGCGCCTTCTCGCGGGTGGAGCCCTGGCCGCCCGCGATGCGCTGCTCGTTCTCGCGCATCTTGCGGATCAGGACGTCGAGGCCGCGCGCGGAGAGAATGCGGTCGCGGGCGAGGACGTCGAGGTCGCCGGTGCGGGGGTCCTGCGGGAGGTAGCCGACCTCGCCGGAGCGGGTGACCTGGCCGCCGGCGGGGATGCCCTCGCCCGCCAGGACCTTGGTCAGGGTCGTCTTGCCGGCGCCGTTGCGGCCGACCAGGCCGATGCGGTCGCCCTTGGCGACGCGGAAGGAGGCGTTCTCGATGAGGATGCGGGCACCGGCGCGCAGCTCGATGCCGGAGGCGGAGATCACGGTCAGACTCCTGTGCGGGGTCGTTGGCGGGATGGGCGGCTGAGGACGTTCCCGCCGTCTAATGCGCGAGGAGAATGGCCATGGGGGCCAGTCTAACGGGGTTGTGCAACCAGTTTTTCTGGTTCGGGTGTTCGATCTTGGCGGGGCGCCGTTCCGGGGCGTTGTCGGTGCCGGCTGCCAGACTGGGCGGCGGATGAGGGATTCCGGCGGGATCACGAGGGAGTGATCGGCATGGCAGGGACGAACGGCGGGCGTCCGAGCATCTTCCCGACAGTGCTGTACCGGGACGCGAAGGCGGCGATCCGGCAGCTCACCGAGGCGTTCGGCTTCACCGAGCTGTCGGTGTACGAGGGGGAGGACGGCTCCGTGCTCCACGCCGAGCTGGTGCAGGGCAACGGCGCGGTGATGCTCGGCTCGAAGGGGCGCGGCGGTGTCTTCGACACGGCGATGAAGGACGCCGGCCCGGCGGGGGTGTACGTCGTGGTCGACGACGTCGACGCCCACCACCGGCGGGCCGTGGAGCACGGCGCGGAGATCCTGATGCCCCCGACGGACCAGGACTACGGCTCCCGGGACTACATGGCCCGGGACGCCGAGGGCAACATCTGGAGCTTCGGCACGTACACGCCCGAGGTGCAGGGCTGACGGCCGCCCCCGAGCCGTCGGGGGGGCCGTAGGCCCTGTCGGGGTCAGCCCCCGGTGTGGACCTGGAAGGCGGCCCGGCGGACGGCCTTGGCCAGCGCCGGGTCGGGGTGCGCGGCGGCGAGCGCGACCAGGACCTGCACGGTGCGCGGGTGTCCGACGGCGCGCACCTCGTTCAGGAGCGCGGGGACGGTCGGCTGCACCGCGGACTCCAGGTGCCGCACCAGCATCGGCGCCTCGCCGTGGTCGGCGACGGCGGCCGCGGTGTCGACCCACAGCCAGGTCGCCTCCTCGCGGGTGAGCACCTCGTGCGCGTCCTCGGGGTCGGCGCCGTCGTGCTCGGCGAGCCAGAGCAGGGCGTACGGCCTCAGGGCCGGCTCCTCGACGACGGCGCTGACGTCGGGTTCGGCAGGGGCGCCGACGACGCGCAGCGCCTCGAAGGCGAGGCCGCGCAGCAGGGCGTCCTCGCCGCGGGCGGCCGACAGCAGCTCGGTGACGGCGCTGCCGACGGGCCGGGCGGCGAGCCAGGCCCGGTACTCGGCGCGGGCCGCGTTCGGGCGGAGCTGGGCGCAGCCGCGGAGCATCTCCTCGGCGGCGACCTCGATGTTGCCGGCGGGACTCTGCGCGGCCACGCAGATCTGCTCCAGCTTGACCCAGACCGCCCAGCTGCCGAGCGGGGTGAGCGTGGCCTGTCCGTCGCCGCAGGTGAGGGCACCGACGGAGGCGAGGGCGTCCAGGGCCCAGTCGAGGAGCGGGGCGAGTTCCGGGGCCCTGGCCTCCTCCGCCGGGTCGGCGTCGGCGGAGGAGGCCGGGGCCTCGGGTTTCGCGGTGGCGGCCTCGGGGCCGTAGGAGACCTCGCAGCGTTCGGTGCGCAGTTCGGTGACGCGCTGGCCGAGGAGGTCGAGGAGCTGGTCCACCGGGACGGGTCCGGCGGACAGCTGGAGGAAGGAGAGGACCTGCGGCATGGCGGAGACGACCTCGGCGACGGCGCCGGGTTCCTGTTCCCGGGGCTCGGGGGTGGCGAGCGACCAGGCGTCGAACAGGGCCACCCAGCCGCGCAGCACCGCACTGTCGTCGCGGTCCCAGGCGCGCAGGCGCCAGCCGGGGCGGGCGCTGTCGCCGTGCACCTCGACGAGGCCGGCGAGCCGGGCGGTGTCCCAGTCGGCGCGCACCTGCGCCGGGGTGAGGCCGAGATCGGCCGCCGCCCGTTCGGCGGTCGTGTCGGAGAAGGTGGCCTTGCCGTCGTCGGTCGCTCCGTTGCGGCCGGGGCCCAGGGCGGCGTCGGCCCAGCGGGCGACGCGGGCGGCGGCGGCGAGCCTCGAGCGCGCCATTCCGGCCAGTTCGGCCCGGGCCGGCGTGCCCTCCGGCGGGCGGGGTGCGGGGCGGCGCGGGCGCCGCTGGTTCACAGCTGTGGGGGCGGCGGCCAGGGGTCGCGGGCGGACGAGTCGAAGCCTGGAGTCGCGCGGGATACGGGACGTCACGGGTGCAGTCTTCCGGTTGACGGTCCGAAAACCCAAACGGAATGCCCTGGCAGGGCGGGGACCCGGTCCCGGGACGGGGGCCGGAGACGGGTGAGGAGACGTGATCAAGCCACTGGTACGGGGTTAAACGGAACCTTCGGGACGGGGTGCGCGGCCCGGTGCGCGCGGGGGCGCGGGGACGCCTGGTGCCGGTGAGCGGAAGGAGGCGGCGGCGCCTCGGGCGGGACGATGGTGCCCCTCGGCAACGGGCAGGGTGGCCCGCGGGCGGGGAGGGTGGCGGCCCCTTGGCGGAGCCCCGCCGCGCTGCCCTGCGGCGGAGGTCACATCAGCGGGGTCAGGAAGCGGCGGAGGACTTCCTCGTAGGCGGCGGGGTCGGCGTTCCACATGGCGGCGTGGGGGGCCTGCCGGACTGGGTGGAGGGTGACGAGGTCGGGGCGCCGGGCGGCGAGCCGGCGGGTGGCCTCCCAGGGGGCGACCGTGTCGTCGGGGCCGTGGAGGACCAGGGCCGGGACGCGCAGGCGGATGGGGTCCGCCGCCTCGTCGGGGTGGTGGGCGTCCAGGCCGGTGCGGCCCTGCGCGGCGCGGACGGCGAGGGGCAGCAGCGCGCCGGGGGTGTGGCGGGCGGCGGCGAGGGCGCGCAGGGTGGCCTGCCAGTCGAGTACCGGGGAGTCCAGCACCAGCCCCGAGACGAGGTCGCGCAGACCGGAGTGGGCGGCGGCCCGCAGGGCCATGGTGGCGCCGGTGGACCAGCCGAGCAGGACGACGCGTTCGGCGCCGTGGCGCGCGGCGTAGCGCAGGGCCGCGTCGACGTCCCGCCACTCGGTGGCGCCGAGGTGGTTGAGGCCGTCCGGGGGGCGGGGCGCGCCGAGGTCGCCGCGGTAGGCGAGGGCGAGCACCGGGAAGCCCCGGCGGTGCAGGAAGCGGGCGAGGTTGAGCGCGTGCTCCCGGGTGGTGCCCAGGCCGTGCACGGCGATCACCCAGGTGCGGCGGGCGCCGGGGACGAACCAGGCGGGCAGCGGTCCGAGCTCGCCGGGGACGTGGACGTCGGCGTGGTCGAGGCCGAGCGCGCCGCTCGGGGTGCCGACGTACAGGTTCGGGGTGAGCCACACCGCGTCGCCGGGGCTCAGCGTGCCGTGGGTGACGCGTTCCAGGCGGCGGACGACGGTGTCGGCGGAGGGGGGCGCGGTGGCCAGGACCGGGCCGACGACCGCGTGGGAGCCGTTCCCGGCGAGGCCGTAGGTGCCGGGCCGCAGGGTGGCCAGGTCGCGGGTGAGCACGATCTGGCCGGCGGCGGTGCCGTGCACGGTGAGCCGGGGTTCGGTGGGCAGGGGGCGGCCGGGCGGCGCCTTGAGCGCGGCGTCGCTGGCGAACCGGCCGGCGGCGACACTGGCGGCGCCGGCGGCCAGGGCTGCGGTGACGGCGGCGGCCGTCGCGGTGACAGTGCGCACCCGTCCAGTGTCCCGGCCGATCGTCCGACCGGCCAGTGGTGGCACGGGACGGACCGGAGCACGGCGTCGTGCCAGAAGCCGGAGCACGGCGTTCCAGAGGCCGGAGCACGGCGCGCCAGGGGCCGGAGCACGGCGCGGGACGGGTGCCGGAGCACGGCGCGCCACGGGCCGGAACACGCGCCACGCGCCGGAGCACGGCGCGGGACGGGTGCCGGAGCACGGCGCGCCACGGGCCGGAACACGCGCCACGCGCCGGAGCACGGCGTGCCGTGGGCCGCCCGGTCAGGGCCGCTGCCCGTAGCCCCCCAGCCGCTCCGCCACCGCCGACAGCTGCTCCGGTGTCAGGAGGGTCGGGGTGAGGCCGGGCACCGAGGACGCGGTGAGCCACAGCCGGCACATCCACTCCAGCTGGGCGGTGCGGTCGTAGGCCTGGTCGAGGGTGGCGCCGTAGGTGAGGGTGCCGTGGTTCTGGAGGAGGCAGCCGGTGCGGCCGTCGAGGGCCCGGAGCATGTTGTCCGCCAGTTCTCGGGTGCCGTAGGTCGCGTAGGGGGCGACCCGGACGGAGCCGCCGAGGGCGCAGACCATGTAGTGCACGGACGGGAGTTCGGTGACGAGGGTGGAGACGGCCGTGGCGTGCACGGCGTGGGTGTGGACGACGGCGCGGGCGTCGGTGGTGCGGTAGACGGCGAGGTGCATCGGCAGTTCGCTGGTGGGGACCAGGGTGCCGAGGACCTGCCGGCCGTCGAGGCGGACGCCGGTGATGTCGTCGGCGGTGAGGCGGTCGTAGGGCACGCCGGAGGGGGTGACGAGCACGGTGTCGCCGACCCGGACCGAGACGTTGCCGGAGGTGCCGACGACCAGCCCGTCGGCGGCGGTGCGGCGGGCCGTCGCCAGCAGGTCCGCCCAGGCCAGGGCCTCCTCCGTCCCCGGTGTGCCGGCGGTGTCGTGGCGGGGGTCACGTCGCAGTTCAGCCATGCCCATGATCCTGCCAGGGGCGGCGCCCGGACGGCCGGAATACGAGACTCCGCAGACAGTCATCACGAAGCCCGACTCAGTTCACCTTCCGTTCACCCAGGTTACCTACGTTCATCCAGCCAATGACCTCGAACGATTGCCTGGGTAAATGGAAAACTTCTCGCTGATCCTCGCGATTGTGGTGGTAACCGCACTCGCGTTCGATTTCACGAACGGTTTCCACGACACCGCCAACGCGATGGCCACGACCATCTCGACCGGCGCACTCAAGCCCAAGGTCGCGGTGGCCATGTCCGCCGTGCTCAACCTTGTAGGCGCATTCCTCTCGGTGGAGGTCGCCAACACGATCTCCAAGGGTCTCGTCGACGAGACCGGCATCCGTCCCGAGGTCATCTTCGCCGCCCTGGTCGGCGCGATCCTCTGGAACCTTCTGACCTGGCTGGTCGGACTCCCCTCCAGTTCCTCGCACGCCCTCATGGGCGGTCTGATCGGCGCCACCATCGCCTCGGCGGGCGTCGGCGCGGTCCACGGCGACGTGCTCGTCACCAAGGTGCTGCTCCCGGCGGTCGCCGCCCCGATCGTGGCGGGCGTCGCCGCGATGTTCGCCACCCGCCTGTCGTACACGCTCGGCCGGAAGGCCGACGGCAAGGCGGCCGAGAAGGGCTACCGGGCCGGCCAGATCGCCTCGGCGGGCCTGGTCTCCCTCGCCCACGGCACCAACGACGCGCAGAAGACGATGGGCATCATCACCCTCGCCCTGGTCGCCGGCGGCGCCGTCGCCCCCGACTCCGACCCGCCGATGTGGGTCATCCTCTCCGCGGGCCTCGCCATCGCGCTCGGCACCTACCTGGGTGGCTGGCGCATCATCCGCACCATGGGCAAGGGCCTGACCGACCTCCAGCCGCAGCAGGGCTTCGCCGCCCAGACCAGCGCGGCCACCGTCATCCTCGCCTCCTCCCACCTCGGCTTCTCCCTCTCCACCACGCACTCGGTCTCCGGCGCGGTGATGGGCGCGGGGCTGGGCCGCAAGGGCGGCGTCGTCCGCTGGTCGACGGCCACCCGGATGTTCGTCGCCTGGGGCCTGACCCTGCCGGCCGCGGCCGTCGTCGGCGCGCTCGCCGAGTACGTCACCGGCCTCGGCGCCTGGGGCACGGGCCTTGTCGCGGTCTTCCTCGTCGCCTCCAGCGCCGCGATCTGGAAGCGGTCCCGGAACGAGGTCGTGGACGCGTCGAACGTCAACGGCACCGACGAGCCGGCCGGCGTGGTCACCACGGCGATCGCGGCCGTCACCCCGCCCCCGGCGGGCACGGTCCCGGCGGGCACGATCCCGGACGGGCCGATCGCCGCCGTCCCGACGCCGGCCGCACCGGCCATCGCCACCGAGCCGACGGCTCCCGCCGCCTGAGCCCGCCCACCCGGCACGAAGGAAGAGAAGCATCATGAAGATCGACTGGGCGGCCCTGGGCTCCGTCTTCGGCGTCAGCCTCGTGGTCACGGTGGCCCTGGTGACGCTCTTCACCCTCGGCATCATGGGCCTGTCGCGGCGCGAGCGGGCCGCGGCGCAGGGCGGGACGGCCGCGCTCGCGGTCACCGGCGCGTACGCGTGCTTCGCCGCGTGCGCGGCCGCGGTGGCGTACGGCATCTCGCTGATCGTGGCCTGAGCCACGCGCCACGGGTCCCCGCCCCTCCCCCACTCCCTCTCCTCCCCCTCCCGTCCCTCTCTCCCCCGCCCTGTCGGCGTCCGCCTCACCGGCGGTCCCGGCGGGGCGGACACACGTCCACGCGGGCCGTCCCGGACGGCCGGTGTGGGGTTCTGCACACTCTCCCCGTGCAGGTCAACACCAAGTTGACGGCCGTTCCGGGCCCGTGGTGGACTGCCGGAGCCATGTACGGCGACAGGAAGAGGAAGCCGGTGTGAATCCGGCGCGGTCCCGCCACTGTCACCGGGGTAGACACCCCCGGGAGCCAGGAACTCTCGTCGCCGGTCTCGTCGAACCAGGGCGTGGACACCCTGAGTGAGGACATATCGCCATGCTCGGCTGCCGTTCGAGGTCACGTACCCGGTCGTTGCCCGACCCCGCGGCCGGCTGAGCCGATGGGTGCCGATCGCGTTCACGCGTACGGCGCCGCCGCCGGCCTCCTGGGGGACCTGCTCCTCGGCGATCCGCGCCGGGGACATCCGGTCGCCGTGTTCGGGCGGGCCGCGGCCGGCGTGGAGCGGGTGCTGTGGCACGACCACCGCGGGTGGGGCGCGCTGCACACCGCCGTGTGCGTCGGCGGGGCCGTGGCCCTGGGCGCCGGCGCCGCACGCGCCGTCCGGTCGTCGGCCGCCGCCTCCGTCGCCCTGACCGCCACCGCCACCTGGGCCGTCGTCGGCGGGACCTCCCTCGTGCGCGAGGCCCGGACCATCGGGCGGTGTCTGGAGGCGGGGGACGTCGAGGGCGCGCGGGCCCGGCTGCCGCATCTGTGCGGGCGGGACCCGCAGGCCCTGGACGCGGACGGGATCGCCCGCGCCGTCGTCGAGTCCGTCGCCGAGAACACCTCCGACGCCGTGGTCGGCGCGCTGGTGTGGGGCGCCGTGGGCGGCGTGCCGGGGCTGCTCGGCTTCCGGGCCGTCAACACCCTCGACGCCATGGTCGGCCACAGGTCTCCGCGTCACCGTCGCTACGGCTGGGCCTCGGCACGCCTGGACGACCTCGCCGGCTGGCCGGGGGCACGGCTGACGGCCGTCCTCGCCGCCGTCGCCGGGGACGATCCCCGCGGGGCCGTACGGGCCTGGCGGGCCGACGCGCGCAAGCACCCCAGCCCGAACGCCGGCCCGGTGGAGGCCTCCTTCGCCGGCGCCCTCGGGGTGCGGCTGGGCGGGACCCTGTCCTACGGCGGCCGGGTCGAGCACCGGCCCGTGCTCAACGGGCCGGCCGGGCGGCCCGTGGCCGCGCGGGACATCGAACGCGCCGCGCGGCTCTCCCGCCGTGTCGGCCTCCTCGCGCTCGGCGTCACCGTCGCCGCGCGCCTCGTCGCGAAGGGGCGTACGTCATGAGCGGGGGTCTCCTCGTCGCCGGCACCACCTCCGACGCCGGCAAGAGCGTCGTCACCGCCGGGATCTGCCGGTGGCTGGTGCGGCAGGGAGTGAAGGTCGCGCCCTTCAAGGCGCAGAACATGTCGCTGAACTCGTTCGTGACACGGGAGGGCGCCGAGATCGGGCGCGCCCAGGCCATGCAGGCCCAGGCATGCCGGGTGGAGCCGACCGCGCTGATGAACCCCGTGCTGCTCAAGCCCGGTGGCGAGCAGAGCAGCCAGGTCGTGCTGCTCGGGAAACCGGTCGGCGAGATGAGCGCCCGCGGGTACCACGGGGGACGGCAGCGGCAGCTGCTCGGGACCGTGCTGGAGTGCCTCGAGACGTTGCGGGGCACGTATGACGCGGTGATCTGTGAGGGGGCCGGTTCTCCCGCCGAGATCAACCTGCGGCGGACGGACATCGTGAACATGGGGATCGCGCGGGGCGCCGGGCTGCCCGTGCTCGTCGTCGGCGACATCGACCGGGGCGGCGTCTTCGCGTCGTTCTTCGGGACCGTCGCCCTGCTCTCCCCCGAGGACCAGGCGCTCGTCGCCGGGTTCCTCGTCAACAAGTTCCGCGGCGACGTCTCGCTGCTGGAGCCGGGCCTGGACATGCTGCACGGGCTGACCGGGCGGCGGACGTACGGGGTGCTGCCGTTCCGGCACGGGCTCGGCATCGACGAGGAGGACGGAATGGGGGTGTCGCTGCGCGGCACGGTCCGGGAGTCGGCCGTCGCGCCTCCCGTCGGGGAGGACGTGCTGCGGGTCGCCGTCTGCGCGGTGCCGTACATGTCCAACTTCACCGACGTCGACGCGCTGGCCGCCGAACCGGGCGTCGTGGTGCGGTTCGTGGACCGGCCGGAGGAACTGGCCGACGCCGACCTCGTGGTCGTCCCCGGCACCCGGGGGACCGTGCGGGCGCTGGAGTGGCTGCGGGAGCGGGGGCTGGCCGACGCCCTGGTCCGCCGGGCGGCCGAACAGCGGCCCGTCCTCGGCATCTGCGGCGGCTTCCAGCTCCTCGGCGAGCGCATCGACGACGAGGTCGAGAGCCGCCGGGGGCGGGTGGACGGGCTCGGCGTCCTCCCCGTACGTGTGCGCTTCGCCCGGGAGAAGACCCTCACCCGGCCCGTCGGGGAGGCCCTCGGGGAGCCGGTCGAGGGCTACGAGATCCACCACGGGGTCGCCGAGGTCCTGGGCGGGGAGCCCTTCCTCGACGGCTGCCGGGTCGGGCAGGTCTGGGGCACGCACTGGCACGGTTCGCTGGAGTCGGACGGATTCCGGCGGGCCTTCCTGCGCGAGGTGGCGGCCGCCGCGGGCCGTCGCTTCGTGCCCGCCGCCGGCACCTCGTTCGCCGCGCTGCGCGAGGAGCAGCTCGACCGGCTCGGCGACCTGATCGAACAGCACGCGGACACCGACGCGCTCCGGCGGCTCATCGAGTCGGGCGCGCCGCAAGGACTGCCTTTCATTCCACCGGGAGCGCCCGCATGAGCACAGTGTTGTTGTTGTCGACCGCCGACACCGATCTGCTGGCGGCCCGGTCCGCCTCCGGCGCCTCCTACCGGATCGGCAACCCGACCCGGGTGGACGTCGAGCGGGACCTCCCGGGGCTGCTCGAGGGCGCCGACCTCGCCGTCGTACGGCTGCTGGGCGGCAAGCGGGCCTGGGAGGACGGGCTGGCCGCGCTGCGGGCGTCCGGGATCCCGACCGTGCTGCTCGGCGGGGAGAGCGTGCCCGACGCCGAGCTGATGGCCGAGTCGTCGGTGCCCGCCGGTGTCGTCGCGGAGGCCCTCAGGTACCTCGTCGAGGGCGGCCCGGCCAACCTGACCGAGCTGGCGCGGTTCCTGTCGGACACCGTGCTGCTGACCGGCGAGGGGTTCGACGAGCCGCGCACGATGCCCGAGTTCGGGGTGCGCGGGGAGCGGGACCTCGTCGCGGGCCGGCCGACCGTCGGCGTGCTCTTCTACCGGGCCCACGAGCTGAGCGGCAACACCGCCTTCGTGGACACGCTGTGCGAGGCGATCGAGGCGCGGGGTGCCAACGCGCTGCCCGTGTACTGCGGTTCGCTGCGGGGCGCGGACCCCGCGCTGTACGAGATCCTCGGCCGGGCCGACGCGCTCGTCGCCACCGTCCTCGCCGCCGGCGGCACGCACGCCTCGCAGGCATCGGCGGGCGGCGACGAGGAGGCCTGGGACATCGGTGCCCTGGCCGACCTCGACGTGCCCGTCCTCCAGGGGCTCTGCCTGACCTCCTCCCGGGCCGCCTGGGACGCCTCCGACGCCGCCCTGTCCCCCATGGACGCGGCGATGCAGGTCGCCATCCCGGAGTTCGACGGGCGGCTGATCACCGTGCCGTTCTCCTTCAAGGAGCAGGGGCCCGACGACGTGCCGGTGTACGTCGCCGACCCCGAGCGGGCCGCCCGGGTCGCCGGGATCGCCGTCCGGCACGCCCGGCTGCGGCACAAGCCGAACGCCGAGAAAAGGATCGCGCTCGTCTTCACCGCCTACCCGACCAAGCACTCCCGCGTCGGCAACGCGGTCGGCCTCGACACCCCCGCGTCGGCGGTGCGGGTCCTGGACGCGCTGCGGGACGCGGGGTACGCGCTGACCGAGTACCCGTCCGGCGGCGACGAGCTGATCCACCGGCTCATCGAGGCCGGCGGGCACGACGTGGAGTGGCTGACGGAGGAGCAGCTCGCCGCCGCGCCGGCCCGGGTGCCGCTGGCCGACTACCGGGCCTGGTTCGACCGGCTCGACCCGGAGCTGCGGGAGGCGATGCTGGAGGCCTGGGGGGAGCCGCCGGGCTCGCTGTACGTCGACGGGGACGACATCGTGCTGGCCTCCCTGCGGTTCGGGAACGTCGTGGTGATGATCCAGCCGCCGCGCGGCTTCGGCGAGAACCCGATCGCGATCTACCACGACCCCGACATGCCGCCGTCGCACCACTACCTGGCCGCGTACCGGTGGCTGGAGAACAGTTTCGGCGCCGACGCGGTCGTCCACATGGGCAAGCACGGCACGCTGGAGTGGCTGCCGGGCAAGGGGCTCGGCCTCAGCGGCGGCTGTGCCCCGGACGCCGTCCTCGGTGAACTCCCGCTGGTCTACCCCTTCATCGTCAACGACCCCGGCGAGGGCACCCAGGCCAAGCGGCGCGGACACGCCACCGTCGTCGACCACCTGGTGCCGCCGATGGCGCGCGCCGACACCTACGGCGACCTGGCGAAGCTGGAGCAGCTCCTCGACGAGTACGCGCTCGTCTCCGACCTGGACCCGGTCAAGGCGCCGGCCGTGCGCGCCCAGATCTGGACGCTGGTCAAGGCGGCTGAGCTCCACCACGACCTGCACGTGGCCGAGCAGCCGGGCGACGACGACTTCGACGAGTTCGTCATGCACATCGACGGCTACCTGTGCGAGATCAAGGACGTGCAGATCCGGGACGGGCTGCACGTCCTGGGCGGCGGCCCGGTCGGTGAGCCGCGGGTGAACCTGGTGCTCGCGGTGCTGCGGGCCTCGCAGGTGTGGGGCGGGCAGGCGAACGCGCTGCCGGGCCTGCGGGCCTCGCTGGCCGCGCACTTCGGGCTGGTGGAGAAGGAGCTGCTCGCCGAGCCGGGGGCGCCGGTGAAGGTGCCCGTCGAGCTGACGGACCTGGTGGCGGGGCCGTCGCGCACGGCCGCCGACGCGATCGACCTGCTGGAGCAGCTGTGCCGGCGGCTCGCCGAGGGCTCGGAGTCGCGCGGGTGGGACACCGCGGCCGTCCCGGGCCTGGTCCGTGAGGTGATCGGCGCCGAACTCCCGGACGCCGTGGCCGTGCTGGAGTTCGCCTGCGCCGAGGTCGTGCCGCGGCTGGCCCGCACCACCGACGAGATCGGGAACGTCCTGCGCGCCCTGGACGGCGGTTACGTCCCCGCGGGACCGTCCGGCTCCCCCACCCGCGGGCTGGTCAACGTCCTGCCGACCGGGCGGAACTTCTACTCCGTCGACCCCAAGGCCATTCCCTCGCGGCTCAGCTGGGAGGTCGGGCAGTCGCTCGCCGACTCCCTCGTCCAGCGGTACCTCCAGGACACCGGCGCGTACCCGAAGTCCGTCGGCCTGACGGTCTGGGGCACGTCGGCGATGCGCACCCAGGGCGACGACATCGCCGAGATCCTGGCGTTGCTGGGCTGCCGTCCGGTGTGGGACGACGCCTCGCGCCGGGTGACCGGGTTCGAGGTCGTCCCACTCGCGGAGCTCGGCCGGCCCCGCATCGACGTCACGGTCCGCATCTCCGGCTTCTTCCGGGACGCCTTCCCGCACGTCGTCGGGCTGATCGACGACGCGGTCCGGGCGGTGGCCGGGCTGGACGAGCCCGCCGAGTCCAACTACGTGCGGGCGCACGTCGAGGAGGACACGGCCGCGCACGGCGACCGGCGGCGGGCGACCGCCCGGATCTTCGGCTCCAAGCCGGGCGCGTACGGTGCCGGTCTGCTGCCGCTGATCGACGCGCGGAACTGGCGCTCGGACGCGGACCTCGCCGAGGTGTACGCGGTGTGGGGCGGCTACGCCTACGGGCGCGGACTCGACGGGCGGGCCGCGCGCGGGGACATGGAGACGGCGTTCCGGCGGATCGCGGTGGCGGCGAAGAACGTCGACACCAGGGAGCATGACATCGTCGATGCCGACGACTACTTCCAGTACCACGGCGGCATGGTCGCCATGGTCCGGCACCTGACGGGCGCCTCCCCGGAGGCGTACGTCGGCGACTCGGCCACGCCCGACCAGGTGAAGACCCGGACGCTGGGCGAGGAGACGCACCGGGTGTTCCGGGCGCGGGTGGTCAACCCGCGCTGGATGAGCGCGATGAGAAGGCACGGCTACAAGGGGGCCTTCGAGATGGCCGCCACGGTGGACTACCTGTTCGGGTACGACGCCACGGCCGGGGTGGTGGACGACTGGATGTACGAGCGGCTCGCGTCTGAGTACGTCTTCTCGGCGGAGAACCAGGAGTTCATGCGGAAGTCCAACCCGTGGGCGCTGAGGGGCATCACGGAACGGCTCCTGGAGGCGGCGGACCGGGGGCTGTGGGCGGAGCCGGACCAGGAGACCCTGGACCGGCTCCGAGCGACCTACCTCGAACTTGAGGGAGATCTGGAGGGCGACGAATGAGCGCCCTCAACACCCCCGCGACGGCGGGGACCACTGGATGTACGAGTAACTGCGTGCCGAGTACGTCGGACCACCCCCGCGACGGCGAGGACCAGGTCTCGATGATGGCTGCGTCGCCGACGCAGAAGCTGCCGTCGCCGCAAGAAGCACCCGAAGGAGTGAGCGCGCAGTGACCACCCCGTTCCCGTTCACGGCCGTCGTCGGCCAGGACGACCTGCGGCTCGCGCTGCTGCTGAACGCCGTGTCGCCGGCGGTCGGCGGCGTCCTGGTGCGCGGAGAGAAGGGGACCGCGAAGAGCACGGCCGTGCGCGCCCTGTCGGCGCTCATGCCGCGGGTCGACGTCGTCTCCGGGTGCCGTTTCTCCTGCGACCCCGGCTCCCCCGACCCCGGCTGCCCGGACGGCCCGCACGAGCCGGGGGCCTTCGAGTCCCGGCCGACGCGGATGGTCGAGCTGCCCGTCGGCGCCTCCGAGGACCGGCTCGTGGGCGCACTGGACATCGAACGGGCCCTCGCCGAGGGCGTGAAGGCGTTCGAGCCGGGCCTGCTCGCCGACGCGCACCGCGGGATCCTCTACGTCGACGAGGTCAACCTCCTCCACGACCACCTGGTCGACCTGCTGCTGGACGCGGCGGCGATGGGCGCCTCGTACGTGGAGCGCGAGGGCGTCTCCGTGCGGCACGCCGCCCGCTTCCTGCTCGTCGGCACGATGAACCCGGAGGAGGGCGAGCTGCGGCCGCAGCTGCTCGACCGGTTCGGGCTGACCGTGGAGGTCGCGGCCTCGCGGGAACCCGAGCAGCGGGTGGAGGTCGTCCGGCGGCGGCTGGCGTACGACGACGACCCGGACGGCTTCGCCGCGCGCTGGGCGGACGAGGAAGCCTCCGTACGGGCCCGCATCACGGCGGCGCGGGACCTGCTGCCGTCGGTGCGGCTCGGCGACGGGGCGCTGCGGCAGATCGCGGCGACCTGTGCGGCCTTCGAGGTGGACGGCATGCGCGCCGACATCGTGATGGCGCGCACGGCGACGGCGCTGGCCGCGTGGGCCGGGCGGACTCAGGTGCTGGCGGAGGACGTGCGGCAGGCCGCGCTGCTGGCGCTGCCGCACCGGCGGCGGCGCAACCCGTTCGACGCGCCGGGGCTGGACGAGGACAAGCTGGACGAGACGCTGGAGCGGTTCGGCGGGCAGGACGAGGGCGAGGGCGAGGGCAACGACGACCCCGATCCCGACGGGCCCGGCGGCGGTGGCGGGCGCCCGCCGTCGGACGGGCCCTCGGAGGGCACCTCGGGGGGCACCTCGGGGGGCCCCTCGGAGGGCACCTCGGGGGGCACCGAGGGGGGCGATGCCGCCGCGCGGCCGGAGGCCGGGGAGGGCCGGGAGCCCCGGCCGTCCGGAGCCGGGTCGGATGAGCAGCGGCCCGCGCGGGCCTCGGAGCCGTTCCGTACGAAGGTGCTGAGCGTGCCGGGTCTCGGCGACGGGGCCGCCGGACGGCGCTCGCGGGCGCGGACCGAGCACGGGCGGACCACCGGGGCCCGGCGGCCCCGGGGTGCGCTGACCAAGCTGCACCTGGCGGCGACCGTGCTGGCCGCCGCCCCGCACCAGCGGGCGCGCGGCCGGTCGGGGCCGGGGCTGGTGATCCGCCGGGACGATCTGCGGCAGGCGACGCGGGAGGGGCGCGAGGGCAACCTGGTGCTGTTCGTCGTGGACGCCTCCGGGTCGATGGCGGCGCGGCAGCGGATGGGCGCCGTGAAGGGCGCCGTGCTGTCACTGCTGCTCGACGCCTACCAGCGGCGGGACAAGGTGGGGCTGGTGACCTTCCGCGGGTCGGCGGCCGATGTCGCGCTGCCGCCGACCTCGTCGGTGGACGCGGCGGCGGTCCGGCTTCAGTCGCTGCCGACGGGCGGGCGGACACCGCTCGCGGCGGGGCTGCTCAAGGCGCACGAGGTGCTGCGGGTGGAGCGGCTGCGGGACCCGGCGCGCCGGGCCCTGGTCGTGGTGGTGACCGACGGGCGGGCCACCGGCGGCCCCGAGCCGGTGGCGCTGGCCTCGCGAGCGGCGCGGCTGTTCGCGGCGGAGTCGGTCGCCTCGGTGGTCGTGGACTGCGAGTCGGGGCCGGTGCGGCTGGGACTCGCCGGACGGCTCGCGGACGAGCTGGGCGGTACGGCGGTGACGCTGGACGAGCTGCGGGCGGACTCCATCGCCGGGCTGGTCAGGGATGTGCAGGGAACGTCGAGGAGGGCCGCGTAGTGCCGCAGGGACAGCCGAGTGTGATTCCGGACGACGGTCTGACGACGCGTCAGCGGCGCAACCGGCCGCTGGTCGTCGTACACACGGGCATCGGCAAGGGCAAGTCCACCGCCGCCTTCGGGCTGGCGCTGCGCGCCTGGAACCAGGGCTGGCCCATCGGGGTGTTCCAGTTCGTCAAGTCGGCGAAGTGGAAGGTCGGCGAGGAGAACGCCCTGCGGGTCCTCGGCGCCTCCGGCGAGGGCGGCAGCGTCGACTGGCACAAGATGGGCGAGGGCTGGTCCTGGGTCCAGCGCGACGCGCAGATGGACAACGAGGACAAGGCCCGCGAGGGCTGGGAGCAGGTCAAGCGCGACCTGGCCGCCGAGACGTACCGGCTGTACGTGCTCGACGAGTTCGCGTACCCGATGCACTGGGGCTGGGTCGACACCGACGAGGTCGTGGAGGTGCTGCGGGCGCGGCCGGGCACCCAGCACGTCGTGATCACCGGGCGGAACGCGCCCGCGCAGCTGGTGGACCTCGCCGACCTCGTCACCGACATGTCCAAGGTCAAGCACCCGATGGACGCCGGGCAGAAGGGCCAGAGGGGCATCGAGTGGTGAGTTCGGTGCCCCGGCTGGTCGTCGCCGCGCCCTCCTCGGGCAGCGGCAAGACCACCGTGGCCACGGGGCTGATGGCCGCGCTCGCCGCGCGGGGGCTCGCCGTGTCCGGGCACAAGGTCGGGCCGGACTACATCGACCCCGGGTACCACGCGCTCGCGACCGGGCGCGCGGGGCGCAACCTGGACGCCTACCTGTGCGGGCCCGAGCTGGTCGCGCCGCTGTTCCTGCACGGGGCCCGCGGGTGCGACATCGCCGTCGTCGAAGGGGTCATGGGGCTCTACGACGGGGCCGCGGGCGAGGGCGAACTGGCGTCCACCGCCCAGGTGGCGAAGCTGCTGCGGGCGCCGGTGGTGCTGGTCGTGGACGCGTCGTCGCAGTCCCGGTCCGTCGCCGCGCTGGTGCACGGGTTCGTGACCTGGGACCCGGAGGTGCGGATCGGCGGCGTGATCCTGAACAAGGTGGGGTCGGACCGGCACGAGGAGCTGCTGCGGGAGGCGCTGGAGTCGGCCGGGGTGCCGGTGCTCGGTGTCCTGCGGCGGGTGCGGCAGGTGGACACGCCGTCGCGGCATCTCGGGCTGGTGCCGGTCGCCGAGCGGCGGGCCGCGGCGGTCGAGGCGGTGGCCGCGATGGCCGCGCAGGTGAGTGCGGGCTGCGATCTGGAGGGGCTGGTGGCGCTGGCCCGGGGGTCCGGCGCGTTGTCGTGCGCGGCCTGGGACGCGGCCGGGGCCGTGGCCGGTCCGCCCCCTCCGCCCCCGTCCTCCCCGTCCCCGGGGGCGGCCGCCCCCGGGGGCGAGGTGAGGGTCGCCGTCGCCGGCGGCCCCGCGTTCACCTTCTCCTACGCCGAGCACACCGAGCTGCTCACCGCCGCCGGTGCCGACGTCGTCCCCTTCGACCCCCTCCGCGACGAGCGGCTGCCCGAGGGGACGGGCGGCCTGGTGATCGGTGGCGGCTTCCCCGAGGTGTACGCCGGCGAGCTGTCCGCCAACGAGCCGCTGCGCACGGCGGTCGCGGAGCTCGCGCTGAGCGGCGCCCCGGTCGCCGCCGAGTGCGCGGGGCTGCTCTATCTGTGCCGGGAGCTGGACGGCCGGCCGATGTGCGGGGTGCTGGACGCCACCGCCCGGATGTCGGAGCGGCTCACGCTCGGGTACCGGGACGCGGTGGCGGTGAGCGACAGTGTGCTGGCCGCGGCGGGGACGCGGATGCGGGGGCACGAGTTCCACCGGACGGTCGTCGAGCCGGGTTCGGGGGCGGATCCCGCCTGGGGGCTGCGCGTCCCGCGGCGGCAGGTCGAAGGTTTTGTACAGCAGGGTGTGCACGCGAGTTATCTGCACACGCACTGGGCGGCCGAGCCCGGTGCGGCCCGTCGGTTCGTGGAGAGGTGCCGGACGTCATGAGCAGCAAGCTGATCGGAGTGGGGGTCGGTCCGGGCGATCCGGAGCTGGTGACCGTCAAGGGCGTCAACGCGCTGCGCGCGGCCGAGGTCGTGGTCGTGCCGGTCATGGACAGCGGGGAGCGCGGCCGGGCCGAGGCGACCGTGCTGCACTACGTGCCCGGGGAGAAGGTCGTCCGGGTGGTGTTCGCGCTGAACGAGCGCAGCGACCGGGCGCGCCGGGAGGCCGCCTGGGACGCCGCCGGGGAGCGGGTGGCCGCGCTGCTGCGCCGGCACGGCAGTGTGGCGTTCGCGACCATCGGGGACCCCAACGTGTACTCGACGTTCACGTATCTCGCCCAGACCGTCGCCGGGGCGGTGCCGGGGGTGGTCGTGGAGACCGTTCCCGGGATCACCGCCATGCAGGACCTGGCGGCGCGGTCGGGGGCCGTGCTCACGGAGGGCACCGAGCCGCTGACGCTGGTGCCGGTGACCGCGGGGTCCGCCGTGCTGAAGGACGCGCTGGCCGGGCCGGGCACCGTCGTCGCCTACAAGTTCGGGCGGCAGGCCGCCGAGGTCGCCGAGGCGCTGCGGGAGACCGGGCGGCTGGAGGACGCCGTGTGGGGGGCCTCGCTGGGGCTGCCCGAGGAGTCCGTCCGGCCCGCCGCCGACCTCGGTGCGGAGCCCCTCCCCTACCTCTCCACGCTCATCGCGCCGGCCCGGCGCGACGGCGGGCGGGGCGGCAAGCTGTGAGTCCGGCCGGGTCAGCCCGCCAGGCCCACCACCAGCCAGATGAACGCCACGCCCGCGACCGTGCACAGCAGGGTCGAGCGGGCCGGGTGCGTGTGGTGGGCCTCGGGGAGGATCTCGGCGGCCGCGAGGTACAGCAGCGCGCCGCCGAAGAACCCCAGGTAGGCGCCGAGCAGCGGTTCGGGGATGGTGACGAACACGGTCGAGGCGGCGCCCAGCACGGGGGCCACCGCGTCCGCGCACAGCATGGCCAGGGCTCTGCGGCGGTCGTTCCCGTACACGCTGGTGATCGTGTACGTGTTGAAGCCGTCCGCGAAGTCGTGAGCGACGACGGCGAGCGCGACGGCCGTGCCCATGCCGCCGCCCACCTGGAAGGCGGCGCCGATCGCCACACCGTCCATGGCGCTGTGACCGACCATGGCCGCGGCAGCCGTCAGGCCCACCTCGGGGGTGCGGCCGTCGTGCTCCTCCGCGCCGTGCGCCGCCTGCCGGTGGGCCAGCAGGCGTTCCACCAGATGGGCCAACAGGAACCCCGCGACGAAGAGCAGGAGCGCGGCCGGGACGCCGAGGACCTCGGTGCCGGCCGCCTCCAGGGCCTCGGGCAGCAGGTCCAGGCCGACCACGCCCAGCATCAGGCCGCCGGCCAGGCCCAGCACCAGATGGCGGCGGTCGGTCACCCGCTGTGCCGTCCAGCCGCCGGCCAACGTCATCAGGAACGCGCCGAGCGCGACGAACACCGCCATGCGCCCTTCGTATCCGATCACGCCCCGGCGGCGCACCTCCGGCCCCCGCGCGCGGGCACCGTCCGGCGGCCCGCGCAGACGGCGCCCGCCTCGGCCGGTGCCCCCGTCCGGGCCGGCCGTGCCCGCGCGCACGGCGCCGCCGGCGCCCCGGCTTCCTCCCGCACCGCACGAGCCCACGCGAACGCCCGGACGCACGGCACTCCGCCCCGGACGGCCGTCCCCCGCACCGCACGGCCGCGCGCGAACGCCCGGGCGCACCACGCCCCCCTCCCGCTCGCCCACTCCCGCACCGCACGGCCGCGCGCGAACGCCCGGGCGCACCACGCCCCCGTCCCCTTCGCCCGCTCCCGTACCGCACGGCCGCGTGCGGGCACCCGCGCGCACGGAGTGCCCGGCCCGCCGGCTCCCGCCCGCCCCCCGCTGCCGTGTGCGCCCGGCCCCGCCGCCCTGTTCTGATGCGGCACCCCCGCTCCGCTCCGGCCCGGTCCACCGGGCCGGTCCCCCTTCCGTCATGAGAGGACCCGAACCCATGGCCGACGCCCCCGCCGGCAAGGTGACCTTCGTCGGTGCCGGCCCCGGCGCCGCCGACCTGCTGACGTTCCGTGCCGCGCGCGCCATCGCCGAGGCCGACGTCGTGATCTGGGCCGCGAGCCTGGTGCAGGCGGAGGTCCTCGACCACGCCCGTGACGGCGCCGAGATCCTCGACTCGGCGGCCATGTCCCTGGAGGACGTCGTCGCCGTGTACGAGCGGGCCCGTGACACGGGGCTGCGCGTCGCCCGGATCCACTCCGGTGACCCCGCGCTGTGGGGCGGCACGCAGGAGCAGCTCGACCGGTGCCGGGAGATCGGCATCGAGACGGAGGTCGTGCCCGGGGTCTCCTCGTTCTCCGCGGTCGCCGCGCTCGCCCAGCGGGAGCTGACGATCCCGGAGGTCGCGCAGTCGGTGATCCTCACCCGGCTCGGCGGCGGCAAGACGCCGATGCCGCCCGGGGAGGAGGTCCGGGAGTTCGCCCGGCACGGCACCACCATGGCGCTCTTCCTGTCGGCCGCCCGCAGCGGGCAGCTCGTGCGGGAGCTGCTGGAGGGCGGCTATCCGACCGCCACGCCGGTCGTCGTCGCCTACCAGGCGACGTGGCCGGAGGAGCTGGTCGTGCGGTGCACGATCGGCACGCTGGAGGAGACCGTCAAGGAGCACAAGCTCTGGAAGCACACGCTGTTCCTGGTCGGGCCGGCCCTCGACGCGCACGGCACCCGCTCGCACCTGTACCACCCGGGCCACTTCCACGGCTACCGCAGGGCCGACCCGGCCGCCCGCAAGGCGCTGCGCGAGCGGGGTGCCGGTACGTGAGCCGTCCGATCACCGTCGTCGGCACGGGCACCGGGTCACCGCCGGACGACGGCGTCCTCGCGGGCGCCGGCCTGGTCGTCGGCGGGCGTCGGCACCTGGACGCCGTACGGCTGCCCGAGGGCGCCGGGCGGATCGTGCTCGGGCCGCTGGCGCCCGCTCTCGACGCGATGGAGGAGTACGTCGCGGCACGGCGGCGGGTGGTCGTGCTGGCCTCGGGCGACCCGGGGTTCTTCGGGATCGTGCGGGCGCTCGCCGAGCGGTTCGGACCGCACCGGCTCGAGGTGCGGCCCGGTGTCTCCTCCGTCGCCGCCGCCTTCGCCCGGCTCGGGCTGACCTGGGACGACGCCGTGGTCGTCAGCGCGCACGGGCGGGATCCGCGCACCGCCGTCCACCTGTGCCGGGCGTATCCGAAGGTCGCGGTGCTGACCGGTCCCGGCGCGGGCCCGGCCGAACTGGGCACCGCGCTCGCCCGGACCGCCCCGGGGCGGGTCCTGGTCGTGGCGTCCGCGCTGGGCGACCCGGTGGGCGAGCGCGTGGAGCGCGTCACCCCGGCCGAGGCCGCGGCCCGCGACTGGGGTACGGCGGTGAGCGTCGTGCTGTGCCTGGACGAGGGGCGGCTGCTCGGTCCGGTGCGGACCGTCGCGGGACCGGCCGGCCGCCCCGCCGGGTGGGCGCTGGACGAGGGCGGCTTCGCCCACCGCGACTCGATGATCACCAAGTTCGAGGTGCGGGCGCTGGCACTGGCCCGGCTCGGGCCGCGCCCCGGTGACCTGGTGTGGGACGTGGGGTCCGGTTCGGGGTCGGTGGCCGTGGAGTGTGCGCGGCTCGGCGCCGCCGTGAGCGCCGTGGAGAGGGCCGCGGACGGGGTCGCGCGGATCCGCGCCAACGCCGCCGCGCACGAGGTCGACGTGCACGTCGTGCACGGGACCGCGCCGGACGCGCTGGCCGGGCTGGACGATCCCGACAGCGTGTTCGTCGGGGGCGGGGGGCGTGAGCTGGCGGAGATCGTCGGCGTGTGCGCACGGCGGGCCCGGCGGAGCGTGGTCGTCGCGATGGCCGCGCTGGACCGGGTGCCGGCGGCGCGGGCCGCGCTCACGGACGCCGGTCTCGTCTGCGACGGCGTCCTGCTCCAGTCCTCGCGGCTCGCGCCGCTGCCGGGCGACGTGACCCGGCTGGCGGCCGCCAATCCCGTTTTCCTGCTGTGGGGGACCAGAGCCCCCGTCCCTGAAGAACCTGAAGAACCTGAAGAAGGAGTTCCCCAGTGATCGGCCTCATTTCCGCCACCGCGGCGGGGGCGGCGGCGCGCGACCGGCTGGCCGCGGCGTGGCCGGACCGCACCCGGGTGTACGACGGTCCCGTCGGGGACGCCGTCCGGCGGGCGTTCGCGGAGTGCGAGCAGCTCGTGTGTTTCCTGGCGACGGGCGCCGTCGTACGGCTGATCGCGCCGCTGCTCGGTGACAAGGCGTCCGACCCGGGTGTGGTCTGCGTCGACGAGGCCGGGCGGTTCGCGGTCCCGGTGGTCGGCGGGCACGCGGGCGGCGCCAACGCGCTGGCCCTGCGGGTGGGCGAGCTGCTCGGGGCCCGGCCCGTGGTGACGACGGCGACGGACGCCGTCGGCATCCCCGGCCTGGACACCCTCGGGCTGCCCGTGGAGGGCGATGTCGCCGGGGTGACGCGGGCGCTGCTGGACGGGGAGCCGGTGGTGCTGGACGCGGAGGTGGCGTGGCCGCTGCCGCCGGTGCCGTTCGCCGCGGAGGGCGCGTGCACCGTGCGGGTCACGGACCGGGCGGTCGCGGCCGGCTCCGGCGAGGTCCTGCTGCGTCCGCCGTCCCTGGTGGTGGGGGTGGGTGCGTCCAGGGGCGCCCCGGCCGGGGAAGTGCTCGACGTGATCGAAGGTGCTCTGCGGGACGCGGGACTGTCCGCGCGCAGCGTCGCCGAGCTGGCCACCGTGGACGCCAAGCGCGAGGAGCCGGGCATCCTGGGGGCGGCCGAGCGGCTCGGGGTGCCGGTGGTGACGTACTCCGCCGAGGAGCTGGCCGCCGTGCCGGTGCCGAACCCGTCCGACGCGCCCCTGGCCGCCGTCGGCACCCCGTCCGTCGCGGAGGCGGCGGCGCTGGCGCGCGGGGGCACCCTCCTCGTGCCGAAGCGGAAGTCGCGGCGCGGCGACGGCCGTCCCGCGATGGCGACCTGTGCCGTCGTACGGCGTCCGGGGCGCGGGCGGCTCGCGGTGGTCGGGCTCGGGCCCGGCGCCCGGGACCTGCTCACCCCGCGCGCGCGGGCGGAGCTGCGGCGGGCCTCGGTGCTCGTCGGGCTCGACCAGTACGTCGACCAGATCCGCGACCTGCTGCGGCCCGGCACCCGCGTCCTGGAGTCCGGGCTCGGCGCGGAGGAGGAGCGGGCCCGCACGGCCGTGGCGGAGGCTCGTCGCGGGCACGCCGTCGCGCTGATCGGCAGCGGGGACGCGGGCGTGTACGCCATGGCCTCGCCGGCGCTCGCCGAGGCGTCCGACGACATCGACGTGGTCGGGGTGCCGGGGGTGACCGCGGCGCTGGCCGCCGCGGCGCTGCTCGGCGCTCCGCTGGGCCACGACCACGTGTCGATCAGCCTGTCCGACCTGCACACGCCGTGGGAGGTCATCGAGCGGCGGGTGCGGGCGGCGGCCGAGGCGGACCTCGTGGTCACCTTCTACAACCCCCGTTCCCGGGGCCGCGACTGGCAGCTGCCCAAGGCGCTCGCGCTCCTCGCCGGGCACCGGGAACCGGCGACGCCGGTGGGTGTCGTGCGCAACGCCTCGCGTCCGGACGGGTCGGCGCGGGTGACGACGCTCGCCGCCCTCGACCCGGCGACGGTCGACATGATGACGGTCGTGACGGTGGGCAACACCGCGACCCGGAACATCGCGGGCCGCATGGTGACGCCGCGCGGCTACCGCTGGCAGGAGAGCTCGCAGGAGGAGGCACGGTGACGCAGGTGACCCGGGTGGTCCACCCGATCGAGCAGGAGTCGTTCCGGCGGCTGCGCGCCCGCCTGGACACCTCGCACTTCCCTCCGCTGACCCGGGCGGTGGTGGAGCGGGTGATCCACTCCGCCGCCGACCTGGAGTACGCGGACGATCTCGTCCTGGACGAGGCGGACCTGGCCGGCGCGCACGCCGCGCTGCACGCCGGGGCGCCGGTGGTCGTGGACGTGGAGATGGTCGCGGCCGGGATCACCCGGCGGGAGACCGTCTGCCGGCTGAGCGACGCCGTGTCCGGCCCTGGGCTGACCCGTTCGGCGCACGCCGTGCGGCTGGCGTACGAACAGGTCGGGCCGGGCGCGCTCTGGGTGATCGGCTGTGCGCCGACCGCCTTGGAGGAGCTGCTGACGCTGGACGCCTCCCCCGCGCTCGTCATCGGTCTGCCCGTCGGGTTCGTCGGGGCGGCCGAGTCGAAGGCCGCGCTGCGCGAGAGCGGGCTGCCCGCCGTGAGCAACGTGTCCGAGAAGGGCGGGTCGGCGGTCGCCGCCGCCGCGCTCAACGCCCTGCTGTACCACCCCGCTCCCCACCCGGCTCCCCGCCCGGCTTCCCCCTCCGCTTCCCACCCGGCTTCCCCCTCCGCTTCCCACCCGGCTCCCCGCCCGGCTTCCCCCTCCGCTTCCCACTCCGAGGAGAAACAGTGACCACCCCGCCGCCCGCCCTGCTCATCGCCGGCCATGGCACCCGGGACGATGCCGGAGCCGAGGCGTTCCGCGCCTTCGTGCGGGAGCTGGGGCGCCGCCACCCCGAGCTGCCCGTCGCGGGCGGCTTCATCGAGCTGTCCCCGCCGCCGCTGGGCGAGGCCGTCGCCGAGCTCGTGGAGCGGGGGGTACGGCGTTTCGCCGCGGTCCCGCTGATGCTGGTGTCCGCCGGGCACGCCAAGGGCGACATCCCGGCGGCGCTCGCCCGTGAGAAGGAGCGGCACCCGGGGATCTCGTACGCCTACGGGCGTCCGCTGGGACCGCACCCGGCGCTGCTGAACGTGCTGGAGCGGCGCCTGGACGAGGCGCTCGGCACGTCCGGGCGCACACCCGGGGACCGGGCGGACGTGACCGTGCTGCTGGTGGGGCGCGGGTCGACCGACCCGGACGCCAACGCCGAGGTGCACAAGGCGGCGCGGCTGCTGTGGGAGGGGCGCGGGTACGCGGGCGTGGAGACGGCGTTCGTGTCGCTGGCCGCGCCGGACGTGCCGAACGGCCTGGACCGGTGCGTGATGCTGGGCGCGCGGCGGATCGTCGTGCTCCCCTACTTTCTGTTCACCGGGATCCTGCCGGACCGGGTGCGGCAGCAGACCGAGGGCTGGGCGGCCGCGCACCCGGAGGTCGAGGTGCGGTCGGCGGACGTCATCGGGCCCGAGCCGGAGCTGCTGGACCTGGTGATGGAGCGGTACGCGGAGGCCGTCGAGGGCGATCTGCGGATGAACTGCGACTCGTGCGTGTACCGCATCGCGCTGCCGGGCTTCGAGGACAAGGTGGGGATGCCGCAGCAGCCGCACTTCCACCCGGACGACGACGGCCACCACCACGGGCACGGCCACGGGCACGGGCACCACCCTCACGGAGGGCACACGCACTCCCATGCGCACTGACGGGCACGACCTGCGCCACCACGGTGACGCGGAGGTCCGCGACGACGGCTCCGCGCTGGTCGACCTCGCGGTCAACGTCCGCGCGGACACGCCCCCGGCCTGGCTGCGGGAGCACGTCGCCGCGTCCCTGGCCGGGCTCGCGGCCTATCCGGACGGGCGGGCGGCGCGGGCCGCGGTGGCGGCGCGGCACGGGCTGCCGGTGGGGCGGGTGCTGCTGACGGCGGGCGCCGCGGAGGCGTTCGTGCTGGTGGCGCGCGCTTCGAAGATCCGTCGGGCGGTGGTGGTGCATCCGCAGTTCACGGAGCCGGAGGCGGCGCTGCGGGACGCCGGGCACGTGGTGGAGCGGGTGCTGCTGCGGGAGGAGGACGGCTTCCGGCTGGACGCCGCGGCCGTCCCCGAGGACGCCGACCTGGTGGTCGTCGGCAACCCGACGAACCCGACGTCGGTGCTGCACCCCGCGTCCGTGCTCGCCGGGCTGGCCCGGCCGGGGCGGACGCTGGTGGTCGACGAGGCGTTCATGGACGCGGTGCCGGGCGAGCGGGAGGCGCTGGCCGGGCGGACGGACGTGCCCGGTCTGGTGGTGCTGCGCAGTCTGACGAAGACATGGGGGCTGGCCGGGCTGCGCATCGGCTACGTCCTCGCTGCGCCGGACACGATCGCCGAACTGGAGCGGGCGCAGCCGCTGTGGCCGGTGTCGACGCCGGCGCTGGCGGCGGCTGAGGCGTGTGTGTCGCCGCGGGCGCTGGCCGAGGCCGCCCACGCGGCCCGTCGCGTCGCCGCGGACCGGGCCCACCTCGTCGCCGGGCTGGAGGAGTTCGCCGGGCACGGGGTGCGGGTGGCGGGCCCGGCGGAGGGCCCGTTCGTGCTGGTGCGGCTGGAGCACGCGGCGGCGGTACGGCAGCGTCTGCGCGGCCTGGGCTATGCCGTGCGGCGTGGGGACACCTTCCCCGGGCTCGGGGAGGAGTGGCTGCGGCTCGCGGTGCGGGACCGGGCGACGGTGAACGGGTTCCTGCGGGCGCTGGAACGGGCGTTGGCCACCGTGTCGCCGTGAGGCGGGGAGGGGCGAGGAGGGCCCCGGTACACGCTCCCCCAGCCCGCACGCGCCGCCCGCTCAGCCTCCTCAGCCCACGACCCGCCCGTTCAGCACCACCCGCAGCGGGGCTCCCAGCACGCGTACGTCGGTGCGGGGGTCCCGTTCGTACACCACCAGGTCCGCCGCCGCGCCCTCGTCCAGGCCGGGGCGGCCGAGCCACGCGCGGGCGGCCCAGGTGGCCGCGGCGAGGGCCTCGACCGGCGGGATACCGGCCGCCACCAGCTCCGCGACCTCCTCCGCCACCAGGCCGTGGGGCAGGGTGCCGCCCGCGTCGGTGCCGACGAAGACCGGGATGCCGGCGTCGTGGGCGTTGCGGACGGTGTCGTAGCGGCGCTCGTGGAGGCGGCGCATGTGGGCCGACCAGCGGGGGTACTTCGTCTCGCCGCCGGCGGCGAGCTTGGGGAAGGTGGCGATGTTGACCAGGGTCGGGACGATCGCCACGCCGTGCGAGGCGAAGAGCGGGACGAGGTCGTCCGTCAGCCCCGTCGCGTGTTCGACGCAGTCGATGCCCGCCTCGACCAGGTCCCGCAGACTGTCCTCCGCGAAGCAGTGGGCGGTGACGCGCGCGCCCAGCCGGTGGGCCTCGGCGATCGCCGCCTCGACGGCTCCGCGCGGCCAGCAGGCGGCCAGGTCGCCCGCGTCGCGGTCGATCCAGTCGCCGACGAGTTTCACCCAGCCGTCGCCCCGCCGGGCTTCCCGGGCGACGTACGCCACCAGGTCCTCCGGCTCGACCTCCCAGGCGTAGCCGCGGATGTAGCGGCGGGTGCGGGCGATGTGCCGGCCCGCCCGGATGATCTTCGGGAGGTCCTCGCGGTCGTCGGTCCAGCGGGTGTCGGAGGGGGATCCCGCGTCGCGGATGAGGAGCGTCCCGGCGTCCCGGTCGGTCAGCGCCTGCCGTTCCGCCACGTCCCGGTCGACGGGCCCGTGCGCGCCGAGGCCGACGTGGCAGTGGGCGTCGACCAGGCCGGGCAGGGCCCAGCCCGTCACCGTGCGGACGTCCCGGGCGCCGGCGGGGCGGTCGTAGGAGATCCGTCCGCCGACGATCCACAGTTCGTCGCGGACGTCGTCGGGTCCGGCCAGGACCCGGCCCGTCACGTGCAGCACCGGCTCATCGCTCATGTACGGCACCTTAGTCAGGCACCGGCCGGGCGCCGTCGCCCCCGCCGGGCCGGACGTTCCCCGGGGAGGGAGCAGCGGGCCGGTGCCGGCCCTCTCGGGCGGGCCGGGCCGCTGCGGGACGTGCCGGTTACCCTCGTCACGTCCACCCCGTGAGTGAAGAGAGCACCGCCGTGACACACCCGTTCCTGGACCTGGCCCCGCTGAGCGCCGGCCGCTTCGCGTCGATCGAGGACCGCGTGGCGCGCCTGCTGAGCACCGAGCAGAACGTCGTGATCATGCAGGGCGAGGCGCTGCTGCCGCTGGAGGGGGCGATCCGGGCGACGGCCGGGCCCGGCACGACCGCCCTGAACGTCATCACCGGCCCGTACGGGCAGACCTTCGGCGACTGGCTGCGGGACTGCGGCGCCACGGTGGTCGACCTGGCGGTGCCGTTCCACACGGCGGTCGGCGCCGAGCAGATCCGCCGGGCCTTCGCCGAGCACCCGGAGATCGACTTCGTGTCCCTGGTGCACGCGGAGGCGGCCACCGGCAACACCAACCCGGTCGCGGAGATCGGCGAGGTGGTGAAGGAGCACGGCGCGCTGTTCTACCTGGACGCGGTCGCCTCCGTGGGGGCGGAGCCGGTGCTGCCGGACGCGTGGGGCGTGGACCTGTGCGTGATCGGCGCACAGAAGGCGATGGGCGGCCCGGCGGGCGTGTCGGCGGTGTCGGTGAGCGAGCGGGCGTGGGCGCGGATGGCCGCGAACCCGCGGGCGCCGCGCCGCTCGTACCTCTCCCTCCTCGACTGGAAGGAGCGCTGGGTCGACGGCGGCCGCAAGGCGCTGCTGCACGCGCCGGCGCAGCTGGAGATGCTGGCGCTGGAGGCGTGCGTGGAACGGATCGAGGCGGAGGGGCCGGCGCGGGTGATGGCCCGGCACGCGTCCGCCGCCGCGGCGACCCGCGCGGGCGCGGCGGCCCTGGGCGGCGGCCTGGAGCCGTACGTGCACGAGGCGGCGCACGCGGCGCCGGTCGCCACGACCCTGCGTTCCCCGTCGGGTGTCTCCGCCGTGAAGCTGGTGGCCCGGGCCCTGGCGAGCGACCCGGCGCTCGCGCTCGCGGCGGGCGGGGGCGCGCTGGCCGAGGAGATGATCCGTGTCAACCACTACGGCGCCGACGCCACGCCGGGCGCGGTCCGCGGCTCCCTGACGGCCCTGGCCGGGGCCCTCGCCGACGAGGGACGCGACGTGGACCTCCAGGGCGCGCTGCGGGCGGCGGACGCGGCCTGGCAGTAGGACGTCCCGCGGGTTCTGCGTCGACGGCGCCGGGGCGACCCGGCGCCGTTCGCGTACCCGGAAACGGCCGGACGAGCTCCCGCATGCGGACGGCCACCGAATGACAGCCCCCCGGATGACGGCCCACCGAAAGACGGTCCACCGGATTCCGAATTCACGGCAATTCCGCAATCCACCCCAACCCAATTACTTGCCGACGGCTTTCCCGGGTTCTTCTGCCCGGAATCACAGTAGCTAAACGCGAGAGATTTTCGGTGGGATTGCGAGCGCGTGACGCATCGCACAGCGCTACCTTTATGCACCATTTTGCGCGGTGCAAAACCGTACATACCCCTCGACGATCACAGGGGCATCACACAACCAGCGCCCCCTCTCCATGCATTTTCTAATTCGCCTCGGTAAGTTCCATCCGCATGACTGCCACACAAGCAGACCTGCTGATCGACCGCCCGTCGGTGGCCGACGGGGCCGCGCTCTGGCGCATTGCCAAGGAATCCGGAAAGCTCGACCTGAACTCCTCCTACAGCTATCTGCTGTGGTGCCGTGACTTCGCCGCCACCTCGGCGGTGGCGCGGGCGGAGGACGGGCGGCCCGTCGGGTTCGTCACCGGATACGTCCGGCCCGAGGCCCCGCACACCCTGCTGGTCTGGCAGGTGGCGGTCGACGCCGCGTACCGCGGCCGCGGACTCGCGGCCGCCCTGCTCGACGGACTGACCGCACGGATCACCGCCGAGCACCCCGTCACCACCGTCGAGACCACCATCACCCCGGGCAACACCGCCTCCGAGCGGCTGTTCACCTCCTACGCGGCCCGGCACGGGGCGGACGTCACCCGCGAGCCGCTGTTCGGCGCCGGCCTGTTCCCGGACGGCCCGCACGACCCGGAAGTCCTCTACCGCATCGGCCCGTTGACCTCCGCCTGAGCTCACCCCCCACACCGTCACACCGAGGAGCGTTCCGCCGTGACCATCACCCAGCCCGACCTCAGCGTCTTCGAGACCCTCGAGTCCGAGGTGCGCAGCTACTGCCGCGGCTGGCCGGTCGTCTTCGACCGCGCCCGGGGCAGCCGTATGCGGGACGAGGACGGCCACCAGTACCTCGACTTCTTCGCCGGTGCCGGATCCCTCAACTACGGCCACAACAACCCCGTCCTCAAACGGGCGTTGATCGACTATCTGCTGCGCGACGGCGTCACCCACGGGCTCGACATGTCCACCGTCGCCAAGCGGTCCTTCCTCCAGACCTTCCAGGACCTGGTGCTGCGGCCGCGCGACCTGCCGTACAAGGTCATGTTCCCGGGTCCGACCGGCACCAACGCCGTGGAGTCCGCGCTGAAGCTGGCGCGCAAGGTGAAGGAGCGCGAGGCGATCGTGTCGTTCACCAACGCCTTCCACGGGATGTCGCTGGGTTCGCTCGCCGTCACCGGGAACGCGTTCAAGCGGGCGGGCGCGGGCGTCCCGCTCGTGCACGGCACGCCGATGCCGTTCGACAACTACTTCGACGGCACCGTCCCCGACTTCCTCTGGTTCGAGCGGCTGCTGGAGGACCAGGGGTCCGGGCTGAACAAGCCCGCCGCCGTGATCGTCGAGACCGTGCAGGGCGAGGGCGGCATCAACGTCGCCCGTCCCGAGTGGCTGCGGGCGCTGGCGGAGCTGTGCGAGCGGCAGGACATGCTGCTGATCGTCGACGACATCCAGATGGGCTGCGGCCGCACCGGGGCCTTCTTCTCCTTCGAGGAGGCCGGTGTCGTCCCGGACGTCGTCACCGTGTCCAAGTCCATCAGCGGCTACGGGCTGCCCATGTCGCTGTGCCTGTTCAAGCCCGAGCTGGACGTGTGGGAGCCGGGCGAGCACAACGGCACCTTCCGCGGCAACAACCCCGCGTTCGTCACCGCCACCGCCGCCCTGGAGACGTACTGGTCCGACGGCTCCGCCATGGAGAAGCAGACCCGTACCCGCGGCGAGCAGGTCGAGCGGGCGCTGATCTCCCTCACCGAGGAGAACCTCGCCGACGTCAAGGAGTACCGGGGCCGCGGACTGGTCTGGGGCCTGGAGTTCCACGACAAGGCGCGCGCCGAGCGGGTGGCGCGGCGCGCCTTCGAGCTCGGGCTGCTGATCGAGACGTCCGGACCCGAGAGCGAGGTCGTCAAGCTGCTGCCCGCCCTCACCATCACCCCGGAGGAGCTGGACGAGGGCCTGGGCATCCTCGCCCGCGCCGTCCGGGAAACCGTCTGAAATCCCTGGTCAGGAAGGAAATACCCACCGTGATCGTCCGCTCGTTCAAGGACATCGAAGGCACCGACCGGCATGTGAAGTCGGCCTCCGGGACATGGGAGAGCAAGCGCATCGTCCTGGCCAGGGAGAGGGTCGGCTTCTCCCTCCACGAGACGGTCCTCTACGCGGGCACCGAGACGTCCATGTGGTACGCGAACCACATCGAGGCCGTCGTCTGCGTCGAGGGCGAGGCCGAACTGACCGACCACGAGACCGGGCTCACCCACACCATCACGCCCGGCACCCTGTACCTCCTCGACGGGCACGAGCGGCACACGCTGCGCGTCAAGGAGGACTTCCGCTGCATCTGCGTGTTCAACCCGCCCGTGACCGGACGGGAGGACCACGACGAGAACGGCGTCTATCCGCTGCTCACCGAACCCGAGCCCGAGGAGGTGTGAGACACCCATGACCACTCACCTGACCCCCGCGACCGCCGCCCCCGCCGCGACCGGCTTCCCCGACCTCTACCCCAGCCGCGGCGCCACCGAGGTGACCGTCCCCCGCCAGGACCCGGTCGTCTGGGGCGCGCCCGACGCACCCGGCCCGTTCGAGCCGCTCGACCTCCACTCCTTCGAGCGGGACGGCTTCGCCACCGTCGACGAGCTCCTCACGGACGACGAGGTCGCCGTCTACCGGCGGGAGCTGGACCGCCTGGTGGCCGACCCGGCGATCCGGGCCGACGACCGGTCGATCGTCGAGCCGGCGTCCCAGGAGATCCGGTCCGTCTTCGAGGTGCACCGGATCAGCGAGGTCTTCGCCCGCCTCGTGCGCGACGAGCGGGTCGTCGGCCGGGCCCGGCAGATCCTCGGCTCCGACGTGTACGTCCACCAGTCGCGGATCAACGTCAAGCCGGGCTTCGGCGCCTCCGGCTTCTACTGGCACTCCGACTTCGAGACGTGGCACGCCGAGGACGGTCTGCCCCGGATGCGGACGGTGTCCGTCTCGATCGCGCTGACCGAGAACCACGACACCAACGGCGGGCTCATGATCATGCCGGGCTCGCACAAGACGTTCCTCGGCTGCGCCGGCGCCACGCCGAAGGACAACTACAAGAAGTCGCTCCAGATGCAGGACGCGGGCACGCCCTCCGACGAGGCGCTCACCACGATGGCCTCCGAGTACGGCATCAGGCTGTTCACGGGCCGGGCCGGTTCGGCGACCTGGTTCGACTGCAACTGCATGCACGGGTCCGGCGACAACATCACGCCGTTCCCGCGCAGCAACGTCTTCATCGTGTTCAACAGCGTCGAGAACGCGGCGATGGAGCCGTTCGCGGCGCCGGTGCGGCGGCCCGAGTTCATCGGGGCGCGGGACTTCACCCCCGTCCGGTGAGGTGAGCCGGGGGCCGCCCGCCCGGCGCGCCGCGGGCTCAGCCCGACAGCGCGTCGAGCAGGCGGTCCACGTCCCGGGCCGTGTTGTACAGGTGGAAGGACGCGCGCAGGTTGCCCGCGCGGTCGGAGACCTCGATGCCCGCGCCGCTCAGCTCCCGCTGCCGGACGCCGAGTCCGGGCACCGAGACGATCGCCGAGCCGGGGGCGGGCACGGGCTCGTGGCCGAGGTCCGCGAGCCCGGCCCGGAACCGGTCGGCGAGGGCCACGTCGTGGGCGTGGACGGCGGCCACGCCGAGTTCCTCCACTAGGTCCAGGGAGCGGCGCAGTCCCGCGAACGTGAACAGGGCGTGGCTGAGGTCGAAGCGCCGTGCGGAGTGGGCGAGTTCGGCCACGGGGCCGTAGCAGCTGTCCCACGGCGCCTCGCCCGCGACCCAGCCCGCGAGCAGCGGCGTCAGCCCGCCGAGGTCCTCCGGGACCACGAGGAAGGCCGCGCCGTGCGGGCCGAGCAGCCACTTGAAGGAGACGGCCGCGGTGAAGTCGTCGGCGGCGACGTGGGGGTGCATCGGCAGCCAGCCCGCGGACTGGGAGTGGTCGACGTAGGTGCGTGCGCCGTGTGTCCGGGCCGCTTCCCGCAGGGCGGACAGGTCGGTGATCCGGCCGTCCGCGGACTGGGCGGCGCTGACCGCGACGAGCGCGGTGCCGGGCCGGACGGACTCCGCGATCCGCTCCAGCGGCACGGTACGGACCTTGAGGTCGCCGCGGACGTGGAACGGGTTCAGCACCGAGGTGAAGTCGTCCTCGGCGGTGAGCACCTCGGCGCCCGCGGGCAGCGAGGCGGCGATGATCCCGGTGTGCGCGGCGACCGAGGAGCCGACCGCCACCCGGGTCGCGGGGACGCCGGCGAGCCGGGCGAACGCGGCCCGGCAGGCCTCCACGTCCTCGTACAGCGGGGTCAGCGGCCTGCCCTCGGCCCGCAGCACCGCCGCCTCGTGCAGGGCGGTGACCGTACGGGCCGGGAGCAGGGCGTTGCTCGCGGTGTTGAGGTAGGTGCCCTTCGGGGCGAACTCGGCGCGGACGAGGGTGTCGAAGGTCTGCGGACTCGGGCTGCTCCGCCCGGCCCGCGGGCGCCGCGCGGTCTCCGTGCTCGCGCTCCCGATGGTCGTGCTCGCGGTGGTCGTGCGCGCGCTCCCGGTGGTCCCGCCGGTCTCGCTCCCGGTGCTCTCCGTGGTCTCCATGGCTCCACTCTGCGGCCCGCGGAAGTCGCAGTCCATCGCGTATTCCTACGCTGTGCCCCCAAGGAACGCTTATGAGACGCGCGCCACCTGCGCCGTCCCGCCTCAGGGCCGCGGCACCGCACACCCGTCCGGACCACAGGCCCCGGCGTCGCCCGCGTCGACGTGCGAAGAAGCGGGCCTTGCCCACTTGGCATCCTCCCTGGCCCGAAGGCCGGGGATTCCCGCCTGCTCCCACCGGATGGGTGAGGACTTCGGGTGGGATCCACACCCGAATGCCCTCGCCAGCGCTGTGCGCTGACCGGCGGCCGGGTACGAGCGGAAGCTGTACCGAAGCTGCACGCCGATCACGCCACCCAGTTGGTTCTTGGGAGATCGATGAGACCGTTCGTGCACGCGGTCACCCCATCTTCCGCATGGGCGGCCCTGCCCGCGGCGACCGCCGCGCTCAGCTCCCGTCGCGCAGGTCGTCCGGCCATGTCGGCCGGTACTCCAGGCGGTCGTAGGTGACCACGCAGCCCTGGCCCATCGGTGACTGCGTCATGAAGCCGACCAGGGCCGCGCCCGTCTCCTTCTCGTCGCCCAGGGTGAACAGCCGGACGAAGGTCCAGCGTTCGCCGTCCCGGGAGGCGTGGAAGGCGAGGGCCCGCCCGGTCCGGCTGATCCGCAGCCAGACCGTGCTGCCGTCCACCGTGAAGGAGTTGGCGTCGTCGGAGTGCCCCCGGGTGACCACCGTGCAGACGGTGGGCACGTCCGGGGAGTACTCCAGGCAGAGCTTGGCCCAGGCCCGCTCGCCGACGTGGACGTAGAGCACGCCCGCGTCGAAGGCCCCGTTGAACCCGACGGTGACCCGTGCGACGAGCTGGAAGTCCCCTTCGGGCGCCCCGAGCAGCCGGGGCGCGTCGGTGGCGGGGTCCAGCGCCTCCCCGGTGGGCGGCACGAACCGGTCCTGCCGGGGACCGGCCCATCCGGTGAGGACTCCGTCCTCGTAGGACCAGTGCCCGTCAGGACCGTAGGTGCGGAGGGGGAAGGGCAGTTCGGGGAGTTCGACGTCCATCATCGGAGTGTCCCGGTTCCCTCTCTCCGCGTGGCAACGGGTGTCTCAGCGCTCGAGGTGGTTGTTGAAGCGCCGGGGCAGACCGAGCGGGTTGTCGTCGCGCAGCTCGGGCGGCAGCAGCGCTTCGGGGGCGTTCTGGTAGACGACCGGCCGCAGCCACCGCTCGATGGCCGTGCCGCCCACGGAGGTCGACGTGGACGTCGTGGCCGGGTACGGCCCCCCGTGGTGCTGGGCCGGGGCGACGGCGACGCCCGTCGGCCAGCCGTTGACCAGGACGCGCCCCGCGAGCGGGGTGAGGTCGGCGAGGATCTCGGAGCCGCGGCCCTCGCCCGCCGCCTCGCCCTCGGAGAGCTGGACCGTCGCCGTGAGGTTGCCCGGCAGCCGCGACAGGACCGCCTTGACCTCGCCGTCGGAGTCGTAGCGGGCCACGACGGTGACCGGCCCGAAGCACTCCTCCAGGAGCAGGTCGTACTCGCCCTCCTCGGCCAGCCGGGCCGCGGGGACGGTCAGGAACCCGGGGCTGACGGTGTGCTCGCCGCCGGCGCCCGGCGTCACCGGGGACTCGACGTCGGGCAGCTCGGTGCGCTCGGCGACCCCCGCGATGAAATTGTCCCGCATCCGGTGGTCGAGCAGCACGCCGGCGTCCGTGTCGCCGACCGCGTCCGTCAGCGACTTGACCAGCCCGTCGCCGGCGGCGCCGGACGGCACCAGCACGAGGCCCGGCTTCACGCAGAACTGTCCGACGCCCAGCGTCATCGACCCGGCGAGGCCGGTGCCGATCGCCTCGGCGCGCTCGGCGGCGGCCGCCTCGGTCACGACGACGGGGTTCAGGGAGCCCAGCTCACCGTGGAACGGGATCGGCACCGGCCGCGCCGCCGCCGCGTCGAACAGCGCGCGGCCGCCCCGGATGGAGCCGGTGAAGCCGGCGGCGGCGACCAGCGGGTGGCGGATGAGCTCGACGCCCGCCTCGAAGCCGTGCACGAGACCGACGACGGCCGGGTCGACGCCGTGTTCGGCGGCGGCGTCCCGCAGCACCTGGGCGACCAGCTCGGACAGGGCCGGGTGGTCGGGGTGGGACTTGACGACGACCGGGCAGCCCGCGGCCAGCGCGCTCGCGGTGTCGCCGCCGGCGACGGAGAAGGCGAAGGGGAAGTTGGAGGCCGAGTAGACGGCGACGACGCCCAGGGACACCTTGTAGCGGCGCAGGTCCGGGACGGGCGGGGTGGCCGTGTCGTCGGGGTGGTTGATGACGACGTCGAGGAAGGCGCCCTCGTCGACGATGCCGGCGAACGCGCGCAGCTGGTAGCAGGTGCGGGCGAGTTCGCCGCCGAGGCGGACCGGGCCGAGCGCGGTCTCGGCGTCGGCCACCTCGACCAGGTGGTCCTTGGCCGCCTCGAGCCGGTCGGCGGCGGTGCGCAGGAAGGCCGCGCGGACCGTGCGGTCGGCGAGCGCCTCGCGGGTGGCGTGGGCGGCGCGGACTACGGCGTCCACCTCCTGGGCCGTCGCCTCCACCGCGACCTGTTCCCGCTGCTTCCCGGTTCGGGGGTCGACACTCCAGACTGGTGCTGCTGCCACCGCGGGTCCTCCACGCGCTCTGTCTCATAGGCGTTCGATATACTGAACGCCGTCTCTGATGATGAATATGCTGTTGGAGACTATTTCCGTCGATGGAAGGGGTCAAGGGCGATGTCGGCTGGCGAGACGGGGGGCGGGGCGCAGGTCAAGTCCGCGGTACGGACGGTTGAACTGCTGGAATACTTCGCCGGTCGCCCCGGCATGCACTCCCTCGCGGCGGTCCAGGAGGCCGTCGGCTACCCCAAGTCGAGCCTGTACATGTTGCTGCGCACACTCGTGGAGCTGGGCTGGGTGGAGACCGACGCCACGGGCACGCGCTACGGCATCGGCGTGCGGGCCCTGCTGGTGGGCACCTCCTACATCGACGGCGACGAGGTGGTCGCGGCCGCCCGGCCGACGCTGGACCGGCTCTCGGACGACACCACCGAGACCATCCACCTGGCCCGCCTGGACGGCACCAACGTCGTCTACCTCGCCACCCGCCAGTCCCAGCACTACCTGCGGCCCTTCACCCGGGTCGGCCGCCGCCTCCCGGCCCACTCGACCTCCCTCGGCAAGGCGCTGCTGAGCACGCACACCGACGAGCAGGTCCGCAAGATCCTCCCCGAGACGCTCCCGGCGCTCACCGAGCACACCATCACGGACCGGGAGAAGCTCATCGAGGAGCTGCACCAGATCCGCGAGCAGGGCTTCGCCGTGGACCGCGAGGAGAACACGCTGGGCCTGCGCTGCTTCGGCGTGGCGATCCCGTACCGTACCCCGGCGCGGGACGCGATCAGCTGCTCGGTGCCGGTGGCCCGGCTGACCCCCGCGCACGAGCAGCTGGTGAAGGACGCGCTGTTCGACGCGCGCGACCGGCTGACCCTGGCGACCCGGAGGCTCTGAACGGTGCGGGTGGTGCTCCGCGAGGTCCACGACAGCGACCTGCCGGTCTTCTTCCGGCAGCTCAACGATCCCGAGGCGCTGCGCATGGCCGCGTTCACCCCAAAGGACCCGGCCGACCGGGCCGCCTTCGAGGCGCGCTGGGAACGCCTCCGGTCGACCGCTCTGGTCCGCACGGTCCTGGCCGACGGGGACGTGATCGGGAACGCGGCGGTGTACGGGGAGCCCGGCGAGCGCGAGGTGACGTACTGGGTGGACCGCGCCTACTGGGGGCGGGGCGTGGCGACGGCCGCGCTGCGCGGGCTGCTGGCCGAGGTGACGGAGCGGCCGCTGTACGCGCGGGCGGCGGCGGACAACGCCGGCTCGCTGCGCGTGCTGGAGAAGTGCGGGTTCCGGGCGACGACGCGGGCCAGGGGGTACGCGCCCGCGCGGGGTGCGGAGATCGACGAGGTCGTGCTGCTGCTGGAGTGAGGCCGGTCCGCTGCCCCGGCCCCGACGGGCGCCAGATGAACGGACGATGAGAAAACCGGGCGGATGGGAACGTTTCCCCTCCGCCCGTTCGTCTTCCGGACGCCATGAACAAAACGATCAGGCGCGCCTCGGTCTTCGCGCTGCTGCTGGTGTTCGCCCTGCTGATCCGGGCGACCTGGGTGCAGTTCTACGAGGGCCAGGCGCTCGCGGACGACAACGACAACCGGCGGGGCGCGATCAAGACGTACGCGGAGCCGCTCGGGAACATCATCGTGGCCGGCAAGGCGGTCACCGGCTCGGCGGCCACGGCCGGCAGCGACCTGGAGTACAGACGCACGTACACGGACGGCGAGCTGTACGCGGCGGTCACCGGTTACGCCTCGCAGAGCTACGCCCCGACGCAGCTGGAGGGCATCTACGCCGACCTGCTCAACGGAACGGACAGCCGGCTGACGACCGCGATGGACACGGTCACCGGCCGGCGGGCCGACCCGGGCAACGTGATCACCACGATCGACCCGGACGTGCAGAAGGCGGCCTACGACGCGCTCGGTGACACCAAGGGCGCGGCGGTCGCGATCGACCCGTCGACCGGCAGGATCCTCGCGGTCGTGTCGACGCCGTCGTACGACCCGTCGTCCCTCACCGACGCCGACTCCGCCGGCACGGCCTGGAAGAAGCTCACCGCGGACGAGGACAAGCCGCTCACCAACCGCGCGCTGCGGCAGCCGCTGCCGCCGGGCTCGACGTTCAAGCTGGTGGTCGCGGCGGCCGCGCTGGAGGACGGGCTGTACGCGTCGGTGGACGAGAAGACGGACAGCCCGGACCCCTACACGCTGCCGGGCACGACGACGGTCCTGAAGAACGAGAACACGTCCGCGCCCTGCGAGGACGCCTCCATCCGGGTCGCCCTCCAGTACTCGTGCAACAACGTCTTCGCGCACCTGGCGGTCCAGCTCGGACAGGACACGGTGAAGGCGATGGCCGAGAAGTTCGGCTTCAACGACGAGACGCAGGACGTGCCGGTGCGGGCGTACCCGAGCGTGTACCCGTCCGGCATGGACGAGTCGTCGACCGCCCTGACCGGTATCGGCCAGTACGACGTGACGGCGACCCCGCTCCAGATGGCCATGGTGTCCGCCGCCATCTCCAACGGCGGGGAGCTGGTCTCGCCGCATATGGTCGCGCAGATCACCGACGGCGGCGGCGATGTGCTGGAGAACTACGACGACGAGGCCTCGACCACGCGGATCGTCAGCTCCGGCACGGCCGAGCAGCTGCGGTCGGCGATGCAGACGGTCGTCGAGAAGGGCACGGGCACGAACGCGCTGATCGACGGGGTCACCGTCGGCGGCAAGACCGGCACCGCCCAGCACGGCGAGAACAACAGCAAGACGCCGTACGCCTGGTTCACGTCGTACGGCGAGGCCGACGGCGAGCAGGTCGCCGTGGCGGTGGTCGTGGAGCAGTCGGACGCGGCGCGGTCGGAGGTCAGCGGCAACGGACTGGCCGCGCCGGTCGCCAAGGCCATGATGCAGGCGGCGCTGAGCGGTTGAGGCGGGGGCTGCGCGACCGGCGTGCGGTCCGCCGCGGCCGGTCGCGCAGTTCCCCCGCGCCCCTCAGGGCGCGCCCGTCGCCTGAGTCACCGCCCGACGCCGAGCAGTTGCTCGACGGGGTCGATCGCGAAGTACACGACGAACAGGGCCGAGGCCCCCCACAGCAGCCAGTGGACCTCCTTCGCCCGGCCCAGCACCGTCTTGAGCACCACGTGGGCGAGGAAGCCCGCGCCGATGCCGTTGGTGATGGAGTAGGTGAACGGCATCACGGCGATCGTCAGGAACGCGGGGACGGCGATCTCGTACCGGTCCCAGTCGATGTTCTTGACCTGGCTCATCATCAGGAAGCCGACCGCGACCAGCGCGGGCGCGGCCGCCTGGAGCGGGACGACGGTGAGCAGCGGGGTGAGGAACAGGGCGAGGGCGAAGAGGCCGCCGGTGACCAGGTTGGAGAAGCCGGTGCGGGAGCCCTCGCCGACGCCGGCGGCGGACTCGATGTAGGAGGTCGCGGAGGAGGACGAGGCCGCGCCGCCCGCGACCGCCGCCGCGCCGTCGATGAGCAGCACTCGGCCGAGGTGGGGCACCTTGCCGTCCTCGTCGAGCAGGTTCGCCTCGGCGCTGATGCCGACGACCGTGCCCATGGTGTCGAAGAAGTCCGACAGGAGCAGGGTGAACACCAGCAGGACGACGGTGACGGCGGTGGTCTCGCCGAACGCGCCGAACAGGCTGAAGTGACCGATCAGCCCGAAGTCGGGGGTGGAGACGACCTCGTCGGGCCAGGACGGGGTGGTCAGGCCCCAGGACTCGACGTCGGCGATCGAGTCGATGACGATCGCGAGCACCGTCATGGTCACGATGCCGATCAGGATGGCGCCCTTGACCCTGCGGGCGAGCAGCGCGACGGTCAGCAGCACGCCGAGGCAGAAGACCAGGACCGGCCAGCCGGAGAGGGTGCCGCCGCCGAGCTGGACGGGGACCGTGGTGTTCGCGGCGTCCGGGACGCGGCTGACGAAGCCGGCGTCGACGAAGCCGATGAAGGCGATGAACAGGCCGATGCCGACGCTGATCGCGTGCTTCAGCGGCTGCGGGACGGCGTGCATGACCGCCTCGCGCAGACCGGTCACCACCAGGACGCAGATCAGCAGGCCTTCCAGCACGATCAGGCCCATCGCGTCGTCCCAGCTCATCAGCGGGGCGATCTGGAAGGCGACCACCGCGTTCAGGCCGAGGCCGGCGGCGAGCGCGAGCGGCAGATTGCCGCCGACCCCCATGACGATCGTCATCACGGCGGCCACCAGGGCGGTGGCGGTGGTGAGTTGGACGACGTCGAGGGAGTGCCCGAACTTGTCCTTCGCGCTTCCCAGGACGAGGGGATTCAGGACAAGGATGTAGGCCATCGTGAAGAACGTGGCGAAGCCGCCGCGTATCTCCCGGCCGAACGTCGATCCCCGTGCGGAGATTCTGAAGAACCGGTCGACGCCGTTCACCGCCGGGGGCGGGACAGTCGACCGGTCGGCCGCCTTCTGCACGTCTGACATGACGGGCCCTCCTCGTGTCCTGGTGGATCAGTGTGCGGATGCTGGCTGGATTGTTCCCGCGTCGAACCCGCTTCGGGTTTTCGCCGTGTTACGGAATCGGGGTGGGACAACGTTCGGACCGTCATACGGCGTTCGAACCCCCGATCAAGAACCGACAGAGATCGCTGCTACGCTTCCGGCTCTCGTCCCGGCACCCTCTCGGGACATCTTCATGTCATTTACATGACACGCACGGCAGGCGCCCCGCCGGGTGCCGGTAGTCACCGAGAAGAGGTCACCCGTGGGCACAGTCGTCGACGACGCAGCCTCCGTGGAGTTCCATGCCTTCTTCGAACGCCACTACGCCGAACTGTCCCGTCTCGCTCATCTGTTGACCGGCGAGGCGGACGCGGCCGACGATCTGGCGGCGGACGCGCTGCTGGCGCTGTGGCACCGCTGGGACCGGGTGCGCGCGGCCGACCATCCGGTGGCCTACGCGCGGGGCGTCGTCGCCAACCTGGCCCGCACCCGTATCCGCAGCGCCGTCCGCGAACGCCGCAGGATCTCCCTCTTCTGGTCGCACCGCGAGGAGAAGACGGAGAACCCCGACGTCGCGGGCGTGGTGGACGTGCAGTCGGCGCTGCGTAGACTCCCCTTCCGCAAACGGGCCTGCGTGGTGCTGCGGCACGCCTTCGACCTCTCGGAGAAGGACACCGCCCTCGCCCTGGGGGTCTCGGTGGGTACGGTGAAGAGCCAGACCTCGAAGGGAATGGCCGAGTTGCAAAGACTGCTCGGCGCTCAAGGAGCTCCGCAGAAGGTGCACGCCGTGATGGCGGCACGCACCGGTGAGGCCGGAGGAAGGAACCGATGACGATGCGGCAGGACGTGCACGACGAGCTGCGCGCCCGGCTGCACGAGGCGGCCGAGGCGCACGAGCCCGACCGCGCGCGCATCCTGGCCCGGATCGAGCGCGGCATGGCGGGGCAGGACCGGGCCGCCGGCCACCGGGCGACCCGGCCGCCCCTGTGGGGCTGGGCGCGGATCGTCGGCGCGACGGCCGCGGTCGCGGGCATGCTCGCGGTCGGCGGTTACGCGGTGGCGTCCGCGGTGAAGGACGATCCCCCGCGGCCGCAGTCGGTGGCCGTCTCGCCGCCGCCGGTGGAGTCCCCCAGCGCCACGAGCCGCCCGCCGGCCTCCCCGTCGGCGACGCCCGGCTCCGGCGGCGCGGAGGAGGAACCGGCCGAGCCGAGCACCTCCCCGCCGAGGACCGTGGAGCCGACGACCTCGGCACCGCCCGCCGTCACGCTGCTGCCGCCCAACGATGACGACGACGACGGGCCGCTGTGGTCCGACGGTTCCATCGACCCCCACAGCAACGACTTCTGGGCGCAGAGCAACGTCACGGTGAGGGCGAAGAAGGAGATCACCGCGCTCACCGTGCAGTTGAGGATCGCTCAGACCGGCGGGGTCTCCTCGACCGGCGCCTGGCGCTCGCTGCCGGAGGACGACTTCACCCTGACCGTCACCGAGCAGGACGGCTTCCTGGTCTACACCTGGGTGCTCAAGGAGGGCCGTACGATCGCCGCGGGCGAGTGGGTGTTCGCCGGGCAGTACGACCACGACCGCGGCGGCCGCGACGCCAAGGACGACAGCTATGTGATCGCGGGCGAGGCCGACGGAGAGGAACGCTCCCTGGGCGGGGACTTCGCCGTCCACGACGACTAGGGCGCTTCTGACGGATCTCCGTGGGAGAAGGAGCGGCGTTCGGTGCGTGCCCTCGGCGTGCGGTGTGAAGGGTCATGTGGCGGAGCCACCTGGCCCTTCGCGCCGTGCGGTGAGTGGGGGTACCGCCCACGCCGTTCAGGCAGTGGGGGAGCGTGCCGGGCGTCGCGACGCCGCGGAGATCCGTCAGAAGCGCCCTAGTCCATGGCGGCACCGATCGCCGTCGAGCCGGTGGTCAGGAACGTCGTCGAGGGCAGCGAGCCGTCGGACGCGCGCGGGCCGTACGCCGTCGTCGCGTCCGTCGACCTGAACGACGGGGTGCTCACGCCGCTGTCCCAGCTGTTGGCCGCGGACACCGTCGACGAGCCCCGTGCCGCCGGGCCGCCCTGGTTGCCCACGGAGAGGTTCCGGGTCAGGCGGGCCGTACCGGTCGCGAAGGAGAACCCGGCCCGCGCGTTGGCGTAGGCCGTGTTGCGGTGGAGGGCGACGGCCCCGGTGTTGGAGTTCTCGGCGAACCCGTCGAGCGCGTTGTCCCAGGCCGCGTTGTCGTTGACGACGTGTCCGACCGCGACGCCCCCGCCGCCCAGCTCGAAGCCGTTGCCGTTGCCGTTGCCCTCGAGCGCGGTGTCGCCCCGGCGGTTCCCGCCGTTGCCGAAGGCCCAGGAGTGCTCGACGGTCACCGGTGTGGAGAACTGCCACAGGTCGAGCCCGTCGTCCGCGTTGTCGTGGAGACGGGTGCCGGTGATCCGGTTGCCGCCTCCCGAGCCGAACGTGACGGCGATGCCGTCCGCGGTCCGGCCGTGCCCGGTGGCGTCGTGGTTGCCGTGGCTGTCCAGGTTCCGCACGAGGTTGCCGACGGTGCCGTCGCCGCGCAGGGTGAACCCGGAGCCGCCGTTGTCGGCGGTGACCAGGTCCTCGAAGACGCCGCCGGTCGAGGAGGTCACCACGAGTCCCTGCGCCGGCGCCCTCCGGAAGGTCAGGTCCTGCACGGTCCAGTAGCTGCCGTGGATCCCGGCGAGCCAGGAGCCGGCGGGCAGCTCGGACCCGTCGATCCTCACCTTCTCGCCGTCGTGGGCCCGGAGGGTGATCCGCTGCGTGGAGGTGCCGCTGGCCGTCGACGTCAGGGTGGCCGTCGGGTGGTAGGTGCCGCCGCGGACCTCGATGACCGTGCCGGCGACCGCGTTCCTCACGGCCGACTCCAGCTGCGCGGTGGTGGAGACGGTGACCGTCGTCGACACGGCCCGCGCGCCTCCCTGGGCCAGGCCGAGGTGGACGCCGCCCGCCCCCGCCGCGAGCGCCACCGCGGCGGCGATCGAGAGGGTGCGCGTCCTGCGGTGGCGTCCGGTGCTCAAACGCACGGGGCGTTCCTTTCCTGGAGGGGCGGGGGGTGCGGAGCCGGACCGGAGGGGCCGCCCCGGTCCGGCTCCGCACCCCAGTCGCCGCCCCGGCCGGAGAGGTTGCCGGGTCCGCGCGGAAAAGATCGAAACTTTCGCTCCCCGCCCGCCCCCGCGCCCCCGGTTGACGCCCCGGACCACGGCTGGTGAGACTCCCCAGGGCACGTCATCCAACAGAATCCACCACACTCACACAGGATGTGTCATGCGTCCTGGCCTCCCCTCCCAGCACCGCGACCACCGGAGCACCCCCCGTGACACACCCGCAGTACGCCGGCTACCTCTTCGTCTACTTCACCGGCGAGGGCACCGCCGACGGTGAGCAGATCCGCTACGCCCTCAGCCGCGGCAACGACCCGCTGCACTGGCGGGAGCTGAACGGCGGGCGGCCCGTCCTGACCTCCACCATCGGCGAGCGGGGTCTGCGCGACCCCTTCGTGATCCGCTCCCCCGAGGGCGACAGCTTCCACCTGATCGCCACCGACCTGCGCATGTACCGCGACAGCAGCGGCAGCTGGGACGAGGTCCAGCGCCACGGCAGCAAGTCGGTCATGGTGTGGGACTCCACCGACCTGGTCCACTGGACCGACCAGCGCCTGGTGAAGGTCTCCCCCGACACCGCCGGCAACACCTGGGCGCCGGAGGCCCACTGGGACGAGACCCTGGGCGAGTACGTCGTCTTCTGGGCGTCGAAGCTGTACGCCGACGACGACCCGGCGCACACCGGCCAGACGTACAACCGGATGCTGTACGCGACGACGAAGGACTTCCGCGCCTTCGGCGAGCCGACGGTCTGGCACGACCCCGGCCACTCGGTGATCGACTCCACGGTCATCGCGCACGAGGGCACCTACTACCGCTACACCAAGGACGAGCGGGACCCCTCCTCCGGCTCCCCCGGCTCGAAGTTCATCACCGCGGAGAAGTCGACGAGCCTGACGGACACGGCGTACGGCTTCGTCGCCGACCGCCTCGGCAGCGGCACGGTCGGCCGCGGCGAGGGGCCCACGGTCTTCAGGTCGAACACCGAGGACAAGTGGTACCTGTTCATCGACGAGTACGGCGGCCGCGGCTACGTCCCGTTCGAGACCACCGACCTCGGCTCGGGCCGCTGGACGGCGTGCGCCGGCCACCGGCTCCCGGCGAGCCCCCGGCACGGCACGGTCCTGCCGGTGACGCGGGAGGAGTACGACCGGCTGCTGGCCGCCTACCCGGCCACGCCCGCCTCCGTGATGGACGTGACCGCGAAGGACCAGAAGGGGTACGCGATCGTCACCGAGGCCTCCTCCAAGGTCGTCCTGCCGATGGAGCCCGACGCCGACCTGCGGCACCTCGCGCCGACGCTGTGGGCGGCCGAGGGCGCGTCCGTCTCCCCGGAGCCGGGCACACCGCGTGACTTCCGCACACCGCGGACGTACACCGTGACCGCCGCCGACGGCACGGCCCGCACCTGGACCGTGGAGGCCGTCCACACCCGCAGCCCGCTCCTGCCGGGCCTCACCGCCGACCCGGACGTGCGCTACCTGGACGGCGCGTACTGGATCTACCCGACGACGGACGGCTTCCAGGGCTGGGGCGGGACGCGCTTCTCGGCGTACTCCTCCGAGGACCTGGTGCACTGGACGGACCACGGCGTCGTCCTGGACCTGGGGCCGGACGTGACCTGGGCGGACGCCTACGCCTGGGCGCCGGCGATCGCCGAGCGCGACGGCCGGTACTACCTCTACTTCTGCGCCGAGCAGCAGATCGGCGTGGCCGTGGCGGACTCGCCCGCCGGTCCCTTCGCGGACGCGCTGGGCAAGCCGCTGGTGGCGAAGGACGGCCCCTGGTCCGGCCAGATGATCGACCCGGCGGTCTTCACGGACGACGACGGCCGGTCGTACCTCTACTGGGGCAACAGCCATGCCTACGTGGTGCCGCTGGCCGACGACATGGTGTCGTTCGACCCGGCACAGGTGCGGGAGATCACCCCGGCGAACTTCCGGGAGGGTTCCTTCGTGGTGAAGCGGCGGGGCACGTACTACTTCATGTGGTCCGAGGACGACACCCGCAGCGAGGACTACCACGTGGCCTACGCGACGGGACCGTCCCCGCTCGGCCCGTGGACCGAGCGGGGGACGATCCTGTCCAAGCGTCCGGAGTACGGCATCCTCGCCACCGGCCACCACTCCGTGGTGAACGTGCCCGGCACCGACGACTGGTACGCCGTCTACCACCGGTTCGCCCTCGACGGCCCCGGCCGGCCGGGCGGCGACGGCATGCACCGGGAGACCACCGTCGACCGGCTGGAGTTCGCCGCCGACGGCACGATCGAGCCGGTCGTGCCGACGCTGGAGTCGATCGGGCCGGTGCGCACGGGCTGACCCGGTCAGTCCATCGTCGCGCCGATCGTGGTGCTGCCCGTGGTCAGGAAGGTGGTCACGGGCAGGCTGCCGTCCGACTGGCGGGCGTTGTAGGTGGTGGACGCGTTCGTGGAGACGAAGGCGGGCGTGGCGATGCCGGAGTCCCAGTTGTTGCCGGCGGAGACGACGGAGGAGCCCTTGCTGACCAGGCCGCTGCCGTTGCCGACGGCGAGGTTCTTGCCGAGCCGGGCCGCTCCGGTGGCGAAGTAGTAGCCCCACTTGTCGTTGGCGTAGGCGGTGGTGCGGTTGATGACGATGGCGCCGGTGTTGGAGTTCTCGGTGAAGCCGTTGCCGGCGTTGTCCCAGGCGGCGGAGTTGTTGACGACGTGGGCGACGACCTCGCCGTCGCCGCCCAGCTTGTAGCCGTTGCCGTCGCCCGCGAAGGCGGAGTCGCTCCAGCGGTTCTCGCCGTTGCCGAAGGCCCAGGTGTGCTCGACGGTCACGGGCGAGGAGAACGACCAGAAGTCGATCCCGTCGTCCGAGTTGTTGTAGAGGCGGGCGCCGGTGATGAGGTTGCCGGTGCCGGAGCCGTACTTGACGGCGATGCCGTCGGCGTTCTCGCCGTGGTTGGCGGCGTCGTAGTGGCCGTAGCTGTCGATGTTCTTCACGGTGTTGTTCACCGTGCCGTCGCCGGTGAGGGTGAAGCCGGAGTCACCGCCGTTGATGGTCTTGATGTTGCTCCAGGTGGTGCCGGTGCAGGACTGGCAGACGACCGCGCTGTCCGGGGAGTTCTGGAAGGTGATGTTCGAGACGTTCCAGTAGTCGGCGGTCAGCTTGAAGATCCAGTCGCCGTCGGGGAGCGAGGAGCCGTCGATCTTCACCGTCTCCGAGCCGTACGCGGTGAGGGTGACCGGCGAGGAGGAGGAACCGTTGGTGGTCGACTGGAGGGTGGCGGTCGGGTAGTAGGTGCCGCCGCGGACCTGGATGACCGTGCCCGCGGTGGCGCCGGAGATCGCGCTGGTCAGCTCGGCCGTGGTGTCGACGACCACGGTCGCGGCCTGCGCCGGGGCGGGCAGGACGGCGAGACCGGCGCCCAGGGACAGGGCGGCGAGGGCGGTGAGAGCGGTACGACGAGACAGACGAGACATGGAGTGCGGTCCTTTCCGTCGTGGTGAGGGGGGAGGGGGGAGGTGGAGGGGTTACAGGACGCGGTCCAGCCAGGTGAAGACCTCGTCCTGCATGCGGTCGACGAAGACGTGGCCGAGGTCGGGCCAGGTCTTCAGGTGCAGCCGCTCCTCGGCGTGGCGGGAGCGCCAGACGGCGCGCAGCCTGTCGTGGGCCGTGCGGACGCCGTCGGCGGGGAACAGCGGATCGAGACCGCCGTGGAAGAAGAGCATCGGCCGGGGGGCGGCGATGCTCGCCACGTCGGGGAAGTCGAGGTGGCGGGGCAGCCCGGGGTGGAGCATGTAGTAGGAGGACTGACCGCGCAGGGTGTTGTTGCCGGGGACCATCATCTCCTTCAGGCCGGTCATCCAGCAGACGGCGGCCGTGGCGGCGACGTCGTCGGTGAGGGCCGCCGTCTGCCAGGCGCGGAAGGCGCCCATGGAGAAGCCGACGGCCGCGATCCGGCGCCGGTCCACGCGGTCGAGGCGGGCGAGGAAGCCGGCGGCGCGGGCGTCCTCGCGGGCCATGAGACCGGCCAGGGAGGAGCCCAGGTTGAAGAAGTTGCTCGCCAGGGCCTGTTGCTGGTCGTAGGCGAGGGGGCCGCGGTCGCCCCAGCCGAGGGCGTCGGCGGCCAGCACCACGTACCCGCGGCGGGCCAGTTCGTCGCCGACGAACCGGCCGCTGAAGTACTTCTCCGTCCATGCCTGGGCGGAGGCGAGCCGGGTGGTGTCGTACCAGGGCCGGACCAGTTTCTCCTTGCCGATGTCGAACTTGGCTCCGTGGTCGTGCAGGAGCAGCACGGCCGGGAAGGGGCCGGGGCCGTCCGGGGTGAGCAGCGCGGCGCGGACGCGTTCGTACCGGGTGAGGGAGAGGGTGACCAGTTCCCTGGTGTACCCGTCACCTTGGACGGGCGCGCCGAACTCCGGGGCGTACGGGGTGCCGTCCTCCCGGTCGGCGATGAGCGCCTCCTCCACCTGGGCGCGGGCCGCCCGGCGCCAGGCACCGAAGTCGCGGATCGGGGAGTTCCCCCAGGCGAGCGGGAAGGTGAGGGCGTCCTTGAGGGCGGGGTGGAAGTCGGGCAGCGGTCCGTCGACGACGGCGGCCTCCGCCCCGCTCGCCGCCGTCCCCGCCAGCAGCGCGGCCCCCGTGCCGACCACGAACGCCCGCCGTCCCACCGCGTCACGGGCGCTCATACGGCCTCCAGTCGCCGAGGTAGGTCCGCGGGGTGTGCGCGGCCGCCTCGGCCGCCGTCAGCTGCGGCCGCGTCTCCGGTGCCGTGACGGCCGCGCCCGGACCGGAGTTGGCGTACTCGGCGAAGCGCATGCTCTGCCAGGGGTAGGCGTCCCGCATGTTGGTGTAGGGGGCGGCGGCGTCGATGCCGGGGCCGATCCAGGTGTCCCGCACGACCAGCGACGGCCAGGCGGTCGTCTCGTACGTCGGCACCCAGGGCCGGGCCAGCTTGTACGCGCCGTCCTCGGCGCCGGAGGTGATCCGGCAGCGGACGGCGAGGAAGCCGTAGGGGTTCGCACGGGCGGTGGCGGGCGCGAAGACCATGCCCTTGGGGGTGAAGTCCACGTCCCGGGCGAGGGTGTGGAAGCGGCAGGTGTCGAAGACGGCCCGGGCCCGCCCGAAGACGAAGTCGACGTCTCCTTCGATGTGGCAGCCGCGGTAGTAGTGCCGGTCGAAGGCGTCCAGGGCGGTGGTGTCCGCGAAGAGGGTGTCCTGGTGGCCCAGGAAGCGGACGTTGTCGAAGCGGGAGCGGTCGCCGGTGACGTACGCGGCCACCGCCTGGGTGCCGGTGATGTCGGGGTGGTCGGCGCGCAGCCAGTCGTTGGCGAGGGTGAGGTCGCGGACGGTGAGGCCGGGGGCGGCGGAGGTGAAGGTGGCGGAGCCGGCCGTGCCGTAGGTGGTGCCGTCGGGTCTCGTCGTGCCGCCCGCGTGGTCGAAGACGACGACGGCGGCGCGGGCGTCGCGGGAGGCGCCCCGCAGGGTGAGGTCCGCCGTGTCCGCCGGGACGCTGACGACCTCGCGGTACGTGCCGGGGTGCACGACGATCGTCCGGCCGGGTCCGTCGACGGCGTCCACGGCGGCCTGGAGGGAGTCGCCGGGGCGGACGTGCAGGACGCGGTCCGACCGTGCGTGGGCGGGGGACGCCGCCGTCAGGGCGCCGGCCGTGAGACCGGCCAGGAGGGTGCGCCTGCGCATGTCAGCAGGTCTCCTTCCACGGGGTCCAGTCGCCCAGGTAGGTCTCGCGGGTCGCGGAGGCGGCCTGTTCGGCGGTGAGCTGGGGCCGGTTCTCCGGGACGCTGACGCGGGCGCCCGGCCCGGTGTTGCGGTACTCGGCGAACCGCTGGTCCTGCCACGGGTAGGAGGCCGACATGTTCGTGTAGGGCTCGACCGCGTCGAGGCCGGCAGCGAGGTGGGTGTCGCGGACGGTGAGCATGGGGCGGGCGGTGGTGTCGGAGCTGGGCACCCAGGGGCGGGCCAGTTTGTAGAAGGCGTCCGGGGCCTCGCTGGTGACCCGGCTCCGCGTCACCAGGTAGCCGCGCGGGTTGGCGCCGGCGGTGGAGGGCGCGAAGACGAAGCCGTAGGGGGCGGCGGCCAGGTCGGTGCGGTCCAGGGTGCGGAAGTGGCACTGCTCGAAGACGGCGGTCCCCCGGCCGAAGACGAAGTCGACGTCCCCCTCGGCGTAGCAGTGGGAGAAGTACTGGCGGGCGAAGGTGGTGAGCGAGATCGAGTCGGCGTAGAGGGTGTCCTGGTGGCCCAGGAAGCGGCAGTGGTGGAAGGCGGACCGGTCACCCTGGACCTTGATCGCGACGGCCTGGGTGCCGGTGATGCCGGGGTGGTCGGCGCGCAGCCAGTCGTTGGCGAAGGTGATCCAGCGGGCGGTGAAGCCGTCGGCCTGCACGGTGGTGGTGGCCGAGCCGGTGGTGCCGTAGGTGCCGGATCCGTCGGGCTTGGTGGTGCCGGCCGCGTTGTCGTACACGATCACCACGTCCCGTGGGTCCTCGGCGGCGCCGATCCAGGTGGCCTCGGTGCGGGTGGTGTCGACGGCGACCGTCTCTCGGTAGGTGCCGGGGGCGAGGACGAGGGTCCAGCCGCTGCCGGCGGCGGCGGTGACGGCGTCCCGGACGGTGGTGTGGTCGCCGCGTCCCTGCGCGTCGACGTAGAGCGTCCGCGGGGTGAGGCGGGCGGCCGGGGAGCCGAAGCGGCCGAAGGGCCGCCGGGTGGCCGCGCGGGCGGGGCCGGCCGGGAGTGCGAGGGCGGCTCCCGCGCCCGCGCTCGCCAGGAGGAAGCCCCTGCGGTTCAGAGGGAGTCGGCTGTGGGGCGAGGACATGTCGGTGCTCCTTGCGATGCGGCTCGTGAGATGGGGTCCTCGGGGTGGGGGGTCGACGGGCCGGGGCGGCGGGCCCCGGCCCGTTCACCGGGGGGGTGTCAGCAGAGGTCGCCGGCGCCGGCGTGGGCGCGGACGAGGCCGGGGACGGCCTTGGCCGGGTCGACGTCGGCGCGCAGGGTGGGCGTCCAGCCCGCGCCGGACTGGAGGGTCTCGGCGGGGATCTCCGCGTTGTGCACGGCGATCAGGTCGACGGCCGTGCCGTTGACGAGGTTGCCGTCGGCGGTGACCGGCGCCTCGCTCCACTTCTTGAGCACCTTGGCGGCGCTGACGCCCGTCGGCAGCGTGAACGCGTTGTCCTCGGCGACGAGCTGGGACTCCTTGCCGACGCCGAAGCTGTAGGAGTACGAGTCGTCGGCGACGAAGTGGTTGTTGTAGACGTCGACCTGGCCGAACCGGACCCGGGGCGCGCGCTCGACCAGGTTCGAGAACAGGTTGTGGTGGAAGGTCACCTTCAGCTTGCCGCGGTCGCCGACGGCGGTGGACTCGCTGTCGCTGTTGCCGATCAGGATCGTCTTGTCGTGCTCGGTGAAGACGTTCCAGGAGGCGGTGACGTAGTTCGCGCCGCGGACGATGTCCAGCTCGCCGTCGTGCTGCTGGTACAGCATGCCGAAGTAGGTGGGCGCCGCGCTGTCGGGATGGCTGCCGTCGGTGAAGGTGTTGTGGTCCAGCCAGACGTGGGTGGAGCCGTAGACGACGGCGGTGTCGTACTCGGAGTTCCAGTTGCCCGTGTCCCCGTCGGTGGGGTCCCACTGCGGGAAGCAGTCGACGGGGCTCTCGAAGGCCAGGTTGCGGATGATCACGTTGTCGACGGCCTTGATCTGGAGGCTGGCGCCCTTGAAGCCGGCGTTCTTCCCCACCCCGATGACGGTGGTGTTGGCGGGGATGTTCGCCTTGATGGCCTGGTCCTGGTTGGCGGCGGAGAGGCGGCGCAGCCCTTCGGGGCTGTCGTCGGGCTCGGCACTGAGGTCGGTGTCGAGCCCCCAGGTCTCCGGCGCGTACGCCGCGAGGTAGGCGTCGAAGTCGTAGCCGGGCGCGGCGAGGGCGTCGCACCCGTCGGCGACGGCGTCGATGATCCCCTTCACCTTGATGATCTTCGGTGCGTCGCCCCCGGCGGCGAGGGCGGCCTTGAACTCGGCCCAGGTGGTGACGGTGTACACGTGCTCGGCGTCGGCGGCGGCCCCGCCGGTGGTGCCGGTCCCGTAGGAGGCCCAGCCGTCGTTCGCCGGGAGGGTCTGCCGGGCGGCGTCCCGCGCCTGGGCCTGGGCCGTGGTGCCGGTGACCGTCAGCGCGAGGGCGGTGCAGCCCACCACCACGACACTTGTGACGTGCCCATGCCATTTCTGTGCGTGCATTGTGCGGCTCTCTTCCGGTTGCCGAAGGGGTGGTGCCGAAGGGGTGGTCACGCGGTGGCCGGCGGCCAGGTGATCCAGGAGTCGGGGATCTCCTCGTCGAGCCGGCGCACGTCCCGGGGCCGCAGCACCCGGCGGTGCAGCAGCCCGGAGGCGACGAGCCGGGCCACGGCGATCGCGCCCGGCGGGTTGAAGTGCGTGTTGTCCTGCTCGGTCTCGGTCCAGTTGAAGTACGTCTTCGTCCCCTCGACCCCGAGCTCCTGCCACAGCGCGAGCGACAGCGCCTGGACGTCGATCAGCGCGACGCCCTCCTCCTCGGCCAGCGCGCGCATCGCCGCCGGGTACTCGCCGTGGCTCGGCACGGCGTTCCCCTCCGCGTCGAACCGCCGCCGCTCGACCGGCGTCAGCAGCACGGGCCGCGCCCCACGGGCACGGGCCCCGTCCACGTACAGCCGCAGATACTCCTGGTACGTCGACCAGGGCTCGGTGTACCGCGTGGGGTCGGCTGTCTTCTCGTCGTTGTGCGCGAACTGCACGAGCAGGAAGTCACCCGGCCGGATCGAGGCGAGGACGACGTCGAGCCGCCCCTCGTCCACGAAGCTCTTCGAACTGCGCCCGTTGACCGCGTGGTTGGCGACGGGCAGGTCCTCGTGGAGGAAGAAGGGCAACGCCATGCCCCACCCGGTCTCGGGCGCGGCATCGGCATACTTCTGCGCGGCGGTGGAGTCGCCGGCGATGTAGAGGGTGCGGGGCCGGCGACCGGAAGCGTGCGCGGGGGCGGTCACGGCAGCGCCGAGCGGGAGGGCGGCGAGAGCGGCGGAAGCGACTTGTCGACGCGTGAGGGACACGGGTTGGACCTTTCAACTCAGGGCGAGTCACTAAGGGGCGCGGGGCTGTATCGACATGCGGCTTCCGCCGCGTGCGCGCGAACAGCCGGGGACGGCCCGCGGCCTGCAACCACAGGCCGCCCCACGGCGAGATCCAGCGAACGCGCCGACTCAGCCGGCCTGCTGCTTCCACTCGGCCTGCGCCGCGTTCAGCTGGTCAGCCAGCGTGTCGAGGAAGTCCTTGGCGCTCATCTTGCCCAGCAGCACCTTCTGGAAGTTCGGCTCGTTGTCCGCCTTGGAGATCGTGTTCCAGTCCGGCAGGTAGTACGGCAGCTGCACGATCGTCGTCGACCCGTCCGACAGCGCCTGCGCCGCCAGCTTCGTCGGCTCGGACTCGGTGACCCAGGTGTCCGACGCGGCCTCGGTGTTGGCCGGCACCTGCCCGGCGGACTCGTTGAACTTGGAGTTCTCCGCCTTCGAGACGGCGAACTCGATGAACTTCCAGGCGGCTTCCTTGTTCTTGGAGCTCTTGAACAGCCCGAGCCCGTCGACCGGGTTGGAGACCTGGACGCGCTTGCCGTCGGCGCCCGTCGGCTGCGGGATGCCGCGGAACTTGTCGGCGCCGAGCGCCTTCACGTGGTCCTGGTAGGAGCCCAGGTTGTGGTTGAGCATGCCGATGGTGCCCGAGTCCCACTGGGCGACCATCTTGGTGAAGTCGTTGTTGAGGTCGGCCGCCGGGGTGACCTTCTTGTAGAGGGCGGCGTACTTCTCCAGCGCCGCGACGTTCTTCGGGTCGTTGACCGTGGTCGTGTCGCCGTTCCAGAACGAGGTGATCCCGCTCTGCCCGTACATCGCGTCCAGCGCCTGCGCGATGGAGCCGGCGCCGCCGCGGATGGTGTAGCCGAACGCGTTCTTCTTGGAGTTCGTGAGCTTCTCCGCCGCCGCGTAGAACGCGTCCCAGGTCGTCGGGTCCGCCAGGCCCGCGGCCTTGAACAGGTCGGTGCGGTAGTACAGGACGCCGTTGTTGGCGGAGGTCGGGACCGAGTAGAGGGTGCCGTCGCCGCCGCCGGCCGCCTTCAGCGACTCCACCATGTCCTCGTTCAGCTTGCCCTTGAGGGAGGACGAGCCGAGCCGGTCGTCGAGCGGGTCGAGCGCGCCCTGCGCGGCGATCCCGGCGAGCATCGCCGCGCCGACGCCGCCGACGTCGGGCAGGCCGCCGCCCTGGATGGCGGTGTCGACCTTGGACTGGTACTCGGTGGAGGCGATGCCGACGTACTCGACGTCGATGTCGGGGTTGGCCTTCTCGAAGTCGGCGATGATCTCCTTCCAGATGTCGGTGCGCACACCGCCGTTGTTGTCCCAGAAGACGATCTTGCCCTTGCCGCTGCCCTCGGAACCCTTGTCGCCGCCGGCGCCGCTGCCGTCGTCACCGCAGGCGGTGGCGGTCAGGGCGAGCACGGCCCCCAGGGCGACGGCCGTGGCGGCGCGCCTGCTTCTGTGGATGCTGATCTTCATTGGTCGGCTCTCTTCTTCTGGATCCAACGGACTTCTGTGACGTGGTGGGGGTCAGTGGTGGCGGGCGTACGGAGCCCAGTCGTCCGTACCCGCGAGGTAGTGCGCGACGGTGCGGGTCCGCGCCTCCTCGTCGCTCAGCTGCGGCCGGTCCGCGGCCTGGGCCGCCCCCGGTCCGGTGTTGCGGTACTCGGCGAACCGGGCGTCCCGCCAGGAGAAGCCGCTCATGTCCGTCCAGGGTGCGGACTTGACCGCGGCGGGCAGTTCGGTGTCCCGGATCAGCACCTGGGCGACCGCCGCCGGCTCCCCGCCCGGGTGCCAGGGCCGGCCGAGGTGGAAGGTGCCGTCCGGCGCGTCGCTCACGATCCTCGACCGGGTGATCAGGAACCCGTACGGGTTGCCCGTCCAGGTGGACGCGGCCGTGATGTAGCCGTTGTTGTCGGCCGAGCCACGGCTCAGCGCCCGGATCACGGAGCGCTCGATGACGGTGGTCGCCCGCCCGTAGACGAAGTCGACGTCGCCCTCGACGTAGGAGTCGCGGATGTAGACCCGGCTGATCACGTCCAGCCTGGGGCTGTCGGTCATCAGGGTGTCCTGGTTGCCCAGGAAGGCGGTGTCCTCGAAGACGATCCGGTCGCCGGTCGTCTTCACCGCCAGCGCCTGCTCGCCGTTCAGCTCGTGCGCGGCCTCGTCGAAGTCGTTGCTGAAGGTGAGATGGCGGGCGGTGACGTCGTGGGCCGCGATCCGTACCGTGGCACTGCCCGTCGAACCGCCGTACGCCGCGGGCGTGTCGTAGACGATGACGGTGTCGGAGCGGTCCTGTCCAGTCCCCTGCAACGTGATGTTCGGCTTGGTCGCCGGGACGAACACCTTCTCGCGGTAGGTGCCGGGCGCGACCGCGATGGTCACGGGCAGGGTGTTGCCCTCGGGCACGGCGTCCACGGCGGCCTGGACCGTCGGGTGGTCCGCCGGGACGTGCAGCGTCACCGAGGCGCCGATCCGCTTCTGCGGCCCGGACCAGCGCGTCACCAGCGCGGGCACGGCCGCCGCCGGGTCCAGCCGGTAGGCGTAGAAGTCCCGCGGGTCGAACGCTTCACCCCACTCGTCGTGCCGGCCCGTGGTGTTCTTCAGGATCGACCCGCGCTGGACCAGCTCCGCGGTGGCGTCGGCCTGGTAGGGGTGCTGGACGTCCCGGTAGTAGCTGTTCTCGATGACCATCTTCGTCCGGCCGCGCGACCAGTTCCCGTACGTCCACACGGGGTCGCCCGGATCCTCCTGGGCCGTCAGGTAGTTGTTGTAGAGGTGCGCGTAGGCGGCGTTGTCGACGGACGGGTTGCGCTGCTTGGTGTGCGCGAACAGGTTGTGGTCGACGGTGATCTGCGTCCTGACGTTGCTGGTCCAGCCCAGGCCGAAGGTCTTGTTGTTGTTCTCGAAGCGGTTGTAGGAGACGGTGACGTACTCGCTGTCCTTGCGGATGTCGAGCTGGCCGTCGCAGATGTGCGAGAAGCGGTTGTGGTCGACCCACACGTGGTGGACGGTGTCCATCTGGATGCCGTCGAAGTCGGTGTCCTTGCAGTCCCAGTTCCCCTCGATCGCCGAGTCGCGGATGGTCAGGTTGCGGATGACCACGTTGTGCGTGCCCGGGTTCAGGTGCAGTTCCCCGTGCACGATCTCGCCGGTGTCGCCGACGCCGATGACGGTCTTGTCCGAGGCGACGTCGATCTCCGCGCCGAACGGCTCCACGGCGATGGACCCGGCCACCCGGATGACGTACGGCTCCTCGGCGGCCGCGTACCGCTCCAGCGAGGCCTGGTCGGTGACCGTGACGACCTTGCCGCCGGCGCCGCCGGTGGTGCCGCCGGCCAGGGAGGCGAAGCCGTGGGCCCGGTCGGACCACCGCGGGGCGGCGGCGGCCGGCGCGGACGCCGCGTGCGCCTCGCCGACCACGCCGAGGCCCAGCGCGGCGATCAGGCCCGCCACGGCGGCCAGCACCGCACCCGGTCTCGGCAAGCGCTTGTTACGGAAGTGCGTCATTGCGGCTCCCCACAGGCGTAAGGCGTACGGACGAAAAGGGTCAGAGGGGTCTGATCCGGAACTCGGTGAACGTGGCCGCCCCGGCGTGACCCGCTCCGTCGGGGGCGACGGCGAACAGGCCGAGCAGGGCGCCCACCCAGCGCCACGGCGTGGCCGCGAAGACGGGACCGGAGGAACGGAAGCCCTCGCCGAGGTCGTAGGCGAAGCGGCAGCGGGCACCGGCGCCGATCTCCACGCGCAGCCGGGCCCGTCCGGCGGGGGCGAGCCGCGGATGGCCGGCGTCCCGCTCGTGCTCGGCCACCGCCTCGGCGAACCGGTGCACGAGGTGGACCGTGCCGTCGGTGCCGCGTTGCAGACCGATCCAGCCGAAGGAGTCCCCGAGGACCGCGAGGCCGGCCCGCGCGCCCGGTTCCTCGGCGTGCAGTTCCAGCGCGACCTCGGCGACGGACGGGATGCCCGGCAGCCGCTGGGTGAGCACGTTCGGCAGTCGGCGCAGGTCGTGCGCGTCGGCCGTGCGGACGCAGCTCAGCCGCAGCCCGTCCCCCGAGTGGTGGGTGGCCCGGCCGTCCTGGGGGTTGGCCGTCCACTGCCACTGCCGGCCGAACCGGCCGCCGGGGAAGTCGTCGTCGGTGGCGGGGGCGGCGGGCGGCTGCGGCGGCAGCGCGGGGCGCCGGTGCGCGGCGACGGGGGCGCCGTCGTCCCCGATCACCGGCCAGCCGTCCGCGCCCCACCGCATCGGCTGGAGGTGGACGACCCTGCCGTACGCGCCGCGCTGCTGGAAGTGCAGGAACCAGTCCTCGCCGGACGGGGTGCGCACCCAGCCGCCCTGGTGGGGGCCGTTGACGGGGGTGTCCTTCTGCTCCAGGACGATCCGCTCCTCGTAGGGGCCGAAGAAGTCCCGGGCGCGGAAGGCGCCCTGCCAGCCGGTCTCCACTCCCCCGGCGGGCGCCAGGATCCAGAACCGGCCGTCGTGCCGGTAGAGCTTCGGGCCTTCGAGGGTGAACCAGCCGGGGATGCGGTCGCCGTCGACGATCACCTTGCCCTCGTCGAGCAGCGAGGTGCCGTCGGGGTGCATGCGGTGTCCGGTGAGGCGGTTCTTGATCCCGGAGCGTGACCTGGCCCAGGCGTGCACCAGGTAGGCCTCGCCGGTCTCCTCGTCCCACAGGGGGCAGGGGTCGATCAGGCCCTTGCCCTCCTTGAGCAGGTGCGGGTGGGTCCACGGTCCCCTGATCCCGGGGGCGTTGACCTGGAAGATGCCCTGGTCGGGGTCGCCCCAGAAGATCCAGAAACGGTCGTCGTGGTGGCGGAGCGAGGGGGCCCAGACCCCGCAGTCGTGCCGGGGCCGCGCGAACTCGGCCGCCGGCCGCAGACGTTCGAGGGCGTGGCCGACCAGGGTCCAGTTGACCAGGTCGCGCGAGTGCAGCAGCGGCAGTCCGGGGGCCCGGCCGAAGCTGGACGCGGTGAGATAGAAGTCGTCGCCGACGCGTACGACGTCCGGGTCGGACCAGTCGGCGTTCAGGACGGGGTTGTCGTAGGTCTCCTGGGTGGAGGGCGTTCCGCGGGTCACTGGCTGACCGCCTTCCGGGCGAGGGCCGCCGCGTCGGCGTGGCCCAGCCGGCCGTCGGAGACGACGGTGACGATCCGGCGGACGGCGGTGTCGCCGGGCGCGATCGCGAGCCGTTCGGCGCAGGCGAGGGAGGAGCCGACGCCCGGGTACTCGGCGGTCCGCACGAACCACGGGTCGCGGCGGGTGGTGTCGGTGGCGCCCGCGAAGACCAGGGTCCAGTCGGCGCCCGCCAGGGCGACCCAGTCGGCGCGGTGGCCGTGCACCCCGGCCTCGCCCTCGGCCGCGGCGGTGAAGACGTCCGGCGCCGAGGCCTCCTTGCGGGCCCGCCAGAAGAAGCCGCCGTAGGCCGCGCCGGGCCGTCCGTTGGTGGCGGGGCTGCCGATGGTCACCGGCTCCGCGGTGACGTTGGTGAGCGAGAAGGTGAAGTCCAGCGCCCAGGCGGTGTCGGTGAGTCCGGTGGCCGCGACGGTACGGCGCTCGCGCAGCAGCTCGGCCCCGGCGGCGACCCAGCGCAGCTCCTCCACGAAGCCGTCGGGGTCGCGCAGCTGGAAGCCGGTGTGCCGCTGGGCGCCGTGGTTGTCGAGCTCGGTCGGGCCCCGGTCGCGGACGAAGGTGCGCCCGCCCCAGAAGTTGTGCCCCTCGACGTCGGGAACGGCGACACCGACGCCGAGGTGGTGGATGTGGTCGGCGGGGCTCAGCTCGGTGACCGCCGTGCCGGCCAGGGTGGTGACGGGGTGCAGGTAGGGGCGCGGGGAGAGCCGGGCGGGCAGCTCGGGCCGGGTGACGTAGCGGCCGACCGGGCGGCCCGCGACACGCAGGACGACCGGTGCGTCGGGTGCCGTCATCAGGTCCTCACCTCTTTCGCGAGCTCGGTGGGGGACGCCCAGGCGGCGCCCAGTTCGGAGAAGAGGGCGAGGGAGTCGGCGGCGGCCGCGACCAGGCCGTCAATGCCGGGGACCACCCGGCGGTCCTCGCCGGGCAGCCGGTGCCAGGCGTCCTCGGGGAGCTGGAGCGGGTCGGGGGCGAGCCGGATCGCCTCGACGACCCGCATGAACGACTCGGTCGCGGCCGGCGGGACCAGCAGCGGGACCCCGTCGGTGAGGTGGTCGACGAGGTTCTCCAGCAGGTCGGTGCGGCCGTGCTCGGACTCCTCGGGGCCGTGGCCGGCGCGCTGGAGCAGGACGCGGTCCTGCTTGTACCAGAAGGTGATCCGGCCGCGGCTGCCGTGGACGAGGACGTACGGGTCGTCCGGGTCCTCGGCGCACAGCGTGGCCGCCACGACGACCGGGCGGCCGTCGGCGGTGGTGACCCGGACGCAGGAGGTGTCGTCGGCCTCGATGGCGTTGGCGTGCGCCAGCTCGGTCTCGATGCCGGTGACGTCGTCGGCGCGGGTGGCGCCGGCCAGCGCGAGGGCGGTGGCGACGGCGTGCGCGAGCGGGTTGGTGAGGGCGCCGTCGATCACGTCGACGCCGTTCAGGCGCCGTCTGCCCGCCCAGGGCGCCCGCCGGTAGTACGACTCGGCGCGCGCCCAGGCGCCGGCCCCGCCGACCCCGGTCACCTCGCCGATCGCCCCCTCGGCGATCAGCTCGCGGATCGCGGGCAGGGCGTGCGAGCCCAGCGACTGGAAGCCGATCTGGCAGGCCACGCCCGCCTCGGCGACCCCGTCGGCCATCCGGCGGAACGCGGCGTACGACGGCGCGGGCGGCTTCTCCAGCAGCAGGTGCACGCCCTTGCGGGCCGCGGTCAGGGCCAGGTCGGTGTGGGTGGGGATCGGGGTGCAGATCACGGCGATCCGCGCGCCGGTGGAGTCGAGCAGCGCGCCGAAGTCGGCGGACTGCTCGGGCGCGCCCAGCCCCTCCGGGATCTCGTGGGGGGTGAGCGGGGTCAGCTCGCAGACGCCCGCGAGGCGGACGATGCCCTTGTCCTGGAGCCGGCGGAGGTTGTCCAGGTGCCAGCGGCCGTGGCCGCGGGCGCCCGCCAGGACGACGGGGACGGCCCTGCTCCTCGGTTCGGCGGTGCTCATGACAGCCTCCCCGCGCCCGCGCCGCGGGCCACCGCGCGGTCGGCCACCGCGGCGCTGTCGACGGTCGTGTGCAGGGTGGGCGTCCAGCCGGCGTCCGCGGTGAGGTCGCGCTCGCTGCCGGAGTTGTAGGCGTTGTGGATGGCGAGGAGGTCGACGGGATAGCCGTCGAAGAGGGTGCCGCTCTGGTGCAGGGCGGTGCCGTTCCAGCTCTTGACCAGGTCGGCGACCTCGATGTGGCCGGGGGCGTGGAAGGCGTTGTTCTCGGCGTACACCGCGGACTCGGTGCCGACGCCGAGGGAGTAGCGGTGGCCGTCGGTGACCTCGTACCGGTTGTTGTAGAGGTGCACCTGGCCGAAGCGGACGCGCGGCGCGCGCTGGACCACGGACGTGAAGGCGTTGTGGTGCAGGGTCACCCGCAGCTTGCCCCGGTCGCCGGTGGCGGTGTCGCCGTTGCCGATGAGGATCGCCTTGTCGTGGTCGGCGAACCGGCTCCAGGAGACGGTGACCAGGTCGGAACCGTTCGTGATGTCCAGCAGGCCGTCGTGGCGGAGGTAGTTGCGGGCGAAGTAGGTGGGCTCGGCGGCGTCCGGGTGGCCCTGGTCGGAGGCGGTCACGTGGTCGATCCACACATGGGTGGCGCCGGTGAGCCAGATGTTGTCGTAGGCCGTCTTCCAGTCGCCGAGGCCGCCGGTGTTGGGCTGCCAGACGGGGAAGCAGTCGTAGGCGTCGCGCAGGTCGAGGTTGCGCACGATGACGTTGTCCGCGTTCTTGACCTGGAGACCGGCGCCCTTCAGGACGGCCTGGGAGCCGAGACCGACGAGGGTGGTGTTGGACCCGACGGGCAGCACGATCCGCTCGGCCTGCCGGGCCGCCGACGCCTGCCGGGCCTCCTCCTGCGGGCCGGACGGCTTGGCGGAGCCCCAGGTGCGGGGGTCGTAGGCGGTGAGGTACTTGTTCAGGCCGTAGCCGTCGGTGGCGTAGTCGGAGCAGTCGAGGGGGGTGCCGTCGTCGGCGGTGTTGGCGTCGATCGTTCCCGCGATCTTGATGATCTTCGGGGTGTCGCTGCCGTGGTCGAGGGCACGGACCAGGCCGGCCCGGTCGGTGACGGTGTACACGTGGTCGTCGTCGGCGGCGGCGCCGCCCGTGGTGCCGGTGCCGTACGAGGCCCAGCCGTCGTTCGCGGCGAGGGTGTCCCGGGAGATGTCGCGGGCCTCGGCGTGGGCGGGGACGCACAGCAGTCCGAGCAGCCCCGCGGCGGCGGCGATGTGACGTGCTCTCACCCCTTCACCGCCCCCGCGCTGAAGCCCGTGATCAGCCACTTCTGGATGAAGGCGAAGACGATCACGACGGGGACGGCGGCGATGATGCCGCCCGCGGCGAGCGCGCCGAGGTCGACGCTGTCCGAGCTCATCAGGGTGTTGAGTCCGACCGGGATGGTCTGCTTGGCCTGGTTGTTCAGGAACATCAGGGCGAACAGGAAGTGGTTCCAGGAGTGGACGAAGGCGAAGGAGCCGACGGCGATCAGGCCGGGCCGCAGCAGCGGCAGGACCACGATCCGGAAGGCCGTCAGGCGGTTGCAGCCGTCGACCCAGGCCGCCTCCTCCAGCGAGTACGGCACGTTCTTGATGAAGTTGCTGATCAGGATCATCGACAGCGGCAGCTGGAAGACGGTCTCCGCGATGATGACGCTGCCCAGCGAGTTGATCATCCGGAGCTCGGCGAAGATCTCGAACAGCGGGACCAGGAGCAGCGCGCCCGGGACGAACTGCGAGCAGAGCAGCGCCAGCATGAACGCCTGCTTGACCTTGAAGTCGAAACGGGCGAGCGCGTAGCCGCCGGCGAGCGCGATCACCGTCGTCATGACCAGCGTGGCCAGGCCGACGAGCAGGCTGTTCTGGAAGTAGGTGCCGAAGGACCGCTCGGTCCAGACCTTGTCGAAGTGGTCGAGGGTCATCGGCCAGGGCACGAGCGAGGTCGAGCCGGCCGGGCGCAGGGCGAAGAGCAGGATCCAGTAGAAGGGGATCAGGGTGAAGACGAGGTAGACCGACAGGGGCAGGTAGATCTGCCAGCGCGGGACCTCGTCCCAGGAGCGGTTCCTCCCGCGCGGCCGCTGCTCGGGCGCGGTGGGGGCGCTCACCGGCGGGGGCGCCACCTCGGTGGCCTCCTTGGTGATCACTTGGCCTCCCTTCCGAACTTGCTCAGCCGCAGGTAGACCATCGAGCAGAAGAGCAGGATCACGAACGCGACCGTCGTCAGGGCGGACGCGTAACCGAAGTTGTGGGCGTCGACCGAGGTGTTGGCGATGTAGAGCGGGAGGGTCGTGGTCTCGCCCGCCGGGCCGCCGCCGGTCAGGGTGTAGAGCAGGTCGACGTTGTTGAACTCCCACACCGCGCGCAGCAGCGTGGACAGGACGATGGCGTCCTTCAGGTGGGGCAGCGTGATGTGCCAGAACTGCTTGAGCCGGCTCGCCCCGTCGACCTCGGCGGCCTCGTACAGGTCCTTGGAGACGGACTGGAGGTCGGCGAGGATGAGGATCGCGAAGAAGGGGACGCCGCGCCACAGGTCGGCGACGACCGCCGCCGGGAACACGGTGGAGGTGTCCGACAGCCAGCTGGTGCCGTAGGAGCCGATGCCCAGGTCCGCGAGGTAACGGGTGATGCCGGTCTGGGAGTTGTAGAGCAGCACCCAGATCGCGGAGGTCAGCACACCGGAGACGGCCCACGGGGAGAAGACCAGGGCGCGTCCCAGGGCCCGGCCCACGAAGGTCTGGTTGACGATGAGCGCCAGCGCCAGACCGAACAGCAGTTGCAGCCCGACCTCGACGACGACCCACTGGGCGCTGAAGGTCAGCGTGTCCCAGAAGACCGGGTCGTCGGTGAAGGCATGGACGAAGTTGTCGAAGCCCGCGTAGCCGTTCCGCCATGGCTTGGTGGGGTTGTAGTTCTGGAGGCTGTAGTAGAAGACGCTGATGACCGGGTAGGCGATGAACCCGAGCATCAGCAGGGCCGCCGGGGCGATCAGCAGGTACGGCAGCCTGCGCGGCGTGGCGGAGGCACGGCGCCGCCGGGGTGGCGCGGGCGGTTTCGCCACGGCTGCGGCTTGGGCCATGACTGTTCTCCGTTCTGGTGCGTCGTGCGTGCGTCTAGCGTGTGTGCTTTCGTGCGTGCAGGTGTGCGGACTTGCGGGGTGCATGTGCGCGGGCTTGCGGAGGTGCGTTTCTGCGTGCTTGCGGACGTGCGTTTCTGCGTGCTTGCGGGCGTGCTCTGGTGCGGGCTTGCGCGCGTGCTGTCGCGCCGCACCTGCACAGGAAGCGCTTTCTCCATGTACAGGGGTGTGCGCGGTGGTGCTGCTCCGGCTCAGCCGGCGTACGGGTCCTGCACCGCGCCGGGGCGGGCCAGGAAGGCGAAGTCGCAGCCGGTGTCGGCCTGGGTGATCTGTTCGTTGTAGAGCGCGCCGTAGCCGCGCTCGTAGCGGGTGGGCGGCGGTGTCCACAGCGCCCGGCGCCGCGCGAGTTCCTCGTCGTCCACGTTGAGCTGGAGCAGACGGGCCTCGACGTCGAGGGTGACCGAGTCCCCGGTGCGCACGAGGGCGAGGGGCCCGCCGACGTACGACTCGGGCGCCACGTGCAGCACGCACGCGCCGTAGCTGGTGCCGCTCATCCGAGCGTCGGAGATGCGGACCATGTCCCGAACGCCCTGCTTGAGCAGGTGGTCGGGGATCGGGAGCATGCCGTACTCGGGCATGCCCGGGCCGCCCTTGGGGCCGGCGTTGCGCAGCACCAGGACGCTGTCCGCGGTGATGCCGAGCGACGGGTCGTTGATGGTGCGCTGCATGGTCCTGTAGTCGTCGAAGACGACCGCGGGACCGGTGTGCTTGAGCAGGTGCGGCTCGGCGGCGATGTGCTTGATCACCGCGCCGTCCGGGCAGAGGTTGCCGCGCAGTACGGCCACCCCGCCCTCGTCCGCGACCGGGTTGTCCCGGGTCCGGATGACGTCGTCGTGGTGCACCCGCGCACCGGCGAGCTGCTCGCGCAGGGTGTCGTGGGCGACCGTCGGCCGGTCGAGGTGGAGCAGGTCCGGGATCCGGGAGAGGAAGCCGGGCAGACCGCCGGCGAAGTGGAAGTCCTCCATGAGGTACTTCCGGCCGCCGGGGCGGACGTTGGCGAGGACGGGGACGGTGCGGGCGATACGGTCGAAGTCGTCGAGGGTGAGCTCGACGCCGGCCCGGCCCGCCATGGCGATCAGGTGGATCACCGCGTTGGTGGAGCCGCCGAGGCCGAGCACGGTGGTGACGGCGTCCTCGAAGGCGTCACGGGTGAGGATCTCGCTCAGCTTCCGGTCCCGGTGGACCAGTTCGACGGCGGCCAGACCGGCCCGGGCGGCCATCCGGTCGTGCCCGGAGTCGACGGCCGGGATGCTGGACGCCCCCGGGACGGTCACGCCGAGGGCTTCCGCGGCGGCCGTGAGCGTGGACGCCGTCCCCATCGTCATGCAGTGGCCGGGCGAGCGGGCGAGGCCGTTCTCCAGCTCGGCCATCTCGCAGTCGCCGATGAGACCGGCCCGCTTGTCGTCCCAGTACTTCCACATGTCGGTGCCGGAGCCGAGGACCTCGTTGCGCCAGTGGCCCGGCAGCATGGGCCCGGCCGGCACGAAGACGGCCGGCAGGTCGGCGCTGGCCGCCCCCATGAGCAGGGCGGGGGTCGTCTTGTCGCAGCCGCCCATCAGGACCGCCCCGTCGACCGGGTACGAGCGCAGCAGCTCCTCGGTCTCCATGGCGAGCAGGTTGCGGTAGAGCATCGGGGTCGGCTTCTGGAAGGTCTCGCTCAGCGTGGCGACCGGGAACTCCAGCGGGAAGCCGCCCGCCTGCCACACCCCCCGCTTCACGGCCTGGGCGCGGTCGCGCAGGTGGACGTGGCAGGGGTTGATGTCGGACCAGGTGTTGAGGATCGCGATGACGGGCTTGCCGAGGTGCTCCTCGGGCAGGTAGCCGAGCTGGCGGGTGCGGGCCCGGTGGCTGAAGGAACGCAGTCCCTCGGTGCCGTACCACTGGTGGCTGCGGAGCTCTTCGGGGCGTTTGCGCTGCGGCTCGGTCATATGGACCACCCGGCGGCGATGGCGGCGACCTCGGCGCGCTCGTCCTCCGGCAGCGGCCGGCTCGGCGGGCGGACCTCGCGGCGGCACAGCCCGAGGGAGGCGAGGGCCTCCTTGACGACGGTGACGTTGTTGGCGGAGCCGTTGGCGGCGCGCAGCTCCTCGAAGCGGCGGATCTGCTCCCAGACCTTCATCGCGGCCGGGTAGTCGCCGGATCGAAGCGCTTCGATCATGTTCAGCGAAACGGCCGGGGCGACGTTCACCAGTCCGGAGGTGAAGCCGGTGGCGCCCGCGGAGAAGTAGGAGGGGGCGTACGGCTCGGCGAGGCCCGCGACCCAGACGAACCGTTCCAGCCCGGCGTCGCGGGCGAAGGCGGCGAAGCGGGCGGCGTCCGGCACGGCGTACTTCACGCCGATCACGTTCGGGCAGGCGTCGGCGAGTTCGGCGAGGCGGACGCCGGCCAGCTGCGCGTTGCGGATGTAGGGGACCACGCCCAGTTCGGGCACGGCCTCGGCGACGGCACGGTGGTAGTCGACCCAGCCGCTCTGCGAGACGTAGGGGTGGACGGGCTGGTGGACCATCACCATCTGGGCGCCCAGCTCGCGGGCGTGCCGGGCGGAGGCGACGGCGGTGGGCACGTCGTGGCCGACCCCCACCAGGATCACGGCGCGGTCGCCGGCCTCGTCGACGGTCAGCTCGGTGACCGTGCGGCGCTCCTCGGGGGTGAGCGCGTAGAACTCGCCGGTGTTGCCGTTGGGCGTGAGGGTGGTGACCCCGCCGTCGAGCAGCCGGCGCAGCAGGGCCCGGTGGACGTCGTGGTCGACGGAGCCGTCCTCGGCGAAGGGGGTCACCGGGATGGCCACCACATCGGCCAGGGCCGCCCGTTGGGTCTCGAACGCCACGCTGCTCATTCCTTACCTTCCTCTGCCTGGGCCGCTGCCTGGGCCTCGGGGAACGCTCGGTGGACGAACGACGCGATGTGGGCGTGCAGGGCGCGGGCCGCGCCGTCGGCGTCGCCGTCCAGGGCGAGCCGCAGGATGTCGCGGTGCTCGCCGGCCTCCCGCTCCCAGGAGGGCGAGGCGGCCCAGGCGACGGCGGAGACCAGGGCCGCCTGGTCGCGGACCTCGTCGAGCAGCCGGCCGAGCAGCGGGTTGCCGCACGGCAGGTACAGGGCGCGGTGGAACTCCCGGTTGGCCAGGGACCGTTCGGCGGTGTCGGTGGCCTGGTCGGCCCTGGTCAGCGCCTCGCGCGCGGCCTCCAGGGAGGCGCCGCGCCGCACCGCGCGCCTGAGCGCCTCGGGTTCCAGGAGCAGCCGCACGTCGTAGACCTCGCGCGCCATGTCCGCGTCCACCATGCGCACCGTGACGCCCTTGTACTGGCTCATCACGACCAGTCCGGTGCCGGCGAGCGTCTTGAGCGCCTCGCGCACGGGGGTCTTGGACACCCCGAACCGTGCGGCGAGCTCGGTCTCGACCAGCGCCTGCCCGGGCGTCAACTGCCCGGTGAGGATGCGGCGTTTGATCTCCTCCAGCACGTACTGCGTGCGGGACGGGATCGGCGTGGGCACAGAGGTCATGCGCGCCTCTCGGATGTCGCGAACCTGACGTCGCGTATCGGATCTCGCGTATCGCGTCTCATATATGACGTACGAAGTACGACGCGTTGAAACTAGGAGGGGCCCTGTGTTTCGTCAATGCTTCTGACAGAGGAAGTTGCGGTTGCGCCGGATACGGGCCGGGCGGGCGTCAGAGGGAGAAGGTGGCACCCTCGGCCGCCGCCCTGGTCGGGCCGCCGAACGCGGCACCGGCCCGCGCGGTCGCCAACTCCCTGGTCAGCGTGGGCCCGACATGGGTGACGGCCAGTTCCCGCACCCCGGCCGCACGGGCGGCGTCGCCGGCGTCCTCCGGCGTCAGATGGACCTGTTCGCCCTCGCGATGCCGGTCGATGTCCGCCTCGCACAGGAAGGCCGGCCCCCGAGGCGAGTTCGGCGAGCGCGGCGCACGGTCCGTTGTCCCCCGAGTGGGCGAGGACACTGCCCTGGCACTCGGCGCGCAGCCCGTACGCCTCGGTGTCGTGCGCCACCGCGCGCGAGGTGAGCCGGAGGTTCCCGTGTCGGACGGCATGGCCGTCGTGCAGCGGCCGGAAGTCGAGCACGCCGCTCAGGAACCGCATGTCCGGGTGTCCGAGGAACGCGGCGACCCGACGGGCGCAGTCCCGCGGGGCGTACACCGGGACGGGCGCCGGCGGGGTGAGGCCGCCGAAGGCGAGGGCGTAGGCGGCGGCCAGGAGATCGGCGGTGGGGGCACCACCCGGTCGAGCGCAGCCGAGACCGGGGGAGGCCGGCGTGCAGAGGGGAGATCCGGATCGCGGTGAGCCACCGCGGATCCGTGTGCCGCTGCAACTCGGCGAACGTCCCCGTCCCCGCGTCCATCCGCACCTCGGCACCCCCGCCCCGCAGCAGGTAACCGGAGCAGGGGCGGCCGGGCCCGGGATGCGGGGAGGCGGTGCCGAGGACGGTGGGGCTGAGGGGCATGGTGAGGAGGGGACGTTTCGGCATGGCCCGACCGTGCCCGTTCCACCACGTCTACGGCGTGCCGGGAGGACCGTCCATCCCGGCCGGCCGCCGTCGTAGCCGGATCTACGACGACCGGCGTACCCCTACGGTGTCCAGCCGGGATCGCGCCCGCTCAGGCCCACCGCCCGGTCGAGCAGCGGGGCGTCGTCCGGTACCGGCATCACCGGGCCGAACAGACCACCGCCCCGGTCCGTCCCGTCCGCGGCCGCCAGCAGGAAGGCGTACGACAGGCGCAGCGCGGCCGGGTCGGGCCGGTACGCCTGGCCGGTGGCGCGTGCCAGGTCCCAGCCGTGGATGACCAGCTCGTCCGCGGCGACCGCGCCCGCGGCCGCGCCGGGCAGGTCGACGCCGCCCGCGCGGGTCGCGCCGGTCCAGGCGGCGGGGTCACGCCAGACGGCGGCGAGTTCGTCGAGCACGCGGGGCAGCTCCTCGCGCCAGCCGGGCCCGATGTCCGGTACGGCGGCCGTCGGGTCGGTGTCCGTCGTCGGGCCCAGCTGCTTGCGGCCGGCGTCGCGGAAGGCGACGGCCAGACCGGTCAGATGCCCGAGCAGGTTGCGGACCGCGTGGCCGGGGCAGGGCGTCCGGTCCGCGAGCCGGTCGTCCGGCACGCCCGCCGCGAGGCGGGCCACGATCCGGGCCTGCGCTCCGAGGTCGAGGGTGGCCGGTGTGTCGGTGGTCATGGCTGCTCCTCCAGGTGGTGTGCCCCGAGAGGGGGCGTGTATCCCCGGGAGGGTGGACCGGCCGCACCGCGCGAACTCATCGCGGCCGGGAAACGGCCGTGCCCCGCGCGTGGCGTCCCCGCGGCACAGCGCAGCCCGCGGCGCCGGCTCAGAGCGCGCCGAGCCCCTGGCGGACGGCCTCCAGGTCGCCGTCCGACGCCAGCCCCGCGTGATAGAGCCGGAGCTCCGTGGCGCCCAGCTCCCGCGCGCGGGCCGCGTCCGCCGCGAGTGTGCCGGGGCTGCCGCCCATGCCGACGACGACGGTGAGGTTGGCGGCGATCACGGCATCCTCGCGGCCCTGCTCGGCGAAGGGGGCGAGCAGGCCGGGGCCGCCCGCGCAGGGCACGACCACGCCGTCCGCGACGGACAGGATGTGCGCCGGGTCGACGCCCGCGTTGGCGCCGACGTGGTAGGCCACCGGGTCGGCGTGCAGGAGGACCTGGAAGCCGTCCGGGGCCGCCGTGCGGACGGCGGCGACCGCGGCCTCCTGGAGGGTGCGGGCGGTGTCGTCGCGCCACGCGCGCGTGGCCGCGGCCGTCCCCTCGCCGAGGAGCTTCTCGATGCCCGCCCACCCTCCCCCGGGCTCGGGTCCGCCCGACGGGGCGGTGCCCCCGCCGTCGGGCGCCCCCCGCCACAGCGGCTCCAGCGCGGCCCGCACGGCCGCCGCCAGTTCGTCCGCGTCCAGGCCCTGCGCGCCGTAGCCCTCCCGGCAGGCCGGGCAGAAGCAGAGCGCCATCAGGTAGTGCCCGGCGTCGCCGAGTCCGACCCCGCCGGTCTTGTCGTGGGCGTGCAGGTGCTGGAAGCCGTACCAGCCGAGAGACTCCAGCTCGGTGCCGGCCGCGCCGGGCCGTACCGCGGCCTCGGCGGCCAGGTCGACGAGGTACGCGCGCGTGGCGGGCTGCGCGATGCAGGGGGCCCACGGGTAGCGGTCGCCGTAGGCGTTGACGACCGAGGTGTCCGGATGTTCGGCGCCCAGGCGGGAGTTGTGCGCGAGGACGACCCAGCTGTGCACCTCCAGACCGGCGCGCGCGAGCGCGTCGGCGGCCTCCCCGTAGGCGTCGCCGGGGGCCCAGTCGCCGGCCGGGTACGGGCGCAGCGCGCGGCCGGCCCAGCGGTCGGGGTCGCCGGGGTACAGCACGGCCGCGTGCTCGGCGGTGACGACGCGGTGGCGGGGGTGGCGGGGGGTGAGGGCGCGGGTGGAGTGGTAGGCGGCGGCGAGCGTCACCTGGTCCACGCCCAGCGCGGCGATGCGGTCCGGTGCCCCGGGGTCCCCGTTGACGTCCCAGGGGTAGACGAATGTCGACGCCTTCACTCAGTCCTCCGTCGTGTCCCGCGCGAGCAGCGCGTATCCGCGCTCGATCACCTGAGCGAGCTGCTTGAGATGATCCTCGCCCGGCTCGTTCAGCGGGGGGCGGACTTCGCCGACGTCGAGGCCGCGCAGCCGTACGCCGGCCTTGACGAGGGAGACGGCGTAGCCGCGGCCGCGGGCGCGCAGTTCGACGAACGGCCGGTAGAAGCCGTCCAGCAGGCGGTGCACGGTGGCCCGGTCGCCGGTGGTGAGCGCCCGGTGGAAGGCGAGGGCGATCTCGGGGGCGAAGCAGAAGACGGCGGACGAGTAGAGGGTGACGCCGATGGCGTCGTAGGCGAGCTGGGTCTGTTCGGCGGTCGGCAGTCCGTTGAAGTAGAGGAAGTCGCCGGGGACCTCGGTGCGGACGGCGCTGACGATGCGCTGCATGAGGTCCAGGTCGCCGAGCCCGTCCTTCAGTCCGACGACGCCCTCGGTGCGGGCCAGCCCGACGACGGTCTCCGGGGTGAAGACCGCGTTGTCCCGCTGGTAGACGATCACCGGCAGGGGCGTGGCGGCCGCGATCTCCCGGTAGTGGCGCAGCAGTCCCTCCTGGCCGGCGACGACGAGGTACGGCGGCATCGCGAGCAGCCCGTCCGCGCCGGCGTCGTGCGCGAGCCGCGCGTACCGCACCGCGAGGGCGGTCCCGTAGCCGGCGCCCGCGACGACCGGCACCCGGCCGCCGGTCTCCGCCACGGCCGCGCGCACGCAGGCCTCGAACTCCTCCGGCGAGAGGGCGTGGAACTCCCCCGTGCCGCAGCACGCGAAGACGGCCGCCGCACCGGCCTCGACTCCGGCGCGGACGTGCGCCCGGTAGGTGTCGAGGTCGACGGAGCCGTCGGGACCGAAGGCGGTGACGGGGAAGAACAGCGGTCCGCTGGGGACGCGCAGTCGTGCGGCGAGCGGGGCTGGCGTCACGGGTTCTCCCTAGGACGACGCGTGCATTCTTATGACTGGTGTCCACATTTCTGAACACGGTCACCCTAAGGAGCCGTTTCCGGCCCGGTCAAGCGCACGGACGGCAGGTGAGGGGTGAAGTACGCGCCCCCGCGCCCCACTTGACGGAGTGAGCGCGAGATCCTTAGCGTGTCCACGAATGTGAATAAGGTCCATGCATACGGCCGCCGGGTCGCTCGTCCGCCGCCCCGCCGATCCAAGGAGACCCGAGGATGCCCGCTCCGCGCACCGTCCTGCTCACCGGCGCCGCAGGCGGCCTCGGCACCCTCATGCGGGACCTGCTGCCCGACTACGGCTACGAACTGCGTCTGCTCGACCTGCGCCCCGTCGAGGGCGAACCGGACGCCATCGTCGCGGACCTCGCCGACAAGGACGCCGTCCGGGAGGCCGTACGGGGCGTCGACGCGATCATGCACCTCGCGGGCATCTCCCTGGAAGCCCCCTTCGAGAAGATCCTCAAGGCGAACATCGAGGGGACGTACAACGTCTACGAGGCCGCCCGCGAGGAGGGCGTACGCCGGATCGTCTTCGCCTCCTCCAACCACGCGGTCGGCTTCACCCCCCGCCCCCGGGGCGACGACCCGCTGATCCCCATCAGCACCCCGCGCCGCCCGGACACCTTCTACGGCCTGTCCAAGTCCTTCGGCGAGGACCTCGCCCAGTTCTACTGGGACAAGCACGGCCTGGAGACCGTGTCGGTGCGCATCGGCTCCTGCTTCCCCGAGCCGACCAGCGTGCGCATGCTGTCGGTGTGGATGAGCCCCGCCGACGGCGCCCGCCTGTTCCACGCGGCACTGACCGCCGAGAACGTCGGCCACACCGTCGTCCACGGCTCGTCCGCCAACACCCGCCTGTGGTGGGACCTCACCAGCGCGCGGGCCCTCGGCTACGAGCCGCAGGACGACTCCGAGCCCTACGCCGAGAAGCTCATCGCCGAGCAGGGTGAACTGGACCCGGACAACGTCGCGCACGCCCACCTGGGCGGACACTTCGTCAACGACCCGCCGATCTGGCCGTACTGACACCGTCGGAACGCCGCCGGAAAGCCGCCGGAAAGCCGTCGGAACGCCGCCGGAACGCCGCCGGAAGCCGCCGGAAGGCCGTCACCGGACCGGCACCGACGCCACCGGCGCGGCACACGCACGACACCAGCACGGGCACCGGCACCGGCACCGGCACCGGCACGGCGGAAAAGCATCGTTCGCGGTGGCGGGCGGGCACCGAACGGGCCCGCCCGGCACCGCGTTCGGGCATCCGCGCCGCCCGGTCCCACGCCCCGCGCCGCGGCCACGCAGGTCCGCGGCGGGCACGGCCCCCGCGGAACGGGCACGAACGGGCGGCATCGGGCCCGCAACAGACCTGGTCAGTGCCGCAGCCCCGCTGTACAACTTCCCCCATGGGCCGCACCGGGCCCGAACGGGCAGGGGAGAGCGAGGTGTCGGGATGACCGTGAGGACGGCGGAGGAGCGCCAGCGGGAGATCGTACGGGTCGCGCGCGCCACCGGATCGGTCGACGTCACCGCGCTCGCCGCCCGGCTGGGCGTGGCCAAGGAGACCGTACGGCGGGATCTGCGCGCCCTGGAGGACCACGGTCTGGTCCGCCGCACGCACGGCGGCGCCTACCCCGTGGAGAGCGCCGGCTTCGAGACGACCCTCGCCTTCCGCGCCACCAGCCACGTGCCCGAGAAGCGCCGGATCGCCGCCGCCGCGGCGGGACTCCTCGGGGACGCCGAGACGGTCTTCGTCGACGAGGGCTTCACCCCGCAGCTCATCGCCGAGGCACTGCCCCGGGACCGGCCGCTCACGGTGGTCACCGCGTCCCTGCCGGTCGCCGGAGCCCTCGCCGAGGCCGGCACCGTCTCCGTCCTGCTGCTCGGCGGCCGGGTCCGGGCCGGCACCCTGGCGACCGTCGACCACTGGACGACGAAGATGCTGGCCGGCTTCGTCATCGACCTCGCGTACATCGGCGCCAACGGCATCACCCGCGACCACGGGCTGACCACGCCCGACCCGGCCGTCGGCGAGGTCAAGGCACAGGCCGTGCGGGCGGCGCGCCGCACGGTGTTCGCGGGCGTGCACACCAAGTTCGGCGCGGTCAGCTTCTGCCGGTTCGCCGAGGTCGGCACCTTGGAGGCGATCGTGACGAGCACCCTGCTGCCGGCGTCGGAGGCCCACCGCTACTCGCTGCTGGGGCCCCAGGTCATCAGGGTCTGAGGAACCCGCCCACCGGCCCCGCCCCCGTCCCGGGCACCCCCCTCCCCAGTCGCACCCCATATCTCCCTTTTCATCACCCCACGTCCCCTACCTGATGGAGCGATCCATGCGAACCCAGAGCCGACGACGGCCAGCGCGAGCCCCGCTCGCCCTGGCCGTCGCAGGGACGCTGCTCGCCCCGCTGCTCTCCGGCTGCTGGGCCGGTGCGGGCGGAGCCGGATCGGGCGGTGACTCGATCAACGTCCTGATGGTCAACAACCCCCAGATGACGGAGCTTCAGAAACTCACCGCCGCCCACTTCACCCGGCAGACCGGCATCAAGGTCAACTTCACCGTGCTGCCCGAGAACGACGTCCGCGACAAGATCAGCCAGGACTTCGCCAACCAGGCGGGCCAGTACGACGTGGCCACCCTCTCCAACTACGAGATCCCCATCTACGCCCGCAACGGCTGGCTGCACGAGATGGACTCCTACGCCGGCGAGGACCCGGACTACGACGAGCAGGACGTCCTCGAACCGATGCGCGAGTCCCTCACCGGCGACGACGGCAAGCTCTACGGCCAGCCCTTCTACGGCGAGTCGTCCTTCCTGATGTACCGCAAGGACGTGTTCGCCGAGCAGGGGCTGACCATGCCCGCCCACCCCACCTGGACCCAGGTCGCCGACCTCGCGGCGAAGGTGGACGGCGCCGAATCCGGCATGAAGGGCATCTGCCTGCGCGGCCTGCCCGGCTGGGGCGAGGTCATGGCCCCGCTCACGACCGTGGTGAACACCTTCGGCGGCACCTGGTTCGACAAGGACTGGAAGGCCCGGCTGGACTCCCCCGAGTTCGAGGAGGCGACGGAGTTCTACGTCGATCTCGTCCGCGAGCACGGCGAGTCCGGCGCCGCCCAGTCCGGCTTCGCCGAGTGCCTGAACAACATGACCCAGGGCAAGGTCGCCATGTGGTACGACGCCACCTCCGCCGCCGGCTCCCTGGAAGCGGCGAAGTCCCCGGTCAAGGGCAAGGTGGGCTACGTCCCCGCACCCGTGGAGAAGACCGACTCCTCCGGCTGGCTCTACACCTGGGCCTGGGGCATCCAGAAGGCCTCCCGCAACACCGACAAGGCCTGGCAGTTCGTCTCCTGGGCGTCGAGCAAGGAGTACGAGGAACTCGTCGGCGAGGAGATCGGCTGGGCGAACGTCCCGGCGGGCAAACGCGCCTCGACCTACGAGAACGCCGCCTACGCCGCGGAGGCCGCCGCCTTCCAGGAGACGACCAGGGCGGCCATCGAGGCGGCCCGGCCGAACGACCCCGGCGTCCAGCCGCGGCCCGCGCCGGGCATCCAGTTCGTCGGCATCCCCGAGTTCACCGACCTCGGCACCAAGGTCTCCCAGGAGATCAGCGCGGCCATCGCCGGACGCCAGTCCGTCGCGTCGGCCCTGAAGAAGTCCCAGCAGCTCGCCGAGCGGATCTCCGAGGAGTACGAGGGACGATGACCGCCACCACGACGGCCCCCGCGGCCACCACCGCGCCACCCGCCGCACGGCAGCCCTCCGCCCGGCTGCGCGCCTGGGCCACCCGCGCCCCCCTGCTGCCCGCCCTGATCTTCATGATCGCCGTGACCCAGCTGCCGTTCGTGGCCACGCTGGTGATCTCCTTCTTCGACTGGAACGCCCTCTACCCCGACGCCCGCCGCTTCACCGGCCTCGACAACTACCACCAGGTCCTCACCGACGCCGACCTGCGCCACTCGGTGTGGACGACCCTGCTCCTCACGGTGGCGGTGGTCCTGGCCAGTCTCGTCCTCGGCCTGCTCCTCGCGCTCCTGCTGGACCGCAGGTTCCGGGGCCGGGGCGTGGTCCGCACCCTGCTGATCGCCCCGTTCCTCGTGGTCCCGGTGGCGGCGGCCCTGCTGTGGAAGCACGTGCTGTACAACCCCGAGTACGGCCTGCTCAACGGCCTGCTCCACTACGTCGGCGGCCCGCAGCCCGACTGGATCTCCTCGACTCCGCTGCTCGCGGTGGAGGCCTCGCTGGTGTGGCAGTGGACGCCGTTCATGATGCTCATCCTGCTGGCCGGCCTGCAGAGCCGGGACCAGCAGCAGATCGAGGCCGCCCGGGTGGACGGCGCGAGCGACTGGCAGATCTTCCGCCACCTGACGCTCCCGCACCTGCGCCGCTACCTGGAACTCGGCGCCCTCCTCGGCTCGATCTACATCGTCCAGAACTTCGACGCCGTCTTCACCCTGACCTCCGGCGGCCTGGGCACGGCGAACCTGCCCTACACCGTCTACCAGAGCTTCTACCAGGCCCACGAGAACGGCCTCGCCTCCGCCGCGGGCGTCCTGGTCGTCATCGGCTCGATCGTCATCGCGACCTTCGCCCTGCGGGTCGTCTCGTCCCTGTTCCGCGAGGAGGGGTCCCGTCCATGAGCGCAACCACCGCACGCGTCCGCCGCAAGGCCGCCGGCCTGGGCCTGGTCGCCTGGCTGGCGGGGATCGTGTTCTTCCTGCCCATCGCGTGGATGGCGCTGACGTCCCTGCACTCGGAGACGGACGCGGCGACCAACCCGCCCTCCTTCGCCGCGGCGCTGACGCTGGACGGCTACCGCGAGTTCTTCGGCGCGGACGGCGGGGCGAGCCCCTGGCCGGCGCTGATCAACTCGACGGTGGCGTCGGTCGCCTCGACGCTGCTGGTCCTGCTGCTGGCGCTGCCCGCCGCGTACGCGCTGTCGATCCGCCCGGTGCGCAAGTGGACGGACGTGCTGTTCTTCTTCCTGTCGACGAAGATGCTGCCGGCCGTGGCGGGCCTGCTGCCGGTCTACCTGTTCGCGAAGAACGCGGGCCTGCTCGACAACATCTGGCTGCTGGTCGTCCTCTACACCTCCATGAATCTGCCGATCGCGGTGTGGATGATGCAGTCCTTCCTCGCCGAGGTCCCGGTGGCGGTCATCGAGGCGGCCCGGGTGGACGGCGCGCGCCTGCCGACCGTCCTCGCGCGCGTGGTCGCCCCGATCGCCCTGCCGGGCATCGCCGCGACAGCGCTGATCTGCTTCATCTTCAGCTGGAACGAGCTGCTGTTCGCCCGGGTGCTGACCGGCGTGGTCGCCGGGACCGCCCCCGTCTTCCTGACCGGTTTCATCACCAGCCAGGGCCTGTTCCTGGCCAAGGTGTGCGCCGCGTCGCTCGTCGTCTCCCTGCCGGTGCTCGCCGCGGGGTTCGCCGCCCAGGACAAACTGGTCCAGGGCCTGTCGTTGGGAGCCGTGAAATGAAGGCCGCCGTCATCGAGTCCGTGGGCCGGGCCGTCGTCGCCGAGGTCCCGGACCCGACGCCCGGGCCGCGCGAGGTCGTCGTCGAGGTCGCCGCCTGCGGCCTGTGCGGCACGGACCTGCACATCCTCCAGGGCGAGTTCGCGCCGAAGCTGCCGATCGTGCCGGGGCACGAGTTCGCGGGCGAGGTCGTCGGGGTCGGCACGCAGGTCACGGAGGTGTCGGTGGGCGACCGCGTCGCCGTGGACCCGTCGCTGTACTGCCACGAGTGCCGCTACTGCCGCACCGGCCACAACAACCTCTGCGAGCGGTGGGCGGCGATCGGCGTGACGACGGCCGGAGGCGCCGCCCAGTACGCGGTGGCCCCGGTGGCGAACTGCGTGAAGCTGCCGGAGCACGTGCGCACCCAGGACGCGGCCCTGGTGGAGCCGCTGTCGTGCGCGGTGCGCGGCTACGACGTCCTGCGCTCGCGCCTCGGCGCCCACGTCCTGGTCTACGGCTCCGGGACGATGGGCCTGATGATGCTGGAGCTCGCCAAGCGGACCGGCGCGGCGAGCGTCGACGTGGTGGACGTGAACCCGGCGCGGCTGGAGACGGCGCGCCGGCTGGGCGTGTCGGGGTCGGCGGCGGACGCGGACGAGCTGGACCGGCCGCAGGGCTGGGACGTGGTGGTCGACGCGACGGGCAACGCGGCGGCGATCCAGGACGGCCTGGGCAGGGTGGCCAAGGCGGGGACGTTCCTGCAGTTCGGGGTGGCGGACTACGCGACGCGCGTCACCATCGACCCGTACCGCATCTACAACCAGGAGATCACCATCACCGGTTCGATGGCCGTCCTGCACAGCTTCGAACGCGCGGCGGAACTCTTCGCGGGCGGCGTGCTGGACCCGGACGTCTTCATCAGCGACCGCCTGCCGCTGGAGCGGTACCCGGCGGCGCTGGAGCAGTTCGCGGCGGGAGTGGGGCGCAAGATCGTCGTGGTGCCGTGAGAAACCCGGCCGGGGCTCCGGACCGCGGAGCCCCCGCCCGGCCCGCCGGACAGGGAGAGTCCGGTCCCTCCGAGCAGGGAGAGTCCGGTCCCTCCGAACGGGGAGAGTCCGGTCCCTCCGAACGGGGAAAGTAAGGGAACGGCAAAACGGCCTCGCTCGTTCATCCGGCATGACAGCTATGACCCCCGGCTCGAACATCCCGCTCCCCGCCGTCCGTGTGACGGTGGACGTCGCGGCCCCCGTGCGGCTCGACGTTTCGGGCCTGCTGCTCACCGCCGACGGCAAGGTGCGCTCCGACGACGACTTCATCTTCTACAACCAGCCGAGCGGGCCGGGCGTGGCGTACCGCTCGGGCGGCGGCGCCGCCCCCGACGCGATCACCGTCGACACCTCCGCCCTCCCCCCGGGCATCGAGAAGATCGTCGTCACCGCCAGCCCGGACGCCGCGGGCCAGACGTTCCAGGGCATCGAACCGACGGCCACGATCCGCAACGCGGACGACAACAGCGTCCTGGCCACGTTCACGCCCCCGCGGCTCGGCACCGAGACGGCGCTCGTCATCGTGGAGATCTACCGGCGCAACGGCGCCTGGAAGGCCCGCGCGGTCGGCCAGGGCTACGCCGACGGCCTGGCCGGCATCGCCACCGACTTCGGCGTCACGGTGGAGGAGCCCGCCCCGGCCTCGGCCCCGGTCCCCGCCCCGGCCCCGGTGCCGCCGGCCGCCCCGCCCATGCCCGCCGTGCCGCCGCCGGCGCCCGCGGTGTCCGCCCCGGCCGCGCCGCCCGCTCCCCCGGCCCCGCCCGCCCCCGGCGCCGGGAAGATCAACCTCGACAAGGGCCGCGTCAGCCTCCAGAAGAACCAGACGGTCTCCCTCGTGAAGGGCGGCCGCCCACTGCTCGCCCAGGTCAGGATGGGCCTCGGCTGGGAGCCCGCCTTCCGCGGCCGGGACATCGACCTGGACGCCTCGGTCATCGCCTACGGCCCCCAGCGCAACCACATCGACAGCTGCTACTTCGGCAAGCTGGCCATCGTCAACGGCGCGATCAAGCACTCCGGTGACAACCTCACCGGTGAGGGCGGCGGCGACGACGAGGTGATCACCGTCGACCTCGGCCGTCTGCCGCAGGAGGTCACGGGCCTGGTCTTCACCGTCAACTCGTTCACCGGCCAGAAGTTCACCGAGGTCGCCAAGGCCTACTGCCGCCTCGTGGACGCCACGACCGGTGAGGAGCTCGTCCGCTTCGACCTCACCGGCGCCGAGCCGCAGACGGGCGTGATGATGGCGAAGCTGATCCGCCAGTTCTCCGGCGAGTGGGAGATGACGGCCCTGGGCGACTTCGTGAAGGCCCGGACGGTCCGCAACATGGTGAAGCCGGCCGCCCAGGCTCTCTGAGACGACGGGCGGTGGGCGCTCGGTACCGCGCCCACCGCCCGGAGCCCGGTCAGCCGCGCTTCTGCCGCTTCCACGGCCCCGTGATCGCCAGCATGATGCCGGGCGTCTGGATGTTGGCGTACAGGGTCCGGCCGTCGGGCGAGAAGGTCACGCCGGTGAACTCGCTGTACTCCGGCTCCTCCTCGGTGCCGAGGTTCAGCTCGTTGCGGGCGATGGGGTAGGTGCGGCCGCTGTCGGTGGCGCCGAAGAGGTGCTGGACGCCCTCGCCGTCCTCGGCGATGACGAGGCCGCCGTAGGGGGAGACGGTGATGTTGTCGGGGCCGTCGAAGGCGCCGTCGGCCGACGGGTCGGGGTTGACGCCGAGGAGGACCTTCAGGGTGAGGGTGCGGCGCCGGGGGTCGTAGAACCAGACCTGGCCGTCGTGCGGGGTGCCGGGGCTCTCCGAGCGGGCGTAGGAGGAGACGACGTAGGCGCCGCCGTCGGCCCACCACATGCCCTCCAGCTTGCGGGCGCGGGTGATCTCCCCGTCGGCGAACTGCTTGCGCACGGCGACGGTCGTGGCGTCGCGGTCGGGGACGTCGACCCAGTCCACGCCGTACACCGTGCCGGTCTTCGTGGCCCGGGACAGGTCGTCGACGAACGTGCCGCCGGAGTCGAAGCACCGGGGGGCCTGGAGGACGCCGGCGTCGTCGGCGAGGGTGCGGAACCTGCCGCGGCCGTGCTCGAAGCCCTGCGGCGGGGTCCAGCGGAAGAGCAGGCCGTTGGGGCCGGAGGCGTCCTCGGTGAGGTAGGCGTGGCCGCGCTTGGGGTCGATGACGACGGCCTCGTGGTCGTAGCGGCCGAAGAACTTCAGCGGCTTGGGGTCCTGGTTGGCGCGGCGGTCGCGGGGGTCGACCTCGAAGACGTAGCCGTGGTCCTTGGTCATGCCGTTGGTGCCGGCCCGGTCGGAGTTCTCCTCGCAGGTCAGCCAGGTGCCCCAGGAGGTGCGGCCGCCCGCGCAGTTGGTGGAGGTGCCGGCGATGCCGACCCACTCGGCGACCTGTCCGTCGGGGCGCACCTCGACGACCGTGCAGCCGCCGGCCGCGGCCGGGTCGTAGACCAGGCCCTCGGTGAGCGGCACGGGGTGGGTCCAGCCGGCGCGCGGTCCCTTGAGCTCGTGGTTGTTGACGAGGAGGGTGGTGCCGCGCGGGCCGTCGAAGGTGGCCGTCCCGTCGTGGTTGGAGGGCGTGAACTCGCCCGACTCCAGTTTGGTCTTCCCGCTGTGGGTGATGACGCGGTAGGTGAAGCCGGCGGGCAGCGCGAGGATGCCGTCCGGGTCGGGGAGCAGCGGCCCGTAGCCGACCCCGCCGTGCCCGGCCGCCGACGTCCCGTCCCCGCTGTCCGCGTCCGCGTCCGCGTCCGTGTCCGTCGACGCGAGCGCGTTGGGCGCGCTGGCCAGGGCCCCGACGCTGCCCGCCAGCGCGACCCCCGCGCCGGTGGCCGCTGATGTCCTGGCGAAGTCCCTGCGGGTGAGCGACATGGTGTCTCCTGAGACGGTGGGAGTGCCGTGGAGGCCGGCGGTCCTCGGTCGGCGACACCGTCCCGCCCAGGTCTGAACGGGGGTTGAACGGCGGACGGCCACCGCGGGCCCGCTTGCGTGAACCCGCGCCACCGCCGGCTCCCTCACCGGCTCCCTCACCGGCTCCCTCACCGGGAGGGGGCGCTCATCCGCCCTGCTGCGACCGCGCCTTGAACGCGGCCTTGCGCGCCTCCTTGGCGATCCGCTTGTCCGGGTGCAGCCGGCCCATCGCCTCCAGGACGTCGGCGGTGGCCGGGTGGTCCACCCGCCAGGCCGCCGCGAAGAAGCCGCCGTGCTGCTGGGCGAGCCCCTCGACGAGGCCCTGGAGCTCCTCCGAGTTGCCCTCGGCGGCCAGTTGTGCGGCCACGGTGTCGATGGTGAGCCAGAAGACCATCGCCTCGGACGGGGGCGGTACGTCGGTGGCGCCCAGCTCGCTCAGCCAGACCCGGGCGAGGCCGCCCAGTTCGGGGTCGTCGAGCACCTCGCGCACCGCGGGCTCGGCCTGGCCGCCGACCAGGGAGAGCGCCTGCTGGCAGCGCAGCCGGCGCAGCGGCGCGCCCTCGTCCGAGCCGCGGGCGGCGGCCAGCAGCTCCCGCGCGGCGTCGACGGGTTCCCGCAGGTGCAGCCACTGCTCGGTCTCGGCGCGCGCGGCGCGCGGCCCGTAGGCGGCGCTGCCGTCGAGCAGGACGTCGGCCCCCTTGTCGGCGAGGTCACCGACGGCGGGCGCCTGGAAGCCTGCCTCCTGGAGCCGGGCCCGCAGGCCGTACAGGCCGAGCGGGGTGAGGCGGACCATGCCGTAGCGGGAGACGTCGGTCTCGTCGACCGGGGCGGCGGGCTCCTCGTCGGGGTCGCCCATCAGGGCCTCGTCGACGGGCTGGTAGGCGACCAGGCCGATCGGCTCCAGCAGCCGGAACTGGTCGTCGAGGCGCATCATCGCGTCGGAGACCTGTTCCAGCACGTCGTTGGTGGGTTCGGCCATGTCACCGGGGACGAGCATGGAGGCGGCGAGCGCGGGCAGCGGCACGGGGCCGTCACCGGGGCCGTCCTCCCCGACCGTGAGCAGGTAGAGGTTGCCGAGGACGCCGTCGAGGAAGGCGGCCTCGGCCTCGGGGTCCCAGTCGAGCCGGGAGAAGTCGACCTCGCCGCCCTCGTCCATGACCTCCATCAGCTCGTCGAGGTCGGGCACGGTCGCGTCGGCGAGCACCGTCTCCAGGGCGCCGAGCCAGACGGCGAGCACGTCGTGCGGGGAACCGCCGGTCAGCAGGGCCAGGTCCGCGCCGGCGGCGACGGTGCCGGCCTCCTCGTCGGTGACCTCGACGAGTCCGGCGTCCACGGCGATCCGCCAGGCCTCGCTCGCGTACGCGGCGGCCTCGTCGCCGGTCAGCCCGAGCACCTCGGCGGCGGCCGGCAACTGCTCGTCGACGAGCCCGCCCCCGGCGTCGACACGGGTGTCGGGGCCGGCCCAGCGGGCGAGCCGGACGGCCCGGGAGAGCAACGGGGTCGACAGCGCGTCGCGCGCCAGCTCCGCTTCGGGGTGCAGCCGCACGGGCGGCAGGGGGGAGCTGTCTGACATCGGCTGGTTCTCCTCGGACGGGTCGTGCCACTCGACCGCTCAGCCTAGACGGGTATCAACCCAAGCCGCCCGGTTCATCTCCCCGTCGCCATCCGTACGTGGCCGAAACCTTGACAACAGGCGTGGCCAGGCAGGAGATTGACGCGCGTAGAAGTTGGGGGGACAGGTGTTCACCGATCGTCTCCGCGCGTCGCCGCGCCCCACGCCTCACCCTCGTCCCGGCGCTCTCGTACGTCCCCGGAGGGAACCCGTTGCCTAGCAGGTCTTCCGCGCGGCTCGCCGCGCTCACCGTCGCCGCCGTGTGCTCCGCGGCGTCCACCGTCGTCGTCGCCGCGCCCGCGCAGGCCGACTCCGTGCGCATCCACGACATCCAGGGCACCACACGCGTCTCGCCGTACGCCGGCCAACAGGTCACGGACGTGACCGGAATCGTCACCGGCGTGCGCACCTACGGCTCCTCCAGAGGCTTCTGGATCCAGGACCCGGACCCGGACGCCGACCCGGCCACCAGTGAGGGCGTCTTCGTCTTCACCAGCTCCACCCCGAAGGTCGCCGTCGGTGACGCGGTCACCGTCACCGGCACGGTCTCGGAGTACGTGCCGGGCGGCACCTCGACCGGCAACCAGGCGCTGACGGAGATCGTCCGCCCGACCGTGACCGTCGTCTCCAGCGGCAACACGGTCCCCGCCGCGACCGTCGTGAGCGCGCGGTCGGTCCCGGCGGCGTACGCCCCGGCGGGCGACCCGGCCGCGAACAACTCCGTCAACGGCCTCACCCTGCGGCCCGAGACGTACGCCCTGGACCTCTACGAGTCCCTGGAGGGCATGAACATCCAGGTCGCCGACGTCCGCGTGGTCGGCGCCACCGACCCGTACACGGAGCTGTGGGTCACGGTGAAGCCGGGCGAGAACCGCACCCGCCGCGGCGGCGCGCTCTACGGCTCCTACGACTCCCAGAACACCGGCCGGCTCCAGATCCAGTCGCTCGGCGCGGTCGCCGACTTCCCGGTGGCGAACGTCGGCGACACGCTCACCGGCACCACCGCCGGCCCGCTGGACTACAACCAGTACGGCGGTTACACCCTCGTCGCCAACCGGATCGGCACACTGGACAGCGCCGGTCTGGAGCGCGAGACGACCCGCAGGCAGAAGAGCGGCGAGCTCGCGGTCGCGACGTACAACGTCGAGAACCTCGACCCGTCCGACGCCACGTTCGAGGAGCACGCCTCCGCGATCGTGAACAACCTGAAGTCGCCCGACATCGTGTCCCTGGAGGAGATCCAGGACAACAACGGCGCCACGGACGACGGCACGGTCGCCGCCGATCTGACGGTGGGCAGGCTGATCGAGGCGATCGTCGCGGCGGGCGGCCCGCGGTACGACTGGCGCTCGGTCGACCCGACGGACGGCACCGACGGCGGCGAGCCGGGCGGCAACATCCGTCAGGTGTTCCTGTTCGACCCGGAGCGGGTCTCCTTCACCGACCGCGCGGGCGGGGACGCCACGACCGCCGTCGGCGTCACCGAGGAGCGGGGCAAGGCCGCGCTGACGGTCTCCCCCGGCCGCATCGCCCCGGCGGACAGCGCCTGGGACTCCAGCCGCAAGCCGCTGGTCGGCGAGTTCGTCTTCCGCGGCCGGACGGTCTTCGTGATCGCCAACCACTTCAACTCCAAGGGCGGCGACCAGGGCCTGACCGCGCAGTACCAGCCGGTGGTGCGCAGCTCCGAGACCCAGCGCCACCAGCAGGCGGCGCTCGTCAACTCCTTCGTCAAGGACGTCCTCGCCGTCCAGAAGAACGCGGACGTCGTCGCCCTCGGCGACATCAACGACTACGAGTTCTCCGAAACGGCCCGGATCCTGGAGGACGGCGGCGCGCTGTGGTCGGCCGTCAAGTCCCTGCCGAGGAGCGAGCGGTACTCGTACGTCTACCAGGGCAACAGCCAGGTCCTCGACCAGATCCTGGTCAGCCCGGCGATCCGGCGCGGCGCCTTCGCGTACGACAGCGTGCACCTCAACGCCGAGTTCAACGACCAGATCAGCGACCACGACCCGCAGGTGCTGCGCTTCCGGCCGTGACCAGGGAGCGGTGAACGTGCGGGGCCGGTCCGGACGGGTGTCCGGACCGGCCCCGCCGCGGACGGCGGCCCGGCACCCGCCCCACGGGTGCCGGGCCCGGCTGTCGCCCCTCCGGCGCTCGACCGCGCCCCGGGGGCGGTCCGGTGACGGCCCGTCAGTGCCGGGTCCGGCGCCACGTCAGCACGCCGGCCGCGACGAGCGTCGCGCCCGCCACCACGAGCACGACCGCCCCCGGGTGCCGCGCCACGGACCGCACCGGCGGGCGCAGCCGCTCGGGGACGCGCTGCTCCACGGTCTGCCCGGCGTGCACGCTCCTGTCCTGGAGAGCGTGACCGGTTTCCTTCGCCCTGTCCTGGAGGGCATGGCCGGTCTCCCGTGCCCGGTCCTGGAGGGCGTGCCCGGACTCCCGCGCCCGGTCCTGGACGGTGTGTCCCGCGCCCTTCGCCCTGTCCTGGAGCGCGTGACCGGTTCCCTTCGCCCTGTCCTGGAGGGCGTGACCGGTTCCCTTCGCCTTCCCCTGGAGCGCGTGACCGGTTCCCTTCGCCCTGTCCTGGACGGCGTGGCCCGCCTGGGCCGCCGTGCTGCGGAGCTGGACCGTCATGGCGCCGGCACGGTCGCGCAGATCGGCCGCCCGGGCCCGGGCCCGGCCGCGGATGTCCGTCTTCGCCGCCAGTTCCTCCACGGTGTGCCCCAGCTGGCTCCTGGTCTGCGCTATCTGCCGGCGCAGCTCCGCGGCGCCGTCCGCGCCGGCCGCCGTGCCGTCGGCCCCTGCCCTGTCCGTCATCGGTGCGCCCTTTCCCTGATCTCCTCGACATCGGCCCTGACGCTGCCGAGAGCCTCCTCGGGGGTGGGGGGCGTGGCCCGGCGCAGCTGTCCGCGGCCGGTCACGGCCAGAACGGCGGCGATCACGAACAGCACCGCCGTGACGATGAGCGCCGCGGCCCACACGGGCAGCGCCAGCGAGAGGGCGGCGACGCCCGTGCCCGCGAGGGCGAGCAGACCGGCGTAGGCGAACGCGCCCGCCGCTCCCAGCAGGCCGCCGCCGCGGCCGGCGCGACGGCCCTTCTCGGTCAGTTCCTCCTTGGCGAGGGCGATCTCCTGCCGTACCAGCCGGGAGAGCTGCTCGCTGGCCTGGCCGACGAGTTCGCCGACCGTGCGGTGCCCGTCGTGGACGGGCCGGGTGTCCATGGTCCCGGTCACGGTGTTCCGCCTCCTCTCGGTTCGGAGACACCCGTGTACCCCGGCAGCCCGCCGCTACCCCTGCGACGCCCCGCAGCGCCGCGCCCCCGATCACCATGAAAGCGTAGCATTGCTTACGTATATCTGGTAATAAATTTAAGTAGAGCTACACCATCGGCGGCCTGAGACTACCCTCATGACGCACCCGCACCCGCACCCGCACCCCGCCCCGCCCCCTGCCACCGCCCCCACTCCCTCCCGCGCCGCGCCCTTCGGCCGCGCCCTCTGCGCGATGGTCACGCCCTTCACCCCGACGGGAGCCCTCGACCTCGACGGCGCCCAGCGGCTCGCCGACCACCTGCTGGCGGCCGGGTGCGACGGACTCGTCCTGTCCGGGACGACGGGTGAGTCCCCGACCACCACGGACGCCGAGAAGACGGAGCTGGTGCGGGCCGTACGCGCGGCCGTCGGCGACCGCGTCCCCCTGGTGGCGGGCGTGGGCACCGCCGACACCCGCCACACCGTCGGCCTCGCCCTCGCCGCCGAGAAGGCCGGCGCCGACGGGGTGCTGGTGGTCAGCCCCTACTACAGCAGGCCCCCGCAGGACGCCCTGGAGGCGCACTTCCGGGAGGTGGCGGACGGATGCGGGCTGCCCGTCATGCTGTACGACATCCCCGGGCGGACCGGCACCCGCATCGAGCCGGAGACGGTGATCCGGCTCTCCGAGCACCCCCGGATCGTCGCCGTCAAGGACTGCTCCTACGACCTCCTCGGCACCCAGAAGGTCCTGGCCCGCACCGGGCTGGCCTCCTACGCGGGCTGCGACGAACAGAACCTCGCCCTGTACGCCGTGGGCGCCGCCGGGTACATCAGCACCGTCGCCAACGTCGCGCCGGCCCGGCTCCGCGCCGTCCTCGACGCGTTCGACACCGGCGACACCGCGCGGGCCGCCCGGCTCCAGCAGCGGGCCCTCACGCTCATCGAGCCGATGATGGCCGCGGACCTGCCCGGAACGGTCACCGCCAAGGCCCTCCTGAACCTGCTCGGCCTGCCGGCCGGCCCGGTCCGGGCACCCCTGCGCGAGGCGGGCCCGGAGGCACTCGACACCCTGCGGGAGGCCTACGAACGGTTCACCGCCGAGTCCCTGCCATAAGTCCGGGCGCGGCCGCGCCGTTCGGACTTACGGTGGCCTCATGCGCCGGCCGTTGCTCTACCTCGACGTCGACGGACCGCTCAACCCGTACGCGGCCAAGCCGGAGCGCCGGCCGCAGGGCTACACGACGATCAGGGCCACCGTGCGGCCCGGCCGTCCCCTGCGGGTGTGGCTCCACCCCGGGCACGGGGCCGCCCTGCTGGCACTGCCCTACGAGCTGTGCTGGGCGACCACGTGGAGGGGCGAGGCCAACCGCTGGATCGCCCCGGTCGTCGGCCTGCCCGAGCTGCCGTACGTCGACTTCGGGCGCGGGCTGTTCGCCGAGCGGCCCGACGGAGTGCACTGGAAGACGGAGGCGCTCGTCGCCCACGCCGCGGGGCGCCCCTTCGCCTGGGTGGACGACGAGCAGTCGGCCGCCGACACGGCGTACGTCGCCCGCCACCACCCCGCGCCGGCCCTGCTGCACCACGTGGACCCCCGGATCGGGCTGCGCACGGAGGACTTCGAGGCGCTGGGCCGGTTCGCCGCGGGCCTGACCGCGCCCTGACCGCACGACGAAGCGCCCTCCCGGCGGGCGGGAAGGCGCTTCGGCCGGACGGGTCGGGTCAGTTGTGGCTGTGCAGGACCTCGTTCAGTCCGCCCCACACCGCGTTGTTCGGGCGGGCCTCGACCGTGCCGGTGACCGAGTTGCGGCGGAAGAGGATGTTGGAGGCGCCGGAGAGCTCACGGGCCTTGACGATCTCACCGTCGGGCATCGTCACCCGGGTGCCCGCGGTGACGTACAGACCGGCCTCGACCACGCACTCGTCACCGAGGGCGATGCCGACGCCCGCCTCGGCGCCGACGAGGCAGCGCTCGCCGATGGTGATCCGGACGTTGCCGCCGCCCGACAGGGTGCCCATGGTGGACGCGCCGCCGCCGATGTCCGAGCCGTCGCCGACCACGACACCGGCGGAGATACGGCCCTCCACCATCGACGTGCCGAGGGTGCCGGCGTTGAAGTTGACGAAGCCCTCGTGCATGACGGTCGTGCCCGCGGCGAGGTGCGCGCCGAGGCGGACGCGGTCGGCGTCGGCGATGCGGACGCCCTTGGGCGCCACGTAGTCCGTCATCCGCGGGAACTTGTCGACCGACGTCACCTGGAGGTGCAGGCCCTCGGCGCGCGCGTTCAGGCGGACCTTCTCGAGGTCCTCGACCGCGACCGGGCCGAGGGAGGTCCAGGCGACGTTGGCGAGCAGGCCGAAGATGCCGTCCAGGCTCTGACCGTGCGGCTCGACCAGGCGGTGGGAGAGCAGGTGCAGACGCAGGTAGGTGTCGTGCGTGTCGATCGGCTTGTCGTCGAGCGAGGCGATGACCGTGCGGACCGCGACCACCTCGACGCCCCGGCGGGCGTCCGGGCCGATCGCCTTGGCGGCGCCGTCACCGAGCAGCTCCACGGCCTTCTCGGCGGACAGGCGCTCGGTGCCGGACGGGCCGGGCTCGGTGACGAGCTCGGGCGCGGGGAACCAGGTGTCGAGAACCGTGCCGTCGGCGGCGATGGTGGCGAGGCCGGCGGCCGCGGCGCCGGTGGTGCGAGGAGCAGTCGTGTCGGTCATGAGGGAAACCTAACCGGCGGGAGGCCGTGGAGGCCAACCAGCCGGGCGGCGTCTCAGGTGGCGGGCGGGGGGCACCGGCGGCCCGGCCTCAGTGGGCTCCGCCGACGTTCAGCACCACCACTCCCGCGACGATCAGCAGGATTCCGGCGACCTTGGTGAGGGTGAGGGCCTCGCCGAAGAGCAGCAGCCCGAGGACGGCCATCGCCGCGGTCCCGACGCCGGACCAGATGGCGTACGCCGTGCCGATGCCGACCGTCTTCAGGGTCCGGGAGAGCAGGGAGAAGGAGACGACGTACCCGAGGGCCGTCACCAGGGAGGGCCACAGTCGGGTGAAACCGTGGCTGTACTTCATGGCGGTCGTCGCGGCCACCTCGGCGGCGATGGCTCCGGCGAGCGTCACGTATCCCATGCGCAGGAGCGTACTCAACACGGCACGCGCCCCTCCCGCCCGGCAGGGCGGACGGTGACGGGCCGTCACGAACGACCCCGGACAGGGTGGATGCGGTCCTGGACGGGGCGGTTGCGTCCCCGGAACCGGGCCGATGCGGCCCGGACAGTGCGGGAGACCCCGGACAGCCGGGAGCGGCGGCACCCGGGCCGGGTGCCGCCGCTCCCGCGCGACCTCGGTCGGGCGGCCTCAGACGTTGAAGCCGAGCGCCCGGAGCTGCTCGCGCCCGTCGTCCGTGATCTTGTCGGGGCCCCACGGCGGCATCCAGACCCAGTTGATCCGCAGTTCGCTGACCAGACCGTCCGTGGCGGACTTGGCCTGGTCCTCGATGACGTCCGTCAGCGGGCACGCCGCGGAGGTCAGGGTCATGTCGACGGTCGCCACATTGGAGTCGTCGACGTGGATGCCGTAGATCAGGCCGAGGTTGACGACGTCGATGCCCAGTTCGGGGTCGACGACGTCCATCAGGGCCTCGCGGAGTTCCTCCTCCGAGGCCGGCTTCATCTCCACGGTCTCGCTCATGCCGTCTTCCTTTCGGCGTCGGCGCCCAGCGCCTGGGCCGTCGCGTCCTTCCACGCCATCCAGCTCAGGAGGGCGCACTTCACCCGGGCGGGGTACTTGGAGACACCAGCGAACGCGACGGCGTCCTCCAGCACCTCCTCCATCGCGTCGTCCGGCTCGATCCTGCCCTTGGACTGCATCAGCTCCAGGAACGTCTCCTGGATGCGCTGCGCCTCGGACAGGTCCTTGCCGACGAGCAGGTCGTTCAGTACGGAGGCCGAGGCCTGGCTGATGGAACAGCCCTGGCCCTCGTACGAGACGTCCTCGACCGTGGTGCCGTCGTACTTGACACGGAGGGTGATCTCGTCGCCGCACGTCGGATTGACGTGGTGCACCTCGGCGTCGCCATCCCGCAAGCCCCGCCCGTGCGGGTGCTTGTAGTGGTCCAGGATGACTTCCTGGTACATGGAGTCCAGCTTCATGCGATCGCTCGTCCCGTCAGCCGAAGAAGTTCCGTACGTGCTCCAGCCCCTCGACCAGCGCGTCGATCTCGGCAGGCGTGGAGTACAGATAGAACGACGCTCGCGTGGTCGCGGGAATTCCGTAGCGCAGGCAGACGGGGCGGGCGCAGTGGTGGCCCACCCGTACCGCGATGCCCTGCTCGTCCAGCACCTGGCCCACGTCGTGCGGGTGGATGTCACCCAGCGTGAAGGAGATCGCGGCGCCGCGGTCCTCGGCCGTGGCGGGGCCGATGATGCGCAGGTCCGGGACCTCCGCCAGCCGCCGCACCGCGTACTCGGTGATCGCGTGCTCGTGCGCGAGGATCTTGTCCATGCCGATGGAGGACAGGTAGTCGATCGCCGCGCCCAGGCCGACCGCCTGCGCGATCGGCGGCGTGCCCGCCTCGAACTTGTGCGGCGCGGGGGCGTAGGTCGAGGAGTGCATCGACACCGTCTCGATCATCTCGCCGCCGCCGAGGAACGGGGGCAGGTCCTCCAGGAGCTCCTGGCGGCCCCAGAGGACGCCGATGCCCGTCGGGCCGCACATCTTGTGACCGGTGAAGGCCACGAAGTCGGCCTGGAGGGCCTGCACGTCGAGGGGCATGTGCGGCGCCGCCTGCGACGCGTCGATCAGGACCAGGGCCCCGACCTCCTGCGCTCGGCGGACTATCGCCTCGACCGGGTTGACGGTGCCGAGGATGTTCGACACCAGCACGAAGGAGACGATCTTCGTCTTCTCGGTGATGACCTCGTCGATGTTCGACAGGTCGAGCCGGCCGTCGTCGGTCAGGCCGAACCACTTCAGCTTCGCGCCCGTGCGCTGCGACAGCAGCTGCCACGGCACGATGTTGGAGTGGTGCTCCATCTCCGTGATGACGATCTCGGTCTCGGAGTCCACCCGGTAGGGCTCGTCGGCCCAGCCCAGCATGTTCGCCACGAGGTTCAGCGACTCCGAGGCGTTCTTCGTGAAGATCACCTCGTCGCGGCTGGGCGCGTTGATGAAGGCGGCGACCTTGTCGCGCGCGCCCTCGTACAGCGCCGTGGCCTCCTCGGCGAGCACATGCACACCGCGGTGGACGTTGGCGTTGTACCGCTCGTAGTACTCGCTCAGGGCGTCCAGCACCTGGCGCGGCTTCTGCGAGGTCGCCGCGTTGTCCAGGTACACGAGCTTCCGGTCGCCGTGGACCAGACGGTCCAGGATCGGGAAGTCCTTGCGGATCGCCTCGGTGTCGAGGAGGCCCGGCAACTGCGTCACGCGGATGCGCCACCCTTCGAGTAGGCCTCGTAGCCCTCGTTCTCCAGCTTGTCGGCGAGCTCGGCACCGCCGGACTCGACGATCCGGCCGCCGGAGAAGACGTGCACGTAATCGGGCTTGATGTAGCGCAGGATGCGCGTGTAGTGCGTGATCAGCAGGGTGCCGACCTCGCCGGTCTCGCGGACGCGGTTGACGCCCTCGGAGACGATGCGCAGGGCGTCGACGTCGAGACCGGAGTCGGTCTCGTCGAGGATCGCGACCTTCGGCTTGAGCAGTTCCAGCTGGAGGATCTCGTGGCGCTTCTTCTCACCGCCGGAGAAGCCCTCGTTGACGTTGCGCTCGGCGAAGGAGGAGTCCATGTTGAGGCGCTCCATGGCCTCCTTGACCTCCTTCACCCAGGTGCGCAGCTTGGGGGCCTCGCCGCGGATGGCGGTGGCGGAGGTGCGCAGGAAGTTGGAGACCGAGACGCCGGGGACCTCGACGGGGTACTGCATCGCCAGGAACAGGCCGGCGCGGGCGCGCTCGTCGACGGACATCTCCAGGACGTCCTCGCCGTCGAGGGTGACGGTGCCGCCGGTGATCGTGTACTTCGGGTGACCCGCGAGCGAGTAGGCGAGGGTCGACTTGCCGGAGCCGTTGGGGCCCATGATGGCGTGCGTCTCGCCCTGCTTCACGGTGAGGTCGACGCCCTTGAGGATCTCCTTCGTGGCGTTGTCTGCCTCGACGGTGACGTGCAGGTCTCGGATTTCAAGCGTTGCCATGGGTGCCTCAGGACTCCTGGGTGAGGGAGACGAGCACGTCGTCCCCTTCGATCTTTACGGGGTATACGGGGACGGGGCGCGTCGCGGGAAGGCCGGACGGCTTGCCGGTGCGGAGGTCGAACGAGGAGCCGTGCAGCCAGCACTCGATCTGGCAGTCCTCCACCTCGCCCTCGGAGAGCGAGACGTTCGCGTGGGAGCAGATGTCGTGGATGGCGAACACCTCCCCCTCGGTACGGACGACCGAGACCGGCGTGCCGTCGAGTTCCACCCGTTTGGGGGTGTCCTCCTCCAGCTCGCTCAGCCCACAGGCGCGTACGAACGACGTCATGCGACCGACGCCTCCAGCTCCTCTTCGATCTTGGCGATGAGGCGCTCCTCGATGTCCTGGACACCGATCTGCTGGACCAGCTCGGCGAAGAAGCCGCGGACCACGAGACGGCGGGCGTCGTGCTCCGGGATGCCGCGGGCCATCAGGTAGAAGAGCTGCTCGTCGTCGAAGCGGCCGGTGGCGGAGGCGTGGCCCGCGCCGACGATCTCGCCCGTCTCGATCTCCAGGTTGGGGACCGAGTCGACGCGCGCGCCGTCCGTGAGGACCAGGTTGCGGTTCATCTCGTAGGTGTCGGTGCCCTCGGCCTTGGCCTCGATCAGCACGTCGCCGATCCACACCGCGTGCGCGTCCTCGCCCTGGAGCGCGCCCTTGTAGACGACGTTCGAGGTGCAGTGCGGGGTGTTGTGGGTGACCAGGAGGCGGTGCTCCTGGTGCTGGCCGGAGTCGGTGAAGTACAGGCCGAAGAGCTCGGCCGAGCCGCCGGTGCCGGCGTACTCGACGCGCGGGTGCAGACGGACGACGTCGCCGCCGAAGGTGACGACCACGGACTTGAAGGAGGCGTCGCGGCCGATGAGGGCGTTGTGCTGGGCGACGTGGACGGCCTTGTCGTCCCAGTCCTGGACCGAGACGACGGTCAGCTTGGCGCCGTCGCCCAGGATGTAGTCGACGTTGGCGGCGAGCACGGCGTCACCGGTGTGGTCGATGACGACGACGGCCTCGGCGAAGGCGCCCAGCTCGATGATCTGGTGGCCGAAGGCGGTGCCGCCCTCGCCGTGCACGGCGATGCGGACCGGCTCGGTGAGCACCGTCTCCTTGGGGACGGTGACCACGCCGGCCTGCTCGAAGGCGGAGTAGGCCTGCGCCGCGATCCGGTCGACGGGGGTGCCGGCCCGGCCGAGGCGGGCGTCGTCGCGGCCGACGCTCTCGACGGTGACGCCCTCGGGGGCCTCGACCGTGACCTTCACGCCTTCGCCGGAGGCGACGGCGGTGCCGTCGTGCAGCCCGCGCAGGCGCTCCAGCGGGGTGAACCGCCACTCCTCCTCACGGCCGTGCGGGACGGGGAAGTCCGCCACGTCGAAGGACGGGGGGGCGCTCATGCGCGAGACGACGGTCGACTCCGCGGCGACCGCGATCGCGCCGGCGGTGGTGGACCCCACGGGTGGGGTTCCCCCCGCCGGAGCGGAGCCGGAGGTGGGGGAGTTCTGGGCCTCAGCCATGGCTGTCGTTGTGCTCTCTTTCCTACGTCAGTGGGTGATCCTCGGCCCGCCCGGAGGGGGCGGGCCGGTGCTGCCGGAAGGGCTGTGCGGTCGTCAGCCGACCGCGCCCTCCATCTGCAGCTCGATCAGCCGGTTGAGCTCCAGCGCGTACTCCATCGGCAGCTCCTTGGCGATGGGCTCGACGAAGCCGCGCACGATCATCGCCATCGCCTCGAACTCGCTCAGACCACGGCTCATCAGGTAGAAGAGCTGGTCCTCGGAGACCTTGGAGACGGTCGCCTCGTGCCCCATGGACACGTCGTCCTCGCGGACGTCCACGTAGGGGTAGGTGTCGGAGCGGGAGATGGTGTCGACGAGCAGCGCGTCGCACAGCACGTTCGACTTCGATCCGGCCGCGCCCTCACCGATCTCGACGAGACCCCGGTAGGAGGTACGGCCGCCGCCGCGCGCCACCGACTTGGAGACGATGTTGGAGGAGGTGTTCGGCGCCATGTGGACCATCTTGGAGCCGGCGTCCTGGTGCTGCCCCTCGCCCGCGAAGGCGATGGAGAGGGTCTCGCCCTTGGCGTGCTCGCCCATCAGGTAGACGGCCGGGTACTTCATCGTCACCTTGGAGCCGATGTTGCCGTCGATCCACTCCATGGTCGCGCCCTCGTAGGCGACGGCGCGCTTGGTGACCAGGTTGTAGACGTTGTTCGACCAGTTCTGGATGGTCGTGTAGCGGCAGCGGGCGTTCTTCTTGACGATGATCTCGACCACGGCGCTGTGCAGCGAGTCCGACTTGTAGATCGGGGCCGTACAACCCTCGACGTAGTGCACGTAGGCACCCTCGTCGACGATGATCAGGGTCCGCTCGAACTGGCCCATGTTCTCCGTGTTGATACGGAAGTAGGCCTGGAGCGGGATCTCGACGTGCACGCCCGGCGGCACGTAGATGAAGGAGCCGCCCGACCACACGGCGGTGTTCAGCGAGGCGAACTTGTTGTCACCGACCGGGATGACGGTCCCGAAGTACTCCTTGAAGAGCTCCGGGTGCTCCTTGAGGGCGGTGTCGGTGTCGAGGAAGATGACGCCCTGCTCCTCCAGGTCCTCGCGGATCTGGTGGTAGACGACCTCGGACTCGTACTGGGCCGCGACACCGGCGACGAGGCGCTGCTTCTCCGCCTCGGGGATGCCGAGCTTGTCGTACGTGTTCTTGATGTCCTCGGGCAGGTCCTCCCAGGACTCCGCCTGCTTCTCGGTGGAGCGCACGAAGTACTTGATGTTGTCGAAGTCGATGCCCGACAGGTCCGAGCCCCAGGTGGGCATGGGCTTCTTCTCGAAGAGCCGCAGGCCCTTGAGGCGGAGCTTCGTCATCCACTCCGGCTCGGACTTCTTCGCCGAGATGTCCTTGACGACGTCCTCGTTCAGACCGCGCTTCGCAGAGGCGCCGGCTTCGTCGGAGTCGGCCCAGCCGTATTCGTACTTGCCCAGGCCCTCGAGTTCGGGGTGGGCAGTCTCCGTGGGGAGAGTCATGCGGGGTTCCTCCCGGCCGTGCTTGCAGATGCGTTGTGGGAAATCTTGGGGATGAACGTCGTGCAGACGCCGTCGCCGTGCGCGATGGTCGCCAGCCGCTGGACGTGTGTTCCGAGCAGCTGGGAGAAGATCTCGGTCTCCGCCTCGCACAGCTGCGGGAACTGCTCCGCGACGTGGGCCACCGGGCAGTGGTGCTGGCACAACTGCTCGCCCTTCTGCGGGAGGGGGGCGCTGCGCGCCGTAGCAGCGTACCCGTCCACGCTCAGGGCCTTGGCCAGCGCTTCGGTGCGCTCCTCGGGCGCGGCGGCCTCGACCGCCTCGCGGTAGGCGGCGGCCTGCTCGGCGATCCTCGCGCGCGCGAAGGCGACGACGGCCTCGTCCCCGCCGAACCGCTGCTGGATCCACCGCAACGCGTCCGCGGCGAGCTTGTCGTACGACTGGTCGAAGGCGTCCCGGCCGCAGTCGGTGAGGGCGAAGACCTTGGCGGGGCGTCCGCGGGTCCGCGCTCCGTACACCCGCTGCTCACGGGCCTGAACGACGTCGTCGGCGGCCAGCGCGTCGAGGTGCCGGCGTACGGCCGCCTGGGTGAGTCCCAGCCGTCCGGCCAGCTCGGCGACGGTCGACGGCCCGTGGTCCAGGATGGACCGCGCGACCCGGTTGCGCGTGGAGCGCTCACCGGTCGCTAGCTCCTCCTGAGGGGCCCCCGTGGGGGTCTCCCGAGCCTCGCCGACGTTTTTCACAACGCCATTGTTGCGTAATTCATCGGAGCCAGGCAAGCCGCACCCGGACGGGTGGACGGTGCCCTGCGTCACTTAGGTAAACCTAATCTGACCTGCGGAAACGATCTTTGATCGATCAGAGCCACACCTGCCCCACCCCTCCCGGAGCACCTCCTCCAGAGCCCTGCCGGACCCCGCCCACACCCCCTCCGACCGGCCCACTTGCCGCCCGCGACCCTCTCTCCGCACAGCTCGGCACACGGAGGTGCGAAAGAGGAGAAATCGTCTGCGCCCGCGCGGGGTGGCCTGTGCCCGGCACCGCGAGGAGGGAGCGGGCACCCGCCCGTCCGGGCGCCCGCCCGCGAACCTAGACTCTGGAGCCATGCGAACTGAGCCTGTCGTCGAGGTACGGGCCTTGGTGAAGCGGTACTGGACGAAGACCGCGGTGGACGGCCTGGACCTCACGGCCCGGCCCGGTGTCACCGCCGTCCTCGGCCCGAACGGCGCCGGCAAGACGACGACGATCGAGACCTGCGAGGGGTACCGCGCGCCGGACTCCGGCACCGTGCGCGTCCTCGGGCTCGACCCGGTGGGACAGGCCCGCGCGCTGCACCCCCGGATCGGCGTGATGCTCCAGTCGGGGGGCGTGTACTCGGGCGCGCGGGCCGACGAGATGCTCCGGCACGTGGCCCGGCTGCACGCCCGCCCCCTGGACGTGGACGCCCTCGTCGAGCGACTCGGCCTCGGCAGCTGCGGCCGGACCGCCTACCGGCGGCTGTCCGGCGGGCAGCAGCAGCGGCTCGCGCTGGCGATGGCCGTGGTCGGCCGACCGGAGCTGGTGTTCCTGGACGAGCCGACCGCCGGCCTCGACCCGCAGGCCCGCCGCGCCACCTGGGACCTGGTCCGCGACCTGCGCGCCGACGGCGTCTCGGTCATCCTGACCACCCACTACATGGACGAGGCCGAGCAGCTCGCCGACGACGTCGCGATCATCGACGCCGGCCGGGTCATCGCCCAGGGCTCCCCCGACGAGCTGTGCCGCGGCGGCGCCGAGAACACGCTCCGCTTCACCGGCCGCCCCGGACTGGACGTCGGCTCGCTGCTCAAGGCCCTGCCCGCGGACTCCACCGCCGCCGAGCCGACGCCGGGCTCGTACCGGGTGACCGGCAAGATCGACCCGCAGCTGCTGGCGACCGTGACCTCGTGGTGCGCGCAGCACGGCGTGCTGCCGGACCGGATCTCGGTGGAGCGGCACACCCTGGAGGACGTGTTCTTGGAGCTCACAGGCAAGGAGCTGCGCTCGTGACCACCGCCGGCACCTACACCCCCGCCCCCGGGGCGGCCCCTCTCCCGCGCATGATCGCCGCCCAGGCGGCGCTGGAGACGAAGATGCTCCTGCGCAACGGCGAGCAACTGCTGCTCACCGTCGTGATCCCGACCCTGCTGCTGGTGCTGTTCAGCTCGGTGGACATCGTCGACACGGGCGAGGGCGAGGCGGTGGACTTCCTCACCCCCGGCGTCCTCGCGCTCGCCGTGATGTCGACCGCGTTCACCGGCCAGGCGATCGCCACCGGCTTCGAACGCCGGTACGGGGTGCTGAAGCGGCTGGCGTCCTCCCCGCTGCCCCGCTGGGGCCTGATGACCGCGAAGACGCTGTCCGTGCTGGTCACGGAGGTCCTCCAGGTCGCCCTGCTGACGGCGATCGCCTTCGCGCTGGGCTGGTCCCCGCACGGCAACCCGTTCGCCGTGCTGCTCCTGCTGGTCCTGGGCACGGGCGCCTTCTCCGGGCTCGGCCTGCTGATGGCGGGCACACTGCGGGCGGAGGCGACGCTGGCCGCCGCCAACCTGGTCTTCCTGCTGCTCCTGGTCGGGGGCGGGGTCGTCGTGCCGCTGGAGAAGTTCCCGCCGGCCGCGCAGGACGTCCTGGGCCTGCTGCCGATCTCCGCCCTCTCCGGCGGACTGCGCGACGTGCTCCAGCACGGGGCCGGCATGCCGTGGGGCGACCTCGGTGTGCTGGCGGTGTGGGCGGTGGCGGGCCTGGCGGCCGCCGGGCGGTTCTTCCGCTGGGAGTAGCCCGCTCCGAACGCCGGCGGGGCCCCTCGTGAACGCGTGCACAAGCGGCCCCCTACGATGGAGGGCGTGCCGAACGTGACCCGTGCAGACGCCGCAGCGGCTGTCCGCAACCCCCTCGCCTTCATCGCCGAACGCTGGACCCCCGCCCCCCGGACGGTCCGACGGGCGGCCCTCTCCGCGCTCGTGATGTCGGTGATCATCGTGGTCACCGGCGGTGCCGTGCGGCTCACCGGGTCCGGGCTCGGCTGCCCGACCTGGCCCAAGTGCACCGCCGACTCCCTCACCGCGACCAGCGAGATGGGCCTGCACGGCGCCATCGAGTTCGGCAACCGCATGCTCACCTACGTGCTGTGCGCCGCGGTCGGCTGGGCGATCATCGCCGCCCGCGCGCAGAAGCCGTCCCGGCGCGGTCTGACCCGGCTGGGCTGGGCGCAGTTCTGGGTCGTGATGAGCAACGCGGTCCTGGGCGGGATCGTGGTCCTCGTCGGCCTCAACCCGTACACCGTCGCCGCGCACTTCGTGGCCACGTCGGCCCTGATCGCGATCGCCACCGTGATGTGGCAGCGCGCCGGGGAGGGCGACGCGGCACCCCGCCCGCTGGTCGGCGGGGCGGTGCGGCAGCTGGTGTGGTTCCTGGTGGCGGCCTCGGTGCTGCTGATCCTGGTCGGCACGGTCGTCACCGGCGCGGGCCCGCACGCGGGCGACTCCAGCGAGGTCGAGCGGATGCCGGTCGACTGGGAGACGGTCACCAAGATGCACGCCGTGCTGGCCTGGATCGTGGTGTCGCTGACGTTCGCCCTGTGGTTCGTCCTCAAGGCGGTCGACGCCCCGAAGGCCCCGCTGCATCGCACCCGCGAGCTGTTCGTCATCCTGCTGTGCCAGGGTGCGGTGGGCTATGTCCAGTACTTCACGGACCTTCCCGAAGCTCTGGTGGGCCTCCACATGCTGGGCTCCGCCGTGATGTGGATCTGGGTGGTGCGGGTGCTCCTGTCGTTGCGTGAACGCTTGCACACCGGCCCTGACCTTCCTGCTGCCGCCCCCGGAGACCGGCTGGAGCCCGCTTCGAGCTGACGGGAGCGTGCGCCGCGCGAGGCGGGGACGAACTCGCCCAAGGCGTGATCGGGTACGTCCAGTACGGACCATCCCCGCAGGCGGCGCACGCCTGCCGTCTCGACGATCGGACTGTTCCTCAGTCACCCAGCCCATACACCCGCCGCGCGTTCCCCGCCGCCACCAACCCCGCGACCCGATGCGCGTCCGCCGGCGACCAGGCGCCCTCCGCGACCCAGGTGCCCAGCACCCGGCCGAGGGCCTCGCGGAAGAGCCGGGCGCCGACCACGTGCAGTTCGGGCAGGCCCTGGGCGCCCGTGGAGAACAGGATCTTCCCGAAGGGCGCCAGTTCCAGGATCTCGGCCAGGATCGCCGCCGCGCGGGCACCGGTGCGCACGAGCGCCGCGCCGGAGTCGGCGTAGACGTGCGGGAAGACGCCGGCGAGGTGGGCGGCGTGGCGGTGGTAGGGGTAGCCGTGCAGCAGCACCAGGTCCGTGCCCAGTCCGGCCGTCGCACGGACGAAGTCCGTCAGGAGGACGGGGTCGGTGCGGTCGACGCGCAGGCCCGGCGCGCCGAGCCCCGCGTGCAGTTGCAGCGGCAGCCCCGAGGCGACGGCGATCCACAGCAGGTGCCGCAGCAGCACCGGGTCGCTCAGCTCCCCGCCGACCCGGCGTGCGGCCAGCCAGCGTCCCGCCGCGCCCCGCACCTCCCCCGGCCCGGGCGGCTCCGGCGCGAGCGCGAGGCCGTGCCGGGCGCCGGCCACGGAGGTGAAGGCGACGGCGTGCACGGCGGCGGCGTGCACGGCCTCGGCGAGGTTGGCGAGGAAGGACTCGACGGTGCCGGAGGTGTCGGCCACCTGCTCGGCGAGGAGTTCCAGACGCACGATCTCGCGGGCCTGCGCTCCGCCCGCGGAGGCGATCTCGTCGGGGCCCGTCAGGTCGCCGGGCAGCCCGGTGTCGACCAGGTAGGTCGTGATGCCGCTGCCGCGCAGCAGCCGGCGGCCCGCCTCCAGTACGCCGATCTCACGACGCCGGGCGAGGTAGCGGGCGGGCGGGCAGTGCGGCTCCAGGCCGAGGAGCGGGGGGCACCAGCGGCGTACCGCGAAGCCCGTCTGGGTGTCGAAGAGGGTGGTGCCCGGGGCGGGCGGGCCCGCGGTGCGCGCCAGCTGGGCCTCGAAGGTGCCGAGGCCCAGCTCCGTTCTCAGGACGCCGTGGCAGTACTGGTCCACCAGGGACGGCGTTTCGATCATCCGGGACTCCCCGACGGCTGGACCGTGTGTTCGGCGTGCTCCTCACACGGCCTAACGGGTGAACCCGGTGTCAGGTGTTGGTCGGCCGGTGCTCAGCTGTTGGACGGGCCGCCGATCTGGATCCCGGCCATACGCGTCCACTCGTACGGCCCGGTGCGCACCCTGGCCGCGAACTCGCCGTCGAACGTCTCGTGGACGGTGATCCCGGCCTTCTCGACGGCCTTGCGGGCGGTGTCGACCGAGGTCGCCACCAGGTCGCCCCAGCCGCCGTCCGCGCCGACCAGCACGATCCGGGCGCCGCGCTCCCCGAGGTAGGCGATCTGGCCCTCGGCCCCGCCGTGCGCCGTGGAGAAGGCGCCGATCCGCTTGGCGAGCCGGGCGACCTCGCGGCCGCCCTTCGCCTCAACCTGCTTGGTGTCTGCCATGGCCAGGATGCTACCGACGGGTAGACCGAACGGCGACGGCCGGGGTGGGTGGCCTTGGCCACCCACCCCGGCCGTCCGGCCGTACATGATGTCGAAGGGTCAGCGCAGGAACGGGTCGACCGCCACCGCCACGAACAGCAGCGAGACGTAGGTGATGGACCAGTGGAAGAGACGCATCTCCTTCAGCTTCACGCCCGTGGCCTGCGCCCGGGCGCGGTTCTGCAGGGCGTGCGCCTCCCACAGCCACCAGCCGCCGGCCGCGAGCGCGACCGCCGTGTAGAACCAGCCGGTGTAGCCGAGCGGGGTGAGCAGCAGCGACACGCCGACCATGACCCAGCTGTAGATCACGATCTGCCGGGCGACCACCTTGTTGGAGGCGATGACCGGCAGCATCGGGACGCCCACGCGCGCGTAGTCCTCCTTCACCTTCATGGACAGCGGCCAGTAGTGCGGCGGGGTCCAGAAGAAGATGACCGCGAAGAGGACGACCGGGGCCCACGACAGCGAGTTCGTCACGGCCGACCAGCCGATCAGCACCGGCATGCAGCCCGCGATGCCGCCCCACACGATGTTCTGCGAGGTACGGCGCTTGAGGAGCATCGTGTAGACGACGACGTAGAAGAGGAGTGCCCCGAGGGCGAGCCAGGCGGACAGCCAGTTGACGGTGAGGCCGAACAGGAGGGTCGAGACGACCGCGAGGGTGATGCCGAAGGCGAGGCACTCGCGCGGGCTGACCATGCCGGTCACCAGCGGACGCTGGGAGGTGCGGTCCATGAGCGCGTCGATGTCACGGTCGATGTACATGTTGAGCGCGTTGGCGCCGCCCGCGGACAGGTAGCCGCCGATGGAGGTGAGCAGGACCAGCTTCAGATCCGGCACACCCCGCTGCGCCAGGAACATCACCGGAACGGTGGTGATCAGCAGCAGCTCGATGATCCGTGGCTTGGTCAGCGCCACGAACGCCTTGACCCGGGCCCCGACCGGCCGCCGACTCGGGCTCTGGCTCGTCCCGATAACCCCCGCTGGACGGGATTCAACGGCCGTCACGCACACCCCTGACAGAGACATCCTTGCAAGCCCCCCGTGTGAAGTCCCGGTAAAGCTCGCGCGTACCACGCCACTGTAGACGTTGCCCATACCCCGCTCTTCGCGGGGGTGGGGTCGTGTTGGGAGAGGCCACCCGGGGGTGTGGTCGCAGGGGTCCCCGGGGCCGCCCGGGGTGCGACCGCAGAGATTCCCTGGGCCGCCGGGGGCAGGTCGCAGCGATCCCCGGGGCCTCCGGGGGGTGGAGTCGCAGCGATCCCCGGGACCCCCGGGGGGGGAGTCGCAGCGATCCCCAGGACCGCCCGGGGGGAGTCGCAGCGATCCCCAGGACCGCCCGGGGGGAGTCGCAGGCACCGCGACGGGGGGGGTGCCACCGAGCGTGTGTGCCGGGTGTCCGAGGGGCGCGCGACCGGCCCGCTCATCGGTCGCCCGGAAGCTCGATTGAGCAGTCAGATGAGCGGCTCCGTATTCATGTGCCGAATGCGGTTCCGGCCGGTCGGGAGGCGGATCGCGGTGAGGCCCGGCAGTCTGGAATGACTCGAAAAAACGCACGTCCTTACGGGGGTAGGCTCGACAGCGGCCGGTGGGCACCCAGTGCACCGGCAGCCGGTGGGCGCGCGCCCGAAGCAGCCGGTATTCGACATGTGGAGAGGAGCCCTGACCCAGGGTGAGCACCAAGCCGACCACCACAGACCTCGAGTGGACCGAGTTGGACCAGCGGGCCGTGGACACCGCGCGTGTCCTGGCCGCCGACGCCGTACAGAAGGTCGGCAACGGCCATCCCGGTACGGCGATGAGCCTGGCGCCGGCCGCGTACACGCTCTTCCAGAAGGTGATGCGGCACGACCCGGCGGACGCCGACTGGGTCGGCCGCGACCGTTTCGTGCTGTCCGCGGGCCACTCGTCCCTGACCCTCTACACCCAGCTGTACCTGGCCGGCTTCGGCCTGGAGCTGGACGACCTGAAGGCGTTCCGGACGCACGGCTCCAAGACCCCGGGCCACCCGGAGTACGGGCACACCACGGGTGTGGAGACGACGACCGGCCCGCTGGGCCAGGGTGTCGCCAACGCCGTCGGCATGGCGATGGCCGCCCGCTACGAGCGCGGTCTGTTCGACCCGGAGGCCGCCGAGGGCGAGTCCCCGTTCGACCACTTCGTGTACTGCATCGCCGGTGACGGCTGCCTCCAGGAGGGCATCTCCGCCGAGGCGTCCTCCCTCGCCGGCCACCAGAAGCTGGGCAACCTGGTCCTGCTGTGGGACGACAACCACATCTCGATCGAGGGCGACACCGAGACGGCCGTCTCCGAGGACACCGTCAAGCGCTACGAGGCCTACGGCTGGCACGTCCAGCGCGTCGCGCCGAAGCCGGACGGCGACCTGGACCCGCACGCCCTCTACGACGCGATCGAGGCCGCCAAGGCGGTCACCGACCGGCCGTCGTTCATCGCGATGCGCTCCATCATCGCCTGGCCGGCCCCGAACGCGCAGAACACCGAGGCCGCCCACGGCTCCGCCCTGGGGGACGACGAGGTCGCCGCCACCAAGCGCGTCCTCGGCTTCGACCCGGAGCAGACCTTCGAGGTCACCGACGAGGTCATCACCCACACCCGCAAGGCCCTGGAACGCGGCCAGGCGGCCCGCGCGGTCTGGGAGAAGTCCTTCCAGCAGTGGCGCGACAACAACCCCGAGCGCGCCGCCGACTTCGAGCGGATCGCCGCGGGCGAGCTGCCGGCCGGCTGGGAGGAGAAGCTCCCGGTCTTCGAGCCCGGCAAGGCCGTCGCCACCCGCGCGGCCTCCGGCAAGGTCCTCCAGGCGCTCGGCGCGGTCATCCCCGAGCTGTGGGGCGGCTCCGCCGACCTGGCCGGCTCGAACAACACCACGATCGACAAGACGTCGTCGTTCCTCCCGGCCGGCAACCCGCTGCCCGAGGCGAACCCGTACGGCCGCACGGTCCACTACGGCATCCGCGAGCACTCCATGGCCGCGGAGATGAACGGCATCGCCCTGCACGGCAACACCCGCATCTACGGCGGCACCTTCCTGGTGTTCTCCGACTACATGCGCAACGCCGTGCGGCTGTCGGCGCTGATGCACCTGCCGGTGACCTACGTGTGGACCCACGACTCCATCGGCCTGGGCGAGGACGGCCCCACCCACCAGCCCGTCGAACACCTCGCCTCCCTGCGCGCCATCCCGGGCCTGAACGTGGTCCGCCCGGCCGACGCCAACGAGACCGCCATCGCCTGGCGCGAGATCCTGCGCCGCTGGACCAAGGAGTTCGGCAAGGGCGCCCCGCACGGCCTCGCGCTGACCCGCCAGGGCGTGCCGACCTACGAGCCGGACGAGAACGCCGCGCGCGGCGGATACGTGCTGTTCGAGGCGTCCACCGGGACCCCCGAGGTGGTCCTGATCGCGACCGGCTCCGAGGTGCACGTCGCCGTCGAGGCGCGCGAGCGGCTGGAGGCCGGCGGGGTGCCGACGCGGGTCGTGTCGATGCCGTCCGTCGAGTGGTTCGAGGAGCAGGACCAGGGGTACCGGGACAGCGTGCTGCCGCCGTCCGTGAAGGCCCGTGTCGCCGTCGAGGCGGGCATCGGACTGACCTGGCACAAGTACACCGGGGACGCCGGCCGCATCGTCTCCCTGGAGCACTTCGGTGCCTCGGCCGACGGCAAGGTCCTCTTCCGCGAGTACGGCTTCACCGCCGAGAACGTGGCCGCCCAGGCCCGGGAATCGCTCGCGGCCGCCCAGCGCTGACGCTCACACACGACCTGTAGGAGATGTAATTCCATGACAGACGCACTCAAGCGCCTCTCCGAGGAAGGCGTCGCGATCTGGCTGGACGACCTGTCGCGCAAGCGGATCACGTCCGGCAACCTCGCCGAGCTGATCGACCAGCAGCACGTCGTGGGCGTCACCACCAACCCGTCGATCTTCCAGAAGGCGATCTCCCAGGGCGACGGCTACGACCAGCAGCTGTCGGACCTCGCCGCCCGCAAGGTCACCGTCGAAGAGGCCATCCGCATGATCACGACGGCGGACGTCCGGGACGCCGCCGACATCCTGCGCCCGGTCTTCGACGCCACCGGCGGCCAGGACGGCCGGGTGTCGATCGAGGTCGACCCGCGCCTGGCCCACCACACCAAGCCGACCGTCGCCGAGGCCAAGCAGCTGGCCTGGCTGGTCGACCGGCCGAACACGCTGATCAAGATCCCGGCGACCCTGGGCGGCCTGCCGGCCATCACCGAGGTCATCGGCCTCGGCATCAGCGTCAACGTCACGCTGATCTTCTCCCTGGAGCGCTACCGCCAGGTCATGGACGCGTACCTGGCCGGCCTGGAGAAGGCCAAGGAGCGCGGCCTGGACCTGTCGAAGATCCACTCCGTGGCCTCCTTCTTCGTGTCCCGCGTGGACACCGAGATCGACAAGCGCCTCGACGCGCTCGGCACCGACGAGGCCAAGGCCGCCCGCGGCAAGGCCGGTGTCGCCAACGCCCGGCTCGCCTACCAGGCCTACGAGGAGGTCTTCTCCTCCGACCGCTGGAGCGCGCTGGAGCAGGCGGGCGCCAACAAGCAGCGTCCGCTGTGGGCCTCCACCGGTGTGAAGGACCCGGCGTACAAGGACACGCTGTACGTGGACGAGCTGGTGGCGCCGAACACGGTGAACACCATGCCGGAGGCGACGCTGTACGCCACCGAGGACCACGGCGAGATCACCGGCAACACCGTCGCCGGCACCTACGAGCAGGCCCGCGCCGACCTCGACGCGGTGGAGAAGCTCGGCATCTCCTACGACCAGGTCGTGCAGCTGCTCGAGGACGAGGGCGTCGACAAGTTCGAGGCGTCCTGGAACGACCTGCTCAAGTCGACCGAGGCGGAGCTGGAGCGCCTCGCCCCTTCGGAGGGCTGAGGATTTGTCCCCTCATTCCGGTTCCGGGGCGAACCCGCTCCGTGACCCCGCGGACCGACGGCTCCCGCGCATCGCGGGGCCGTCGGGCCTGGTCATCTTCGGCGTCACGGGGGACCTCTCCCGCAAGAAGCTGATGCCGGCCGTGTACGACCTCGCCAACCGGGGTCTGCTGCCGCCGGGCTTCTCCCTGGTGGGCTTCGCCCGCCGTGAGTGGGAGCACGAGGACTTCGCGGCCGAGGTGCACGACGCCGTCAAGGCGCACGCCCGCACGCCCTTCCGCGAGGAGGTCTGGCAGCAGCTCATCCAGGGGATGCGCTTCGTGCAGGGCACCTTCGACGACGACGACGCCTTCGAGCGGCTGCGGGCCACCATCGAGGAGCTCGACAAGGCACAGGGGACCGGCGGCAACTTCGCCTTCTACCTGTCCGTGCCGCCGCGGTCCTTCCCGGTGGTCATCCAGCAGCTGAAGAAGCACGGTCTCGCCGACCAGAAGGACGGCTCGTGGCGGCGCGCGGTCATCGAGAAGCCGTTCGGCCACGACCTGGAGTCGGCCGAGGAGCTCAACGCGATCGTGCACGAGGTCTTCGCCCCGGACCAGGTCTTCCGCATCGACCACTACCTGGGCAAGGAGACCGTCCAGAACATCCTGGCGCTGCGCTTCGCCAACACGATGTTCGAACCGATCTGGAACCGGTCCTTCGTGGACCACGTGCAGATCACCATGGCCGAGGACATCGGCATCGGCGGCCGGGCCGGGTACTACGACGGCATCGGCGCCGCCCGTGACGTCATCCAGAACCACCTGCTCCAGCTGATGGCGCTCACCGCGATGGAGGAGCCCGCCTCCTTCGACGCGGACGCCCTCGCCGCGGAGAAGACCAAGGTGCTCGGCGCGGTGAAGCTGCCCAGGGACCTCGGTGAGGACACCGTGCGCGGCCAGTACGCGGCCGGCTGGCAGGGCGGCGAGAAGGTCATCGGCTACCTCCAGGAGGAGGGCATCGACGCGAAGTCGAAGACCGACACCTATGCCGCGATCAAGCTGAACATCGACAACCGCCGCTGGGCGGGCGTCCCGTTCTACCTGCGCACCGGCAAGCGCCTGGGCCGCCGCGTCACCGAGATCGCGGTCGTCTTCCAGCGGGCCCCGCACTCCCCCTTCGACACCACGGCCACCGAGGAACTCGGGTCGAACGCGATCGTCATCCGCGTCCAGCCCGACGAGGGCGTCACCGTCCGCTTCGGCTCCAAGGTGCCGGGCACCTCGATGGAGATCCGGGACGTGTCGATGGACTTCGCCTACGGCGAGTCGTTCACCGAGTCCTCGCCGGAGGCGTACGAGCGGCTGATCCTGGACGTGCTCCTCGGCGACTCCAACCTCTTCCCGCGCACGGAGGAGGTCGAGCTGTCCTGGAAGATCCTCGACCCGATCGAGGAGTACTGGGACGCCAACGGCACGCCGGCCCAGTACCAGGCCGGCACCTGGGGACCCGTCGAGGCGGACCAGATGCTCGAACGAGACGGACGGAGCTGGCGCCGGCCATGAAGACAGACCTCACGGACACCACGGCCAGCAAGATCAACAAGGCGCTGGTGAAGGGCCGCCGGGCGATCGGCACACCGGCCGTGGGCATGGTGCTCACGCTGGTCATCGTCACGGACGAGGAGAACGCCTACGACGCGCTCAAGGCCGCCAACGACGCGTCGCGCGAGCACCCCTCGCGCACGCTGGTGGTCATCAAGCGGGTCTCCCGCTCGCCCCGCGACCGCACGAAGTCCCGGCTCGACGCCGAGGTGCGGGTGGGTGCCGACGCGGGCACCGGCGAGACGGTCGTGCTGCGGCTGTACGGCGAGGTGGCCGACCACGCGCAGTCGGTGGTGCTGCCGCTGCTGCTGCCCGACGCGCCCGTCGTCGTCTGGTGGCCGGTGAGCGCGCCCCTCGACCCGGCCCAGGACCCCCTCGGCGCACTGGCCCAGCGCCGTGTCACCGACACCTACGCCGCCGAGCAGCCGGTACGGGACCTGGTGGCCCGCGCCGAGCGTTACACCCCGGGCGACACCGACCTGTCGTGGACCCGCATCACGCCCTGGCGCTCGATGCTGGCCGCGGCCCTGGACCAGGTCACCTGCACGGTGGAGGCGGTCGAGGTGGAGGGCGAGGAGTTCAACCCGAGCTGCGAGCTGCTCGCGATGTGGCTCGGCGACCGGCTGGGCGTCCCCGTCCAGCGCTCGCTGTCCGGCGGGCCGGGTCTCACGGCGGTGCGCCTGTCCACCGACTGCGGGCCGATCGCGCTGGACCGGGCCGACGGCTCGCTGGCCACGCTGTCCATCGAGGGCCAGCCCGACCGTGCGGTGGCGCTCAAGCGCCGGGACACGGCCGAGCTGATCGCGGAGGAACTGCGCCGGCTCGACCCGGACGACACGTACGCCGCCACGCTGCGGTTCGGGGTGGAGCGGCTGAACGCGGTCGTCTCCGCGCCGAACGCCGCCGTGGAGGAACCGTCGGCGGCGCCCGGCGAGCCTGCCGCCGACGGGGAACAGGCCGTCTCCGGTGAGGAGGCCGCCCCCGGCGGAGAACCGGTGGCGTCGGGTGAGCCGGTCGCCGTCGGGACTCCCGTCGAGGAGGCCGCGAAGGCGCCCGCCAAGCAGGCGGCGAAGAAGACCGCCCGCAAGGTGCCGACGAAGAAGGCTGCGGCGAAGTGAGCGTTCCGCAGCTCGTCGTGCACCACGACAAGGAACTGATGGCACAGGCCGCCGCGGCCCGCCTGATCACGAAGATCGTGGACGCGCAGGCCTCCCAGGGCCACGCGTCCGTGGTCCTCACCGGTGGCCGCAACGGCAACGGCCTGCTGGCCGCGCTGGCGTCCGCTCCCGCCCGGGACGCCGTCGACTGGGCCCGGCTCGACCTGTGGTGGGGTGACGAGCGCTTCCTGCCCGAGGGCGACCCGGAGCGCAACGTCACACAGGCCCGCGAGGCGCTGCTGGACTCCGTCCCGGTGGACCCCGAGCGCGTGCACGCCATGCCCGCGTCCGACGGTCCCCACGGCACCGACGTGGAGGCGGCCGCGGCCGCCTACGCCGACGAGCTGGCCCGGGCGGCCGGCCCGGAGAACCACGGCGCCGTCCCCACCTTCGACGTCCTGATGCTGGGCGTCGGCCCGGACACCCATGTGGCCTCGCTCTTCCCGGAGCTGCCGGCCGTACGGGAGACCGAGCGCACGGTGGTCGGCGTGCGCGGCGCGCCGAAGCCCCCGCCGACCCGCGTCACCCTCACCCTCCCGGCGATCCGGGCGGCCCGTGAGGTGTGGCTGCTCGCGGCCGGCGAGGACAAGGCGCAGGCGGTCGCCATCGCCCTGTCCGGCGCGGGCGAGATCCAGGCCCCGGCGGCGGGAGCCCGCGGCCGGTCCCGCACCCTGTGGCTCCTGGACTCGGCGGCGGCCTCCCAGCTCCCGAAGGCGCTGTATCCGCCGGCGTCCCCCTGACGGAAACCCGCCCCCTCCCGGAACCCGTACGGTCAACGGCCGTACGGGTTCCGTCCGTTGTGGGGGCCGGAGGAGCCGTACGGGTGGCTGTACGGGCCGTACGGCTGCCCCTGCCGGGGGACCGACGGGGGTGCCGTCGGTCGCATCGGCGCCGGAGGGGTGGGTGAGGCCGGCGGGGGCGGTGCCGGGACGGGCGGGAGGGTCGCCGGGTGAGCCGTCAGACGGATGCCGTAGCGCCGTCCGAGGCGACGGGTCTCCAGGAGGGCGATCGCGGTGACCGTCACCGGTGCTCCCAGGATGAAGACGACGCCGAGGGTGAGTCCCAGGCCGTGCAGATCGCCCGTGACGAGATCGGGGACGGCCATCAGCCAGGTCGTCACCGTGGCGAGCAGCGGCGGCAGGCAGCGGTGCACGGCGGCGGTGCCGAAGAAGTTCCCGGTGAGCCGGATCGCGCCCGCGACCACGAAGAAGGCCGCCCAGAGGCCCAGCAGCGTCGAGACCAGTCTCGCGACCGCCCCCAGCGTGTCGCCCAGCCGGAACAGCACCAGGGTCATGACGACCGAGGCGACGAAGAGCAGCAGCAGCTTGAGCGAGTTGACGAGCGGCGTCCTCAACTGGCTCACGGCGCCGGTGCGCCGCCAGACGAGGAGCATCACGCCGACCGTGAGCGGCGTGAGGAGGAACAGGACGGCGGAGGCGGTCACCGCGTTGTCCAGCATCTCGTCGAAGGCGAAACCGCCCTCGATGAAGGAGTAGACGCCGAGGGCCGCGACCACTCCGGCGACGACCCGGATCCGTTTGAGGCGTTCCACCGTCGGGTCGAGCGCCGCCGGGATCCACACCGGGTGGAACACCGCCCGTGCCACCCGGTGGGGCTTGAGGAAGGAGCCGGCGGTCAGGCTGCCGCCGGTCCAACTCCCCCGCGCACGCGCCACGTTGCACTCCCCCGACGATCGTGTTCATGACCGCCGGGGAGTCTACAAGAGTCCCGCTCAGCTACGCCCGCTCAGCTACGCCCGCGCAGCTCCCGGTACGCGGCGACCAGGGCCTGGGTCGAGGGGTCCAGGCCTGGCACGTCCGCGCCCTCGGTCAGCGCGGGCTCGACGCGCTTGGCGAGGACCTTGCCGAGTTCGACGCCCCACTGGTCGAAGGAGTCGATGTTCCAGACGGCTCCCTGGACGAACACCTTGTGCTCGTAGAGGGCGACGAGCTGGCCGAGGACCGAGGGGGTCAGCTCGCTGGCGAGGACGGTGGTGGTGGGATGGTCGCCCCGGAAGGTCTTGTGGGCGACCAGCTCCTCGGGCACACCCTCGGCACGGACCTCCTCGGGGGTCTTGCCGAAAGCGAGGGCCTGGGTCTGGGCGAAGAAGTTCGCCATCAGCAGGTCGTGCTGCGCCTTGAGCCCGTCGCTCAGCCCGTCCACGGGCCGGGCGAAGCCGATGAAGTCGGCCGGGATCAGCTTGGTGCCCTGGTGGATCAGCTGGTAGTAGGCGTGCTGCCCGTTGGTGCCCGGCGTGCCCCACACCACCGGACCCGTCTGCCACTCCACCGGACGGCCGTCCCGGTCCACCGACTTGCCGTTGGACTCCATGTCCAGCTGCTGGAGGTAGGCGGTGAACTTCGACAGGTAGTGGCTGTACGGGAGGACCGCGTGCGCCTGGGCGTCGTGGAAGTTGCCGTACCAGACGCCCAGCAGGCCCAGCAGCAGCGGCGCGTTGGCCTCGGCGGGCGCGGTGCGGAAGTGCTCGTCGACGGTGTGGAAGCCGTCCAGCATCTGACGGAACCGCTCCGGGCCGATCGCGATCATCAGGGACAGGCCGATCGCGGAGTCGTAGGAGTAGCGGCCGCCGACCCAGTC